>JBEDEC010000088.1:0-24994 GCA_041175905.1 Bacteroidota bacterium
TTTTAACGGTTGCTGAGGAATTGCGCACTAAGGAAGAGTTAGATCTTGTAGGCGGGGCCTATTATCTTACCCGCTTAACCAATGCGGTGGTTTCTTCTGCTAATATCGAAGCACACGCTCGTATTATTTTACAAAAATTTATACAGCGTGAACTCATTCGGATAAGTGGTGAAATTATCAATGATGCCTTTGAAGATTCTACGGATGTATTTGATTTATTAGATGATGCAGAAAGTAAGCTCTATGAGATTACGAATAATAACCTGCGCAAGAATTTTGAAACAATTGATTCAGTCCTCGTCAACACAGTCAAACGCATTGAAGATCTAAGAAATAAAAATGAAGATCTTACTGGTGTCACAAGTGGGTTCCCCTCACTAGACCGAGTTACCTATGGATGGCAAAAGACAGACTTGATTATTTTGGCAGCACGACCTGCGGTTGGTAAAACGGCCTTTGCATTGAACTTAGCAAGAAATGCAGCTATGCTGGCAGGCAAGCCCACACCTGTAGCTTTCTTTTCATTAGAGATGAGTGCAAGCCAATTAGTACAACGTATTTTGGCAGCAGAAAGCGAAATCTGGCTTGAAAAAATTAGTCGGGGAAAAATGGAAGAGCATGAAATGAAACAACTTTATGCTCGTGGTGTGCAGCGACTTTCACAAGCACCCCTTTTTATAGATGATACGCCTGCATTGAACATTTTTGAATTACGTGCCAAATGTCGTCGACTAAAAAATAAGCATGACATTGGAATGGTGATTATTGATTATTTACAGTTGATGAGTGGCACTGGTGATGGACGCAATAGTAATCGAGAGCAGGAAATCAGTAACATCTCTAGAAACCTAAAGGCATTGGCTAAGGAATTAGGAATTCCAATTATTGCCCTTTCTCAGTTAAGTCGTGCAGTAGAAACGCGCGGTGCTGGTAAGGATGGAACGAAGATGCCGCAATTAAGTGATCTCCGTGAATCTGGAGCTATCGAGCAGGATGCTGATATGGTAATGTTCTTGTATCGTCCGGAGTATTATGATATCACCTCAAATGAAATGGGAGAAAATAACAGAGGTGAAACGCATGTGCGTATTGCTAAGCATCGTAATGGTTCATTGGAGACAATTAAACTACGTGCACTACTTAATATTCAAAAATTTGTTGAAGATGGTGGCGGAATGGGTGTTTCTGGTTTACCGGGTAATTGGAAGCCTGTGCGGGATGAAGATGGGGCAGGGGGTGCTCGCGTTTTTGTTCAAACGGGCAGTAAGATGAATCAATTGGATAACGATTTGGATGACTTACCTATTTGATTATGTCTGTTCCTCTTTTTTTTATTACAGAGCCACTTGTTGGTTTAATTACTGTTACACTAGATGAAGATAATAGCAAGCATGCTATTCAAGTGTTGCGGCTAAAAATGGGCAATACTGTTGAGTTGACAGATGGGAAAGGACAACTAGCTACAGCAAGTATCGTTGACGACAATCGAAAGCACTGTCGGTTACAAGTGCAGCAACTTCAATCTATTCCAAGATCCTCAAGGCAAGTTACGCTGGCTATTTCCTTATTAAAAAACCGTAATCGATTTGAATGGTTATTGGAAAAAGTCACTGAATTAGGAGTAACCAACATCGTACCACTTTTATGTGATCGAACTGAAAAGGAATCCGCGAGATTTGAGCGGATGCAATCCATTTTACAGAGTGCTTTATTACAAAGTAGACAGGTATGGCTGCCAACCTTAGCTACGCCGCAAGAGTTTGGTGCGATTGAAAAGTGGAAGCTACAAGATGGGGATCATTACATCGCAACTTGTAGTGATGTAGCCAAGCAACCCCTTTCATTGCTAGCTGCGACTTCTAAAAAAAATGTTTTAATCTGTATTGGGCCTGAGGGCGATTTTACAGATGATGAATTAAAAATAGCTACGAAAAATAATTTTGTTGCTGTCAGTTTGGGATCTACTCGTCTACGTACAGAAACAGCAGGTATGGTGGCCGTCAGTTTACTGGCTTGTTAATTTGTAATTGTAACAATCAGTTTGAATTTCCTGTCTCTACTATATTTTTTGCAATACCTGGTCCTTCATAAATAAATCCAGTCCAAACCTGCACTAGTGAAGCACCGGCTTCTACTTTTTCTTTTGCGTCCGCTGCATTGAAAATTCCACCGGATGCAATCATTGGAATTTTCCCAGCAGTTTTTTGGTGGATATAGCGAAGCAAGGCCGTATTTTTTTCTTTTAAAGGCGCGCCACTTAAACCGCCGGCCCCCATTCTGCTTACTGTATTTTCATTGGTGATTAATCCTTCTCGGCTAATTGTGGTATTGCTAACTACTAAACCGTCTAAGCCAATGGCAAGTACAAGATCAATTACGTCATCAACTTGCTCCTTACTTAAATCCGGTGCAATTTTTAAAAAGATAGGACGGGGTTTTGTTTTAGATTTATTTTTTTCTTGTAACAGGGTTAAAATTTTATGTAGAAAATTTTTATCCTGCAATGCGCGCAGGCCCGGTGTATTGGGTGAGCTAACGTTTACTACAAAATAATCCACCCAAGGGTGTAAACGTTCAAAACAAAACTCATAGTCTTTCCAGGCTTCTTCATTGGGTGTCGATTTGTTTTTACCAATGTTTCCTCCAATGATAAGTGCAGGATGGCCATCTACACGGGGTTGAATTTCTTCTCTCCAATGCTTTAGTCTTCGGGCAATGGTGACAACTCCGTCATTGTTAAATCCCATGCGATTGATCAACGCTCGGTCTTCTGGTAATCTAAATAGCCTAGGTTTTTCATTGCCCCGTTGTGGCTGCGGCGTTACTGTTCCAATTTCAACATGTCCAAATCCTAAACAACTCAATTCGCGGAGATGCAAAGCATTTTTGTCAAATCCAGCAGCCAGTCCAACTTGATTTTTAAAATGCAGTCCTGCAATTTTTACGGATTGAGGGTTAGTTGGTTCAAATAGATTTCGCAATACACGTCTTGTAAGCGGCGTGCTGCAAACAATCTGTAATAGAAAAAGTGAAAAATGATGAGCCTCTTCGGGAGGGAGAAGGAAAAGAATTTTTCTAATCAGTTTGTACATGTCGCGGGCAAATATAATTCAAGAAAGGTTCGCACTAAAGTGTTTGCAGAGACGAAAGGGCATCGTAAATTTGAAATAGAGAAAGTTGCATAAACAACTATTCGCTTAAAGTATGCAAGAAGCTTATATCGTAGCAGGTTATAGAACTGCTGTTACCAAAGCAAAAAAAGGGGGGTTCCGTTTTACACGCCCAGATGATTTAGCAATTGAGGTGATAAAAGGGTTAATGAAAAATGTCCCCGTTCTTGATCCAAAACAAGTGGATGATGTTATTGTCGGTAATGCTGTACCAGAGGCGGAGCAAGGATTACAAGTGGGAAGGATTATTGCTGCGCGCTCTCTAGGCATTGAAGTGCCCGGCATTACTATTAATCGCTATTGTGCATCCGGTTTGGAATCAATAGCTATAGCCACTGCAAAAATCAGAGCTGGACTTGCTGAATGTATTGTTGCAGGTGGGGTAGAGAGTATGAGCATGGTTCCTGCTGCAGGATGGAAAACATCTCCTGCCTATTCAATTGCTTCAGATGAGCCCGATTATTATCTCAACATGGGGCTTACAGCAGAGGCGGTCGCAAAAGAATTCCAAGTTAGCAGAGAAACGCAGGATGAATTCTCCTTCCACTCTCACCAAAAAGCTATCCATGCTATTGAGAATGGGTACTTCAAATCTGGGATACTGCCCATAACAGTTGAAGAGATTTATTTGGATGAGAAAAAGAAAAAGCAAAAGCGATCTTTTGTCATTGATACTGATGAAGGGCCACGTGGTGATACCTCGCTGGAAGCACTGGCTAAATTGAAACCTGCTTTTGCAGCGAGGGGAGTGATTACTGCAGGTAACTCATCGCAAACTTCTGATGGGGCCGCATTTGTTTTGGTGATGAGCGAACGAATGGTGCAGCAATTGAATTTAAAGCCTATCGGAAAACTGGTGAGCGCTGCTGTTGCAGGGGTTCATCCGCGAATCATGGGAATTGGACCCGTTTCGGCCATCCCAAAAGCACTAAAACTGGCGGGTTTGAAATTAGCCGATATTGACCTCATTGAATTAAATGAAGCCTTTGCTTCACAGGCTGTTGCGGTGATCAAAGAGGCCGGATTAGATTTCCAAAAGGTTAATATTAATGGAGGTGCGATTGCGCTGGGACATCCGCTTGGGTGTACTGGATGTAAATTGACCATTCAAAATCTTAATGATTTACAACGACTTAGCAAAAAATATGGCATGATTACGGCCTGTGTAGGGGGAGGACAGGGCATTGCAGGAATTATTGAGCGCTTGTGAGTGCTATCTTATTTTAATAAAAAATCAAGGGAAAATCTGCTCCGCGTTGAGTTTTTTTCTACCTTAATTTAATGGACCGTAGAGGTTTTATACGCGAAATAGTCCCTGTTGCAGAAAAACAATCAAACCAGCAGGTTTTTACACGAACACAATCTGGTTTGAATCCCTATACGGGCGCATGGGGTGATGAAGAATTGTTGCATCTTCTTCGACGCACTATGTTTGGAGCTAAGCGCAGCGACCTATCTTTCTTTCGTGGACGAACTGTAGATCAAGTTGTAGATGCATTATTAAATCCTACAGCTCCTGCTCCTGCACCCCCAATCAAAGAATATGCAAATCCCACAACAGTAGGTGTTAACGTGGATACAGCGGTATTGCAGGGAACAACTTGGGTAAATAACATAAATAACGATGGAACTATTCAAGCCCTACGAAGAGCCTCTTACAAAAAATGGTTAACGGGTAATCTAATAAATCAAGATCGAAGCATTCGTGAAAAAATGATTCTTTTTTGGACTGATCATTTTGGAAATGAAGCGACAGATGTTGGTAATGGGAATTGGATTTACTCCCAGCACCAATTGATTCGGCAGCATAGCTTAGGGAATTTTAAAAATTTAATACGAGATATTACTCTAGATGTTGCCATGCTTAGATACCTAAATGGATATCTTAATAATGCTACTGCACCTGACGAAAATTATGCACGTGAATTGATGGAGCTTTTTACATTGGGTAAGGGACCTGACTCCCGTTACACTGAAACAGATGTAAAAGAAGCTGCAAAAGTTTTAACAGGTTGGACTATCAATGGCACTACATACCAGCCCGTTTTTACTCCGACACGTCACAGCACAGCTAATAAAACCTTCTCATCCTTCTTTAACAATACAGTAATCACAGGGCGGACAGGTACAACGGCTGGAGCGTTGGAACTGGAGGATCTTCTCACAATGATTTTTGCGCAGCAAGAAGTGGCAAAGTTTATTGCACGTAGAGTGTACCGCTGGTTTGTTTACTATCAAATCGATGCTGATGCAGAACGTAATGTAATTACGCCCTTAGCAGATATTTTTCGAAGAGGTGGTTATGAAATAAAGCCGATGCTCAGTGCTTTACTCAAAAGCGAACATTTTTATGATAAGATCAATAGAGGGTGTTATATAAAATCTCCTGCTGATCATGTAATCGGATCGCTTCGTGAAATGAATGTTGTATTCCCCCCTGCCTCAAATTGGAGTACAAATTATGGACTTTGGAATACATTCTATTCTTGGATGACCAATATGGGAATGAATTTACATGACCCACCCAATGTAGCTGGTTATCCTGCTTATTATCAAGAGCCCTCTTATCATGAATTATGGATTACTTCGGATAGTTTGCCAAAAAGAAATCAGTTTACTGATATCATGGTTAGTTCAGGATACGCTGTAAATGGATTCCGCGTACAGTTTAACTGTCTAGAGTGGGCTCGTTCATTACGCAATCCGGGTAATCCGAACGATCTATTAACGGAGGCATTATCATTATTCTATCAAAACCAATTGAGCGATGTATCAAAGGACCAGATTAAAATGCAAATACTTTTGACAGGTCAGCAGTGGGATTATTACTGGACAAATGCGTGGATGGCCTATGAAAGTAATCCTACCACAGCCAATTTTAATATTGTAAATAATCGATTGAAGTCTTTGTTCCAATATTTATTTAACCTTTCTGAATACCAGTTGATCTGATCATGAAAAGAAGTGAATTTCTTTCGGGGGCTATTCCGGCTGCTGCACTCCTTCCAGAGTTGATCAATGGTTATTCTGTGAAGGCTTTCACCACTGATTCTCCTTTGGTGCAAGCCTTGCTTCGTGGAAATACATTAACAGATCACGTATTGGTTATTGTGCAATTGTCTGGTGGGAATGATGGATTGAACATGGTGATTCCAGTTGCAGATTATTCACGCTATTATAATGCTCGTACTAATATAGCTATCCCAGAGTCATCGATATTGCCAATTACAGGAGTTACGGGCACAGGACTACATCCTGCTATGACAGGGTTACAAAGTTTATTTGCTGATGGAAAGGCAAAGGTTGTACAGGCTGTAGGCTATCCCCAGCCTAACTTTTCGCATTTCCGCGCAACAGATATTTGGATGAGTGCTTCCAACAGTAATCAGGAGGTGTATAGTGGATGGGCAGGTCGCTATCTAGATTATGAGTATCCTAATTTCCCAACTGGATATCCTAATGCTGAAATGCCAGATCCACTTGCTATACAAATAGGTGGTCTTACATCATTGACTTTACAAGGGCCTACTCGTAACATGGGTATGAGCATTACAAACCCAACTAGTTTTTATAATCTGATTGCTGGAACTAATGATTATGCTCCAAATACCCGAGCAGGCAAGGAACTTACCTATGTGAGAAATGTCAACCGTCAAACGCAGGGTTATGCAACTGTAATTAGAGCTGCTGCCAATTCAGTTACGGTTCAGTCGCCCTACCCAACAGGAAATTCATTGGCCGATCAATTAAAAATTGTGGCTCGGTTGATCAAGGGAGGATTGAAAACGCGTGTGTATATGGTAAGCTTTGGAGGTTTTGATACTCACTCTGTCCAGGTAAATACAGATAGAGTTACGGGAACACATGCAACGCTGTTAGGGCGAGTATCTGCAGCAATTAAAGCTTTTCAGGATGATATTAAATTTTTGGGTGTTGAGGATAGAGTGTTAGGTATGACTTTCAGTGAATTTGGAAGACGCATCAAATCAAATTCTAGTACGGGTACCGATCACGGTGCAGCTGCTCCACTTTTCCTTTTTGGGAATCAAGTTGAAGCCGGCATGTTGGGTGTAAATCCTACCATTCCTGCCAACCCATTGGTGAATGACAATGTACCCATGCAATACGATTTCAGAAGTATTTATGCTACTATTCTTGAAAAGTGGTTTTGTTTGGATAAATCGGTGGTACAATCATTGTTTCCGCAAAGTGTAAATACACAATTACAGACACTTCCTCTGTTGAAGCAAGGGGCGTGCAGTGGAGTTACCCCTCCACCGGTTCCAGTTACAGATTTACAGATTACCAATTTCCCTAACCCCTTTACTTCTAAAACCACTATTCAGTTTACTACAACGGGTGGGCATACGCTCATACAGATTTTTGATACATTGGGTAGATTGGTAAAGATTTTGACGGATAGAGAGTATGCGGCTGGCACCTATCGATTGGATTTTGATAGCGACCTTCTTCCAACAGGTCTATATTATGCTCGCTTGCAAAATGGAATTACCCAGCAGGTTAGGGCAATGATGAAAGTACGTTAATCGGTTTAGTCTGTTAACCGGTGTCCGGCATTGACCCAATCAGTAATTTTTTGTTTGTCTATTGTGGTGAGTTGCCCATTTTGAGGCATGAATGTGGGTAATCCATTTACACAGCGTAGACGAATACGATCCCAAGACGCCACTATACTAGAATCTGTATCTAAATTTTTTCCTCCACTAGCACCACCATTTAAATGGCAGGGTCCGCAATAACCGGTCACTAATTGTTTAACTGCTGCATATTTCGCACCGTATGCTAGAATCCGGAGTTGCACGGTATCGCTACACCCTTTTTGATTGATAACTTTAACTATGTAATTACCCGCTGCTAGTCCTGAAAAGATGGGACTTTCCTGCGCAGTACCATTATTGATAGCGTATTTCAACGTATCTCCACGTGGATAAAGCACTGTAATAGATCCATTGTTGACTCCACCTACTGCAGCTGTTTTTACAGTTTGAATATCATACGAGGTATTGGCACAAGGATCGGGTCCTTTTTCTTTATTGCAAGCGAAGGGTATTCCCATAATTAGCATTACTGCTAGTACGAAATACGTGCTGAGGTTTAATCTCGTTTTGGAGCCCATACTACTAATATAAAATAATTTTTTTTGTAACAATGTTGCATTTTATATTTGCAACAAAGTTTCAAATAGTTATACTATGTTTTCAGCGCTACGAGTACTTGCACTAGGTGTGTTTTTTGTTTTTGGGCTGGTCTTTTTGGCTACTGCACAAGCTGGAAAAGGCTATTCATTAGCTGGGCGTATTAGTAATGCCGCTACTGGAGAAAAATTGCAAGGGGCAGTGTTATACTTATCTGATCTAAAACGAAGCGTTCTGTCAGACGAAAATGGAGACTATATTTTTTCTGAAATTTACGCAGGGCATCACGTGTTGGAAATTTCACATACAGGTTTTGCTACCATTGTATTGCATATAGAGCTTAATAACACCTTGCAAAGAGATATTAGGTTGTCGCCCATCTTTGTAGAAAATCAGGGAGTTGTCGTCACAGGAATTTCCTCTCCCACTAGTATTCGGAAAACGCCAACCCCTATCACAATTTTTAAGCAATCAGATTTACAGCAATCAACTTCTTCCAATATCGTTGATGCGTTAAGTAAAGTCCCTGGTGTTGCACAGCTTACCACTGGGCCTGCAATTTCCAAACCGATTATTCGCGGGCTAGGAAGTAATCGAGTAGTGGTGGTGAATGATGGTATTCGTCAGGAAGGGCAACAATGGGGAGATGAACATGGTTTAGAAATTGACGAACTCAGTGTAAATCGAGTGGAGATTTTAAAAGGACCTTCTTCCTTATTATATGGCAGCGACGCCCTAGCAGGTGTGATTCATTTTCAATCTGCTCCACCAGTAGAAGAAGGTACCATGAAAGGTAGAATTGTGAGTAATTATCAAACGAATGGAAATCTATATAACACTCACGTACAAATTGGGGGTAATAACAAAGGCTTTAATTGGAGTAGCTACGGTAGTTTGAAAAGTGCTGCTGATTACTCCAACAAATATGATCGTAAGGTTTTGAATTCTCGTTTCAATGAAATGAATGCAGGCGGTCATATAGGAATCAATAAAAAGTGGGGATATGCACACTTATTAGTTTCTAGTTTTAACCAGCATCTAGGTGTGGTTGAGGGTGAAAGGGATGATGCAACGGGAAATTTTATTTTATACGGCGGAACATCCCTGGAGCGTGTTGCTAGCGAATCTGATTTAAAGGGTAGAGCTATTTTAGTACCTAATCAACAGGTACAACATTTTAAGTTAGTTTCTGATAATTCTGTTGCAATTGGGAAAAGTCGATTGAAAGTTGGATTAGGTTGGCAACAGAACCTTCGTAAAGAGTTTGGAGAACCTGAGGAGCCAAAAGCGGAGGAGTTGTATTTTGATTTGAGCACGTTTAATTATACGTTGCATTGGCAATTGCCTGAAAAAAATGAGTGGCATACCACAGTGGGGGTAAATGGAATGCAACAACAAAACATTAATAGGGGAGAGGAACGCTTGATCCCAGATTATTCTCTTTTTGATGCTGGTTTCTTTCTATTTACACAGCGTTTGCAGAATAAAGTATCTTGGAGCGGTGGACTTCGTTTCGATTCGCGTGCCATAGAGGGGAGCGCGTATGAAGAAAATGGTCAACTAAAATTCTCTTCCTTCAAGAAAAACTTCTCTAATTGGTCAGGAAGTATGGGAGTTAGCTATGAGCCTACTTCTACGGTTGTAATAAAGGCAAACGTAGCAAGGGGATTCAGAGCGCCATCCTTATCCGAATTAGCCAGCAATGGAGCCCATGAGGGAACTAACCGATATGAGTATGGCAGGTTGGATCTGCGTTCTGAGACTAGTTTACAAGGGGATTTGGGTTTAGAGTTACAGTTTGAACATTTTGGAATTGAGTTGAACACTTTTTATAATCAGATCAATGATTTTATTTTTTATCGAAAATTATATTCAGTAGGAGGGGGAGATTCTACCCTTATGCTAGATGGTGAAGAACTAACTGCCTTTGCCTTTCAGCAAAATACAGCACAATTACACGGACTGGAACTTAACATGGATATTCATCCACATCCATTAGATTGGTTACATATTGAGAACAGCTTTTCATTGGTAAGAGGAAAATTTAATAGTGATATTGACCCGGATATTGCAGGAAGTAATCAACTGCCTTTAATGCCCGCACCACGATGGAATGGAGAGATAAGAGGAGATTTTCAAAAAGGATGGGGTTCTTTTCGCCAAGTATATGTTAAACTGGCAGCGCAACAAACTTTTTCACAGGATCGATTTTTCACGGGGTTCAATACAGAAACGAGAACTCCCTCTTATTTATTGATTGATGCCGGTGCAGGTTTTTCGATGATTAATCGAAATAAAAAAACAGTAGCAACCATTCATCTGGCTGCTACAAACCTTGGAGATGTAGCGTGGCAATCGCATACTAGTCGATTGAAGTACACTGCTGAAAATCTTCAAACGGGAAGAATGGGAGTGTTCAACCGTGGTCGTAATTTTTCAATTCGCGTAGTCGTCCCTTTTAGGTGGGAACAGGTTCGTTAATTTATTCAGCAATCTCTTTCCTTTCTCCAATCTGCTGGCGCCACATGGCATAGTATAAACCTTTTTCTTGAAGTAGTTGTTCGTGTTTTCCCGTCTCAACGACTTCTCCCTTCTCTAAAACATAGATGCGATCTGCATGTAAAATGGTAGAGAGACGATGAGCGATTAGAATGGTGATTTGTTTTCCTGATTTGGAAACTTCCCGAATTGTGAATGAAATCTCTTCCTCCGTTAGCGAGTCTAATGCAGAAGTTGCTTCGTCAAATAATAATAGTTTTGGTTTACGTAACAAGGCACGTGCAATGGAAAGACGTTGTTTTTCTCCTCCGGATAGTTTAAGTCCACCCTCCCCAATCATCGTGTCAAGGCCATTATCTGCCCTGTTTAATAAATTTTGACAGGCTGCCTTTTGTAGAACATCTAGCAATTCTTGTTCGGTTGCAGTAGGATTCACAAAGAAGAGATTCTCTCTAATCGTGCCAGAAAAAAGTTGTGTATCCTGTGTAACAAATCCAATTTGATTGCGAAGGTCTTCAAAGTTGATACTGTCTTCGTCAATTCCATTATAGAGAATTCTTCCACTCTCTGGTCTATACAGCCCTACTAATAATTTCATCATAGTGGTTTTGCCGGAACCCGAGGGTCCTACAAACGCAATCGTTTCTCCTGTTTTTACTTCAAAGCTGATTCCATTTAATGCTTTTTGTCTTGCTGTTGGGTGTTGAAAACCTACATTTTCAAATTCTAATTTTTCAATGCTTCCTAGCGGTGTTGGAGTAGCGGGTACTCTTTCAGGTTCCTTTTCCATTAGTTGATTGAAATTCTCTAAGGAAGTTTGCGCCTCCCGATAGGTTAGGATGATATTTCCTATTTCTTGTAGGGGGCCAAATACAAAGAAGGAGAATATTTGCATGGTTACTAACTCCCCGGCATTCATTTCATGACGAAAGATTAGTACCAATAGCATAAACAAAATAATCTGACGAAGCGTATTGACAAATGTGCCTTGTAAAAAGCTGATACTTCTGATTTTTTTTACTTTGGTTAATTCCAGCCCCAGAATTTTAAATGTGTTCCGATTCAAACGGGCGACTTCTTGTTCGGTGAGTCCCAAACTTTTTACTAATTCGATATTGCGAAGCGATTCGGTGGTTGATCCAGCTAGTGCAGTTGTTTGCGAAACAATTTTTTTCTGGATTACTTTCACCTTTTTGCTAAATAAGTTGGAGAAGTAAACAAGGAGAAAAATTCCACCAAAGTAAAAAATTGGAAGTCTCCAATCAATAGCAGTTGCATATACTGCAACAAAAATGATACCTATGATAACGGGGAATAGGACATTGATAAATGAAGAAACCAGTCGCTCTGTATCCACTCTCACTTTTTGAAGAATACTTAATGTTTCTCCACTTCGTGCGTCTTCAAATTCTCTAAAGGGAAGTTTCATGGCATGTTTTAATCCCTCTGTAAATACGGCTGCTCCAAACTTTTGAGTAATTAAATTGAGTGTATAATCTTGAAAGGCCTTGGCAATTCGGCTCACCATTGCAACAGATATGGAGGCAGTGAGTAAGGCTAATACACCATAGTGGGGAAGGGGTTGGAAGGAGAAAAAGAATTTTTTATACGTGTATTGCGCTGGATGTTGCGAAAAATCGTTCGCCAGGTTTACTAATTTTCCAAAAATGATCGGATCCACCAACGAAAAGCCAATGTTGGTTGCCGATAATATCAATACGAGGCTTACGAGCCATCGGTGAGGTTTTAAATAGCGAAAAAGTATTTTCATGCACACGGATTAAACTGCGGCAAAGGTCGTTTAAAATGCGCATTGAAACAGTAATTATAATTGTTGCCTGTCTAAATTTCTGTAGCTAATTGCCTCTGCTAAATGCGTGGACTGGATTCTTTCGGCCTGATCAAGATCAGCAATAGTTTGTGCAATTTTTAGAATTTTGTCATAGGCTCTGATGGATAGGTTTAACTTGGTTAATGCCAGGTCTACTAGCTTTTTACCATTTTCATCTATTAAACATTTTTCCTGAACGGCCTTAGGAGTGGCCTGTCCATTACAATTGATCCTTTCGAATTTTTTCCATCTTTCCTGTTGTAGGGTCCTCGCTGTTTTGATGGCATCAATCGTTGCGATGATATTTCCTTTTGGGGGTTTAGCATTGATTAATACGTCAGATTTGTCGAGGGGTTTCACTTCTACATGCAGATCGATTCTGTCTAGCAAAGGGCCAGAAATTTTATTTCTATAACGATAAATTGTTCCTGGTGGACAAGTACAGTTTTTAGTGGGGTGGGTAAAATAACCGCAGGGACAGGGATTCATTGCGGCAATCAACTGAAAGTTGGCTGGATATACACGGGTTTGTCCTCCTCTAGACAGAGCAATTCTGTATTCTTCCAGCGGTTGCCGAAGGGCTTCTAATACGTTACGTCTGAATTCTGGTAATTCATCTAGAAAAAGGACCCCGTGATGTGCCAATGTAATTTCTCCGGGGAGAAGTGACCGGCCACCTCCAATCAAGCCTGCATCTGAAAGTGAATGGTGTGGGTTTCTAAAAGGCCTTTTTAAACTGTGTGCATCATAACCTACGGGTAATCCAATTGCAGAAAAGATTTTAAAGGTATCTATAGCTTCCTGTGAAGATAGGGGAGGTAATAGCGTAGGAAGTTTTTTTGCCAACATTGTTTTACCTGCACCTGGGGGGCCTATTAATAGCAAATGATGACCACCTGCTGCTGCAATTTCAAGAGCCCGCTTTGCAAAGGCTTGTCCATAAATTTCGGCTAATGGATTTTCCTGTTCAGCATCCGATTCAAAAGGCACCTCATTCGTTTTAAATGCATGAAGACGCTGTTTATTGTTTGAAAAAAAATTTACTACATCCTGTATGTGCGAGGCCCCCCAAATTATAAATGGCTTGTCTATTAAAAGTTCACTAAGGTTTTCTTTAGGAAGTATGATTCCATCAAATCCATCTTCTTTTGCTTGCAACACAATGGGAAGTGCTCCTTTTATGGACCGAATAGAGCCGTCTAAAGCTAGCTCTCCCATTAGTACATATTTTTTTAGTAGGTCCGTTTGGTGAAGTTGTCCCGAAGCCGCTAAAATTCCAATAGCGATGGGAAGATCAAATGCTGTCCCGCTTTTTCTAATATCAGCTGGGGCTAGATTGATTACTAATTTAGTTCTAGGAAACCGGAAACCATTTGTTTTAAAAGTACTTTCAATTCTTTCCAGGCTTTCACGAACAGCACTATCTGGTAGTCCCACCATAGTCGAAGACTTACCTGTTAGTAACCAGTTTACTTCAATATGTATACAGTGTGCCTCAATCCCTACCAATGCACTACCAAAAACAGTAACAAACATGCATTAATATAAAGTACGGAAGAAATAAGGTCAAGATAGAAAAGTACTGTTTTTAATTTCGTAGGCTGATATTTTCATCAACGAGGCGCAATAGTACAACTTAACGATCAAATTGTAATCGCATTCCGTTTTGTTGACTTAAAAATTCACCGTTCGCATAAATCAGCTCTCCGTTCACAAATGTTTTTTTGATTTGAGCAGGAAGAGTCATTCCTTCCAATGGGCTCCAACCACATTTATAGTATAAGTTAGAGCGCTCCACTTTAGTCTTTGCATTTAAGTCAACTAAAACCAAATCAGCAAAATAGCCTTCTCGAATGTAGCCTCGCTCTTTTATCTGAAAACAATCGGCTACTGCATGACTCATTTTTCGAACAATGGTCTCTAACGAAATTCTTCCCTCACGATAGTAGTGAAGCATGAGAAGCAAAGGGTGCTGCACCAGTGGCAATCCTGCGTGGGCCTTTTCGTAGGGTTCATTTTTTTCTTCCCAGGTATGCGGAGCATGATCTGTAGCAATCACATCTAGACGGTCATCTAATAAAGCTTCCCAAAGTGCCTCGCGGTTGTGTCCCGCTTTAATAGCAGGGTTACATTTTATCAAGTTGCCCAGCCGAGCATAGTCATCGGCTGTAAAATGCAAATGATGTACACAAACTTCTGCTGTGATTCTTTTTTCTTTTAATGGAAGCATATTTCCAAAAAGGGCAAGTTCCTTTGCGGTCGTCAGATGTAAAATATGTAATCGTGTATTGTACTTGGTTGCTAATTGCACAGCGTAAAGCGAAGAGGCATAACAAGCTTCTTCATCACGAATTAGGGGATGGTCTGCTGGGGTAAGTGGTAAATGCTTTTCTTTTAACAGCTCAGTATTTCTTTTTATGATTGTTTCGTCTTCGCAGTGCGTTGCAATCAGAAGTTCTGTGTCTTTAAAGAGTCGATCTAATGCATTGGGGCTATCTACCAGCATGTTTCCCGTGCTGCTGCCCATAAAAATTTTGACTCCGCAGATTTCATTCTTTTTTTTGTTAGTGCGTAACACTTCCTCTGTATTTTCATTGGAACAGCCCATAAAAAATGAATAATTTGCCAATGAAATTTTCGAAGCAATCTTGTATTTGTCTTCTAATAATTCTTGAGTAAGTGCATTTGGAATGGTATTGGGCATTTCCATAAAGCTGGTGACTCCTCCCGCTACGGCCGCTTTTGCTTCGGTTGCGATACTTGCTTTATGGGTTAATCCTGGCTCTCTAAAATGGACCTGGTCATCAATGCAGCCCGGTAATAAATGCTGATGGGTTCCATCAATTTCAATAGCTCTCTCTGGAGTATTAATTGTTGGTGCTATTTTTTCAATGCGATTATTTTTTATCAACACATCTGCAGTTGAAATTGAATTTTCATTGACAATTTGAATATTGCGGATAATATAAGAGGGCATCACGATTGGATTTGATTTTTCAACGACAAGTCAGCAGGGCTGATTTGTGAATTTAACCTTCAAGGTGAATAGCAAAAATGATCATTCTACTTTGGATGCGATCAATTACACTTGAAAAGCGTAAGTTCTCGTCTCGGGCATGAATGTTTCGACTTCCGTTACTGATTTTTATTTCCGGAGAAAAAATGAAAGTGGGGAAATAAAAATTAAATCCCACGCCAATCTCTGGCCCCCAGTCGTTTTTTTCGATTTTTATAAGCTCTTCGGCCCGTTTGGCTCTGGCGTTACTGGCCATATCAATATCCCCTTTGATTCCTGCAAGTGTATAAATTCTAAAATTGCCAATTCTGTCGCTCTGAAATTTAACATGTACGGGAAAGGACATGATAACGGATTCTACTTTTTTGATTACTTCAGTTTCATTGAAAGAGGACGGATCGGGATAGCTAAGTTTATAACGAATACTTCTATCTGCGAAAAACAATTGAGGATTAAATCTAACTTGAAAACGATTGGATAGGCGAAGTGTTCCTGAAAGTCCTAATGAGGCACCTCCCGTATTAGTAGGCTCTGCTACTAAGACACTGTCATCTTGTAAAAATCGAGGATGAAAACTGGTGTGAAAGCGTGTACTATTTCCAGCAATTGTGATCCCAAAGTAGTAGGGTTTACTATCATGGTCAGGAAGATTGATCTCCAACTGGCTTTGACTGAATTGTGCAAACGCACTAGTCAGGACTCCCACTGTGATCAGCAGCGTTAATGCTATTTTTTTTGTGCAGTGTAAATACAACATATTCCAAAAGTCAACGATTCGTAACGCACATCTGTATAACCCGCTTCCATAAGCAAATTGCAAAACGTAGTTCGGTCAGGAAATGCATTAGTCGATTTATTTAGATAAGTATAAGCCTGGTGATCGGTATTGAATAGGCGAGCAAAAAAGGGAGCTATTTGCTGCATGTACAGGTTGTAAGTGAATTTTATAAACCAATTATGTGGCGTTGAAAATTCTAGTACCATCAATTGACCGCCTGATTTTAAAACCCGAAGCATTTCAGTGAGTCCGGCATGCAGATTTTCAAAGTTCCGTACTCCAAAAGCTACCATTACTGCATCAAACGAATCGGATGGACTGTTTATTGTTTCGGCATCACCTGTCTCAAGACTAATCTTGTTTGTTAATTGAAGGGCTTTAATTTTTTCTCTGCCAAGCTGTAACATTCCATTAGAAATATCGATTCCTTTAATGTGTTCAGGCTCTAAAAGGGTATTGGCCATAAGTGCTAAGTCAGCAGTTCCCGTAGCGACATCTAAAATTTGCTTAGGCTTATTTTTTTTGAGCTTTAAGAGGGCTTTCTTTCGCCATGCTTTATCAATGCGGGCCGATAAAAAGCGATTCATGAAGTCGTACCGACCTGCAATACGGTCAAACATTTCGGCTACCTGTATTTTTTTGGCCTTGTTTGAATCAGAAAGCGGAGTAATGGAATCGTGCGGAAGCGACATATTGCAAAGGTACGCTCCCGGGCTCAGATTGTGAGTTGTCTTGAGGTTTCGCCTGAATGTATTTACTTCGTGCTAACAATGAAAAAGGAACCCACTTTGCAGGCCCAGTATGTGGTGAGTAGCGAAACGCATAAGCAATGCCCTAAAGCAGATCGGCCGGAGTTCGCTTTCATTGGTCGAAGCAATGTTGGTAAATCTTCTTTGATCAATTTAATCACAGGCTCAACCAAACTTGCACGAACGTCTGCAACGCCTGGAAAAACACGCCTCATCAATCATTTTGATATTATTGATACCAATAAAACAAAATGGTACCTGGTAGATTTACCTGGATATGGTTACGCCGCTACTGTATCACAAAAGGCTCGTCGTAATTGGGGGAATATGATTGAATCTTACATCCGTAAAAGAGAAAATCTGGTCAGTTTATTTGTGCTGATTGATAGCCGACACGAGCCTCAACCTATTGACATTGATTTTATCAATCAATTAGGGGAGTGGCAAATTCCTTTTAGTATAATCTTTACTAAAATTGATAAGAATAAACCTGGTGCTACAAAACGAAATGTTGAACAATTTATGAACCGGTTATTGGAGAACTGGGAAGCACTGCCTCCTGTTTTTTTGACTTCCGCAGTTACTAAAGTGGGTCGATTAGAAATTCTAAATCATATTCGCACCTTGATAAAAAGCTAAAACTAGTTGACCATTTTGTTGGCACAACTGGTACTTGCAAAGGCTTCTGGTTTTGCTTTAAAGGCAAATCCCATTCCTAAGATATAGCCCATGGCTTCACGAAGCGCATCGTTGCTTTTAAATTGTGGATTTGTATTGATATCTGCGTGAACCTCCATATCCACATCGTACTTATTAAATAATGGGCAGAGTTGATATGCAATCTCAATACTTTTTGAAACTTCTGTCAGCATTCGTTCTTTAATAGTGAAGGTCTGTCTGGTTTTTTCATTGCTGATAAACATAAAACCGCCTTGCCCTTCGCGCAGAAATACAATGACAGTTGCAAACTCAGTTTCTTTTCCTTTTACCTGTGAGTCTGTTCCAATACAAACTTTTAAACGGATTCCTTTCTTCGTTTCTCGTTGAATTGCAATTTCTACGGCTTCAAAAATGGGGAGCTCTACCGCATCGCCATTAAATTTTCTCCATTGCATACGTAAATAGGTTTACCTAATTTACCGCAGGAATTGATTTAGTTCTTCAACTTAATCGCAGAAGATATTCACAGTTGTGTTATCAAATTGTGAATCGACTTTAATACTGGCCTGTATGTAGCAAGACCAATGTACAGGCCTCAAGGGGTTGGATACCCGCCTGTTTTGCTAAGTCAGCTAATTCCTCATTTTCGGTGCCAGGATTAAAAATGAGTCTCTTGGGTTGCAGCGCAAGGATATAATCGTAGTAAGGCTTTTGTCTTTCAGGGGATAAATACAACGTAATGGTATCTATGGAGGGGCAGTCGATTTGTGTTGTATCTATGGGAGTTGCTCCCACTTTTCCCTGTCGGGCTCCAATGGCCCATACGGGATGTTGGTATTTCTGTAAATCTTGAATGGCCCTATAACTATAACGCTCTGGGTTTTCAGAAGCACCAATGACTAGAGTGGGTTTTGCTGACTGCATATTCAAAAGTACTGCAATATTAGTAGCGCTGGAGTTACCCGTTGATTTCAGTACTTTTCAGTATGAAAAATTTTGCCTGCTGCCTTTTGTTGTTACTTTATCTAAGCGCACAATCACAACGTACACCCTTTCGTTTTGCTTTTGTGACGGATACACATATTGGATCACCTGATGGTGTTGCAGAAGAGGATCTTCGTAGAACTATTCGAGATATCAATGCGCAAGCTGATCTTTCATTTGTTTTGTTGACTGGGGATATTACCGAGTTAGGTACAAACCAGGAATTAGCGCTTGCAAAAAAATTGCTCGATAGTCTTCGTATTCCTTGGTATATCATTCCGGGCAATCACGATACTGGTTGGAGTGAAAGTGGAGGACTGGGTTTTATACAAACATTTGGCGCTGATCGATTCAGCTTTAATTTTCAAGGTGTTCAATTTATCGGATGTGCTTCCGGACCCTATGTGAGAATGAGTGACGGACATGTGCCAAGGGATGCAGTCAATTGGCTGGATAAACAACTTGCTTCCCTGGCCGATACAACGCCCATAGTCATGGTCAATCATTATCCTTTAGATAACTCATTAGATAATTGGTATGAGATTACGGATCGAATTCGTCAAAAAAATACTTGGTTGGCTATTTGTGGGCATGGACATGCCAATCGGAAAATGGATTTTGAAGGTATTCCAGGCGTGATGGGCAGATCAAATCTTCGCGCAAAAGCGGAAGTAGGCGGCTATAATATTGTTGAAGTGCGTGCGGATAGTATTTTATTTTCTGAACGAAGACCAGAGCGAAGGACCCTTGCAGTTTGGCATGCAGTATCTATTCAAAGAGGATTGATTGCCAAACAAACGCAGTCTTTTTCGCGTCCTTCCTATCAAATCAACAAACAGTATCCGCAAGTAAAAGCTAATTGGCAAGTGAGTGACGTGGCAAATATTATCTCTACACCTGCTGTAGCAGGCAATTCAATTGTAGTAGGCAATCAGGAAGGAACGATCAATTGTTATGAAAAAAAATCCGGCACACGTCGATGGAGTTTTTCCACTGGTGGTCCTATTTATTCTTCACCAGCCATTCATAAAAGTAAAGTAGTGGTAGGCTCTGCCGATGGCGGGGTCTATTGTTTGGATCTCAAAAAGGGAACTACCTTATGGACATGGAAAGCCAATAGTTCCGTATTGGGTTCTCCTGTTTTATCTGGTGATACTGTTTTTATTGGAACGAGTGATCACCGCATCGTTGCAATTAGTTTAAATAGTGGATCTCTGCTTTGGGCTTTTGAAGGATTAGATGGTCCTGTTGTGAGCACACCATTACTTTACCAGGGTAAATTGATTGTGGGTGCTTGGGATAGAAATTTATATGCAATTCAAACTTCCAATGGAAAGCTGGTTTGGAAATGGAATAATGGCACATCTGTTCGAAATTATTCTCCAGCCTCTTGTATTCCTGTGGCAGTAGATGGTATTGTATACATTATGGCACCTGATCGGTATACTACAGCCATTGATGTAACCAATGGACAAACGGTGTGGCGAGTAAAAGATGGAGGCGTTCGTGAATCAATTGGATTATCAAAAGACCAACAATGGATTTACGGAAAGTCTATGCAGGACACGATTGTTGCTTATCGAGCAAATAGACAGCCTCAAACTGCTGCTTGGAAATTGCATGTAGGCTTTGGCTATGAACATGTTCCTTCCATGATTTTAGAGCAAGACGGCTACATTCTTTTTGGAACGCGTAACGGAGTGGTTTATGCAGTGGATCCGGTCAAGCAAAAAACGGCATGGGCATACAAGATTGATAATTCCATGGTCAATACGGTAAGACCTATTGGGAAAAAGCAGGTAGTTGTGGCAACGATGGATGGAAAGCTAACCTTGCTACGTTACTCCAATTAGAGAAACAACTGAATGGGATTTTCTAGGTATTTCTTTACGGTTTGTAAGAAAGCAGCTCCTGTTGCACCATCTACACTTCGGTGATCGCAACTGAGTGTAACTTTCATTACTTGTGTTGCAGCAAAGCCTTCGCCTTTGCGTACGATTTTTTCACTGATTCTTCCAACGGCTAGTATGCAGCTGTCAGGTGGATTGATGATGGCGGTGAATTCATCGATGTCCATCATACCCAAATTAGAAATGGTAAATGTATTACCCGTGAATTCGTTTGGTTGTAATTTTTTATTCTTGGCTTTGGAAGCTAATTCTTTTGCTTCGGCAGCAATTTGTGGTAAGGTTTTGTTGTCTGCAAATCGTACCACAGGAACAATCAATCCATCTTCTATCGCAACAGCCATTCC
The DNA here is from genome assembly GCA_041175905.1 of Bacteroidota bacterium. Taxonomy (GTDB): domain Bacteria; phylum Bacteroidota; class Bacteroidia; order Chitinophagales; family Chitinophagaceae; genus JJ008. Next base: position 21,098 of record JBEDEC010000088.1, read on the forward strand.
AATGTGTACGTGTTGATAACGACGAATCTTGTCTCCTAACCACGATGCATTCACTGCAGGGTGTTGACGAAGGGCTAATGCCACTGCTTTTATTACAAAATCATTGAAGCTTACTTTAACAGGGCTTGCCTCATTGAGTTGTGTACGGGCGGAGATCGCATTATCCATATTAATCTCCATCTTCAAATAAAAGTGAGGTGCACTAAACTTGCTTTCAGCTAATCGTTTAGCAATCACTCCTCTCATTTGAGAGTTTGGTATGTCGGTAAAGCCTTCGGTGGTTTGTCCTGTGTATGTGGGGATATGTAAAGCAGGAGCGGCGGCAGCATTAGCAGAGGGACTGTAATTATCTAGATCTGCTTTTACAATACGACCTCCATCACCACTTCCACGAAGCAGGTTTAAATCAACTCCTTTATCCTTTGCAATTTTCTTCGCAAGTGGTGAAGCTTTAACTCTTCCGTTTGCATCCATTCCACTTATTGGTGTGGGGTTAGTGGTGCTAGCTGCAGCCGGCTGAGCTGTTGTAGTTGGTGCAGGGGAAGAAGCAGCTGCTGTTGTTACGGGGGAACTATTTTTTGATGCTGCAACAATTGCGTCCACATCCACTTTTCCTTTTTCACCAATGATGCAAAGCAGACTATTCACCTTAATTTTTTCGCCCTTTTGTGCACCGATGTAAAGGAGTGTGCCATTTTTATAACTCTCCAACTCCATCGTTGCTTTGTCTGTTTCTATATCTGCTAAAACTTCTCCTTTTTTTACAGCATCGCCAACTTGCTTATGCCAGCCGGCAATGACGCCCTCTTCCATTGTATCACTTAAGCGTGGCATTAATACTACTTCGTCCATTTTAGAAAGATCCATTGTGGATGCAGTTGTTGGAGTGGGTGGAGTAGTAGGTGTTGAAGCGGGTGAGGGGGTAGCTGAAGGGGTAGGAGTAGCTGCAGGCGTTGCAGAGGCTGCAGGTTTAGTAAGAAGTGAACTGATGTCTTCTCCTTCGTTACCTATAATAGCCAGTAAGTCGTTCACCTGCAATTTTGCTCCCTTGTCTCCACCTAAATGAAGCAATACGCCGTCTTTGTAGCTTTCCAGCTCCATCGTGGCTTTATCGGTTTCTACTTCAGCGAGCAGATCTCCTTTCTTTACACGGTCTCCAACTTTTTTATGCCAGGACGCAATAACCCCTTCGGTCATTGTATCACTTAATCTGGGCATCAGGATCACTTCGGCCATTCCCTAACGAATTTGGGCTCGAAATTAAGATAAAAACCCCGATTAGTAATCGAGGTCCAGACGTAGTCTTTCCTTTAATTGTTGAACTAAAGGATAGCGCTTGACCATTTCTTGATAACGTTCTTTGGAGGTGAGAATACCTTCAGTAGGAATTTGCTCCTTTTTTTCCTGCGCAATCACTGAAAATTGGAGTGCTTTATTATGCAATTGGTCTTGTAAGTAAGCGTAAAGCTGATTTCTTTCCGCCTCGACAAAACGCTGTTCAATGTTACTGGATGTAAGCACTTCAAAAGAGTTTTCATCGATTATGCGGAGCGTGGCTGCATCAAAAGGCTGTACAGCAGGATTTTTGGCTTCGCGCAAAATTTGTGTATAGCTTTTCCAAGCTTTTGTTAATGATTCAAACTCCAACGGAGTAACACGCGCTTCGGTATTTTGCAAATTATCCTGTTTAAACTGCGCTCTAATTTTACTTAGGGCATTCAGCTTTGCAGCAGGTTGTGCAGGTGCAGGAGGTGTTTTATCCAAAACAGCTTCATCGATGGCTAATCGGGGTAGAGGAGCTGGCTCAGTAACTTTTGGTTGAGCCATTAATGGAATTGGCCGTGGTCCGTAGGGGATGATTCGACTATGTCTTAAACCAGCCGAGACATCAGTCATTTTTTTTTTGATGAGGGCTTCTCCCTCAGTACTCAGTGTCAATGCTTGTTGCAGGTAGCAAAGCCGTATCAGTATCATTTCAATAAAAAGTCGTTTGTTACGTGCGCTTTTGTATTGAATCTCTGCTTCTGTTAGCAAATTGAGCATGCTAATGAGTGTTGCAGTGGGCAAATCGGCTGCTGCTTTTTGATAACGATCTTTAAAGCTTTCTACCACATCTAGTAATTGCACTGCTTTTTTGTCTTGGCAAACCAAGAGATTTCTTGTGAACTCAGCCATTCCTCCTAAAAAAAGCTCTCCTTCAAATCCTTTTTGATTGATCTCGTCAAACAGTAATAATGCTCCAGATAAATCCTGGGTTTGAATTTGGGTTAGGAGAAGAAAAAAATAATCTTCATCCAGAATATTTAAGTGCTCTAACGTCTGCGCATATTTTAATTCCCCATTTGTAAAACTTACTATTTTATCGAGCAGACTCAATGCATCACGCATGCAACCTTCACTTTTTTGTGCGATAATTTGAAGTGCTGGTTTCTCGGCATTGATTTTTTCTTTTTTACAAATGCTCTCCAAATGAGTAACTGTATCAGCAGTAGTGATCCGACGAAAATCAAAAATTTGACAACGACTTAAAATTGTAGGTAGGATTTTATGTTTTTCAGTAGTTGCTAAAATAAAAATGGCATAGGAGGGAGGTTCTTCCAATGTTTTCAAAAAAGCATTGAAGGCTGCCGTTGATAACATGTGAACCTCGTCTATCACATACACTTTATAGCGTCCGCCCTGTGGTGCAAATCGAACCTGCTCTGTCAATGTACGAATGTCATCAACAGAATTATTGGAAGCGGCATCTAATTCAAAGTAATTGATGGATCCGCCTTCACGGAAGGAGGTGCAGCTTTCGCATTTGTCACATGCTTCACCTTCTTTGGTAGGCTTGCTACAATTGATCGTTTTTGCCAGAATACGCGCACAAGTAGTTTTTCCAACACCACGGGGTCCACAAAAAAGAAAGGCATGAGCCAATTGCTCGTTACGAATGGCATTTTTTAAGGTTGTGGTAATGTGCTCTTGTCCAACAACAGTATCAAAATGCTGCGGTCTATATTTACGGGCAGAAACAACGAACCGATCCATGGTTGCAAGATAAGAAACCCTACACTCAAAATGGTAGGCTTATAAAATGGGGTGTCGCTCAAATGGAAGACTGCGATCAAATTGATAACGCCAGGTGATAAGGCGGCGTGTCAGGTAGGTGTCGCCTAGTCCTTCTGCCACGTTGATCATTTTTGGGTTAAAATCTCCTATCCATTGGAGTTCATAGTAATTGTATTTGTGCAGCGCTTGCACCACAAATTTGGCTTCATTGATCATAAAGGCATCTACTCCTTTGCCTTGATGTTCTGGAACAATCCCAAATATGATTCCTGTAAATCGACGGTTCGGCTTTGTCCATTTAACCCATAGAAATTTCAATTTGTGGAACAAATCAAATTTTCCATTCAAGTATTTAAACCATTGATTGAGATCGGGGATATTCAAAAAAATTGCAATGGGTTCTTCTTTGTAATAGGTGAACCAGACTATTTTTTCGTCCATTACTGGTTTCATTTTTCGAAACATCGCAATGGCCAATTCTTTACTGATTTCTTTTAATCCACCATGTCCAGCCCACGCTTTGTTATAAACAATAGAAAAATCAACGGCAAACTTGTCTAAGTCTTTTTTGGTGGCATGAACGGCTTTGAAATCGGGATCTTTCTTTAATTCTTCATGCCGGTCCAGAATTTTTTTATTGAGTTCGCGGGTCGGATCCAAACCGTAACAAACCTGGTTAAAGAAAACTTCAAATCCGTATTGTTCAAATAGCGTTCGGTAATAAGGCTTACTGTAACTCATACAATAAAGTGGGGGTTGAAAACCCTCTACAATAAGTCCCCACCAACGATCCCTTTCGCCAAAATTGATAGGGCCGTCCATTGCCCCCATGCCTTTTTGTGA
>JBEDEC010000089.1:0-31096 GCA_041175905.1 Bacteroidota bacterium
GCCAAGCATTTATGCGGCTTATCAGAGGCAATCTCGTATTTTTGAAGGCTTCAGAATTGGGGAACCTTGATACAAATACTACCTGACCATATTGCTAATCAAATTGCTGCCGGCGAGGTTATTCAACGCCCTGCCAGCGCCGTAAAAGAGCTGCTCGAAAACGCAGTTGATGCAGGGGCTACTGTTATTGAATTGATCATCAATGACGCAGGAAAGTCCTTGGTGCAGGTAATTGACAATGGGAAAGGGATGGATCTTGCTGATGCCCGACTTTGTTTTGCACGTCATGCAACCTCTAAAATCAATGCGATTGAGGATCTTTTTCATATCCGCACCATGGGATTTAGGGGCGAGGCCTTGGCAAGCATAGCAGCTGTAGCACAGGTAGAGTTAAAAACAAAACGAGCCGAAGATCAAGCCGGACACCTGTTGGAAATAGAACACAGTGTAATAACAAGGGAAGAGCCTGTTGCAATGAAAACGGGCACCAGCGTGGCAATGAAAAATTTATTTTTCAATGTTCCGGCCCGAAGAAATTTTTTGAAAAGTAATGCTGCAGAAATGCGGCATATTGTAGAAGAGTTCACAAGAATTGCATTAGCCTTTCCTGAAATTGTTTTCACACTGCATGCCAATAACCAACAACTTTATCATCTGGAGGCGGGTAGTTTGAAACAACGTATTGTTCAATTATTGGGCAGCACGTACACTTCCAAATTAGTTGCCGTTCAAGAGGACACGGACTATTTGACTATCCGTGGTTTTGTTGGCAAACCTGAAACAGCACGTAAAACGCGAGGAGAACAGTATTTTTTTGTCAACAACCGATTCATCAAAAGTTCTTACCTGCATCACGCAGTGATGAATGCATTTCAAGCATTGTTGCCGGCAGAGCATTTCCCTTTATATGTGTTGTTCATTGATCTTGATCCACAACAATTAGATATCAATGTGCATCCAACCAAACAGGAAATAAAATTTGAAGATGAAAAAATCGTATACGCATTTGTACAGGCCGCCATACGACATGCCCTAGCACAGTTTAGTGTTACACCTACACTAGATTTTGATTTAGATGCCTCTATTCAACGATTAAGTTCGATCCAACAACCTACCTCAGATGCCACGCGGGCGGCTACCCGTGACAGTGCTTTATTTCAACATTTCACCCAGAAAAATAAAGCCCACACGATTGAACCGACTACAAAACGGACAGCGGAAAACTGGCAATCCTACACACCCATTCAAAACGAATCGTCTGCGGTTAAAGAAGAGTCAACTCTTTTTTCACTTGCGGGGGAGAGGTCGCTTGTACAACTTCTAAACACCTATATTATTGTTCCCTCTGCAAAAGGATTTGCGCTTATTCATCAACAAGCTGCACAAGAGAGAATTTTATATGAACAGTATCAGCAATCCAGCCATGACAAACCTGTAGCTACACAGCGAACCTTGTTCCCAATTACTTTGCAGGTAAGTGCAGCGGATGCGATTTTACTTGATGAAATGAGAGGCTTTTTGCAACAGGTAGGCTTCTTAATAGAAGAAGAAAAAAAACAATCTTACATACTACAAGGAGTACCTGCAGGATTTGAAAGTGGCAATGAAGTTTCTTTTATCGAAAGCTTACTGGAAGAATACAAAAACTATAATCCCGATCTTCAACTTCCTCTTCGGGAAAAACTTTTTCGCACACTAGCAAAAAAACGTGCCGTTAAAGCAGGAGTTGCTTTAAATGAAAAAGAAATGCAACAATTAGTAAGCGATTTATTTGCCTGTGGCGACCCTACCACAACTCCATTTGGCCAACCCACTCTCATAGAATTTAAAAAAGAAGATCTCGATAAGCTATACAAACGCTAATCAATACTTCTCTCTGATTCCCAATAAAAATTTTTCAACCAACCGACGGATTTCTGTTGCAGATGATTGATGATTATTGACAAGTGCTGAGAATAAAAGTAATTTTCCTTTACGTGTGTACAAGTAGCCACTTAAACTCACGACTCCACTGAGAGTGCCCGTCTTTGCATAGATATAATCGCCGTTGTTTGTGTAGTAATTTGACAGCGTACCCACACCCCCCTTTGGAAAAATCGTTTTAATACGATCCATCCCGAATTCATTTTTCATTTTTTCCAGAATACGTACAAAATCTTGCGGAGTAAAAAGATTATATCGGCTCAATCCAGAGCCATCGGCCCAACGAGGACGTTGTGGAAGATCCGCAAAGTCTTTTTTAAGCAGGGTATCAATAACTGCTCCATCATCCATTTTGCCCAACAAACGTTGGCTTACCATCAATAAAGACTGCTCTGCAAAAAAATTATCACTTCGATGCATCAATGGCTTCAACAATGAATCGGTTGGGATGGAGAAAAGGGGTTGACCATTTGGCGTTTCCGACACCACTCGTACGTTACACGCAAGGCCCATTCGCTCTACTGTGTCTTTTAAAAAAGTAAAACTGGTTACACCCTGCAGGGTTTTAAAAGGAATTACAGCTTTAGTAAATACCCGCGTAGAAGGAGAAAGCCTAAATAGATTCTGATCTTGCTGACGTTCCACTTGAAATTTTCCTCCCTTTCCCACTTGTTGTATCAACGCTTCATTCATAAAAGGGGAACGCAGCGCTAATGAAGGAGTAGCAGCCAATGCATTGTTACGATTATAAAAATTGATAACATTTCCATAGATAGGAAGCGCACTCCGTTCTGCTAAATAGGCCTCTTGAAAATCATCCCAAGACCATCCACTTCCATACGCTGAAAAATCATGCTGCGTTGAAAGTTCCAATACGACTTCTTTGGCTGTGCTTTTAATTCGATTGAGTAAGGGTTGCGTCGAAAACTCGGGCAGTAAAAATGTGGGATCGCCAGCTGGACGAATGTATAATACGTTTGCACTATCCAATAAATAGGCGCTAAGAATACTATCGCCTAAATATTTCATTGCGGCATAACAGGTAGGAATTTTTGTATTGCTTGCGGGCACAAAATATTTATCTGCTTGATGACCATACCAGTATTTTTTTGTCAGAGGGTCATAAATACTAACACCCACATGTGCCTGGTTAAGCGCAGGCTGCGTAAGCAGTGATTGTGATGCGCTTCGCTTGATCTGATGAGATACGCTGCAAGACACCAATGAGCTGACCAACGTCAGCGAAAGCAAAATATTCCAATATTGTTTCATAGCATTCAATTCTTAGCTCCGCTCCTGTGCACGTAACCAGCGCTCAGGAATTTCATTACTACTGGCTAGCAAATAGTCTTTGTAACTGCAGGCAATAAATTTTTTATCTGGCAATTGCATCCACCAACGTCCCGTCTTTTTACTTTGCAAAAAGACGGTTTCCACTTCTGCAAATGCCATATAGTATTCATTGAAAGAATCTTTATCAGTTAAAGATGCTTCTCGTTTCCCTTTGCTGCGCCCATCCAATAAATACCAAAGTTGTTGCGCAATTTGTTTAGCGGACAGTTCCTGTTGATCATGATGGGGATTATATCCATAGATTCCTACCGTACTGATTGTTGGGCTCATGCCTGCATAGCGAAACAATGTACAAGCCTCTTCGCCTGTTAGTCCATTTGGCGAAATAGTGCTGGCAGGAGAATGCGCGTTGCCCAATGCACTCATATCAAAGCTAAATAGATGACTATTTCGAATAACAGGCTCCATTTCATCTAATGCCTCTTTTACATTTCCTACTCTGTAACAGTCAAATCGTAATTTATCTAAGGTTTCCAGCACAGTAGGATGCACATAATAACTTTGAAAACCAATATGGTTATAATGCTTCAGATAATTCGGCATGCCTGTCAGCATCTCCATTAAAAAATTTTCATTGGGCAATACGGCGTCTGGATGAAGGTCAATTAATGCATCTACACAGGTCGCTTCAATTAATTGACGGGTTGTTGCATAAGCCTGATACTGTGCTAATGTAAGATCGTGAGATCCTCCTAATATGATAACCGTTTTTCTTTCAGCTACCAATGTTTGAACGACAGTTCGTAATGCAGCATACGTATCAGTAATGGTCGCCCCTCTACGGATATTACCAACATCTGCCAGTTTTAGGTCGGCATGCCAATAAAATAATTCGTAAAAACGACGGCGAATTGCATCGGGGGCTTCTTCTTGTTGCTGTTCAATTCCTGCACCTCTGTGTTCTGGACAGCCTACCAATACAAACTGAACTTCTTCCAGATCTGGAAGCACCTCTTCGTAGGTCGCAATAGAAAAACCAATCTGCCCTTCTTTATAACCCGCATCCAGCGAGAGAAAGGCTTTGTTGACAGGATTTAAAAAATCAGCAATACCCAGAGAATCGGACATACCTGCAAGATAATTAATTGAAGGTTTGGACTTACTTTTGTCAGATGAAGAATCTCCGGGAACAAATTGAGGCACTTCGCGACGAAATAACTGGTTTTAGCAGCAATGATCCTGCGCAGGTAGAAGAGTTTCGTATCAAATACTTGGGCACAAAGGGACAGCTGAAAAACCTGATGGGGGAATTAAAGAATGTTCCCGTGGACCAAAAGAAAGAAGCCGGACAACTACTCAACGAATTCAAGCAGTTTGTAGAAGCACATTACGAGACATTAAAATCGAATAGCAGTAGTGGTGCCGACTCCACAGCTACAGGTATTGACTTATCATTGCCCGGTGACCCTATACCAATTGGCTCGCGTCATCCAGTTACATTGATGCGTAATCAGATTGTTTCTATTTTTCAACGGCTGGGGTTTGCTGTAGCCGAAGGACCAGAAATTGAAGATGATTGGCACAATTTTGGAGCACTCAATCTTCCTGCACATCACCCAGCCAGAGACATGCAGGATACTTTTTATATTCAGCAAAATCCGGATTGGGTTCTTCGCACGCATACCAGTAGCGTGCAAATCCGTGAAATGGAAAAAGGAAACCTTCCTATTCGGATGTTAATGCCCGGACGCGTTTTTCGAAATGAAACGGTGAGTGCACGTAGCCATTGTTTTTTTCACCAAATTGAAGGATTATATATAGATAAGAATGTATCGTTTGCAGACCTGAAACAAACGCTGTACTTTTTTGTAAAAGAGATGTATGGTGCGAATGTAAAAGTTCGTTTCAGACCCTCTTATTTCCCTTTTACGGAGCCTAGCGCAGAAATGGATGTGAGTTGCTTTATCTGTGGTGGAGAGGGCTGTCACGTTTGTAAAAAAACGGGCTGGGTCGAAATATTAGGGTGTGGCATGGTACACCCCAATGTATTATCCAACTGCGGAATCGATCCGGAAGAATACAACGGATTTGCATTCGGTTTAGGAGTGGAAAGACCCGCTATGTTAAAATATGGCGTCAATGATCTTCGCTTATTTAGCGAAAATGATGTTCGCTTTTTGAAACAATTCACAGCGGCTACCTGATAAATAGGTTTCAATGGAAATTCACACAATTGGTGTTTGTGGGGCAGGAACCATGGGCAGAGGCATTGCCCTCACACTTGCGCAAGCAGGCTTCTCTACTTTACTATTTGACCTCAATCCTGACATTCTAGCCAGTGCCCGCGCACAACACGAACGGGAATTAGAGGGCTTAGTGCAAAAAGGAAAGATAACCGCTGACAAAAAAGAAAAGATACTGGCATTAATTCAATATACGAACGAGCTGGAAAATTGTTTAGCAGAATTTTTTATTGAAGCCATCGTCGAAAAAATAATTCCGAAAGTTGCGCTGCTCAATCAACTGGCAGAGCTTAATCATGGGGATTGCATTTTTGCAAGCAATACCTCTTCACTTTCCATTACAGAAATTGCCAAACAGGTTTTACACCCCGAACGAGTAATTGGGTTGCATTTTTTTAATCCAGCCACTATCATGAAACTCGTAGAAGTGGTGCATACACCCTTTACAAATCCGAACGTGCTATCCACAACACTTCAATTAGTCAAACAGATTGGCAAAACACCTGTTCAATGTAGCGATTCACCCGGCTTTATCGTCAACCGAGTTGCACGACCTTATTATATCGAATCATTGCGCTTAATAGAAGAACAGAAAAGCAATATTGAACAACTAGACCGCATTTTAGAATCGACTGGTTTTAAAATGGGGCCTTTCAAACTAATGGATCTCATTGGCAATGACATCAATTTTGCTGTGAGCTGTTCCGTTTATGAACAATTAGGAAAGCCAGAAAGACTACAACCTTCATTTATTCAGCAGCAATTAGTACAGGAAGGAAAATGGGGTAAAAAATCGGGCAGTGGTTACTATAAGTATACTTCATCATGAAAAAAATACTGGTAACAGGAGGTACAGGATTTCTGGGATCATATATTCTGCAAGAATTGATCACTCAAGGATATCACGTTCGAGCTTTATTCAGAAAAAAAGAAAGACCCTTTTGGATTGACTCAGCCGTACTTGAAAAAGTAGAGTGGGTTTCCGGTGACATACTTGATATTGTTTCATTAGAAGAGGCCATGGAAGGGGTAGACAATGTGATTCATGCTGCCGCAATGGTATCTTTTAACCCAGCTGAAAAAAAAGCCCTTTACAAGATTAATGTAGAGGGAACTGCGAATGTGGTCAATGCCTGTCTTGAAAAAAAGATCAAACGATTTGTCTATATCAGTTCCGTTGCAGCACTGGGAAGAAAAGAAGGAGGAGGGCTGGTAGATGAAAAAGCAAAATGGGAAGAAAACTCACTTCAAACGCATTATGCACGAAGTAAGTATAAAGCAGAAATTGAAGCTTGGAGAGGTTATAGTGAAGGCCTCGACACCGTAATTCTTAATCCCAGTACTATATTGGGATATGGAGACTGGACCAAAAGCAGCTGTGCCATTTTTAAACAATTGCATGATGGATTTCCATGGTACACGAGTGGCTTAAATGGATTTGTAGATGTAAAGGATGTAGCTAAAGCAACGGTACTTATGATGGAACATCTTGTTTCGGGCGAACGATATGTTGTAAATGGGGATACCTGGCTCTTTCAACAACTACAAGATAAAATTGCAGACGGATTCCAAAAATCTAGACCCTCTCGAAAAGCAACTCCGCTAATATTAGGTATCGCGTGGCGAATTGAAAGAATTCGATCATTGATCACAGGACGAAAACCACTCTTAACAAAAGAAAGTGCACGTGTTGCTGTAAGCAAAACAGTTTTTGATAACCGGAGATTACTAGCGCTCATTCCCCAATTCAGTTATACTCCGCTTGAAAAAACGATCAGCGAGGCCTGCAAAAACTACGTGTCTCGCTAAATTATTGTGCACGCATTACTTTATCCCACAGCGCTGGGATACGTTTGATCCAAACTCGCTCGCGTTTTTTTTCATTGGCAATTTCGGTAGGGGTACCAAAATAAATTTGATTGCCGGGTAAATCGCCGGGTACACCACTTTGTGCTAACACGGTTGCGCCTTTACCTATGCGCAAGGTTTTGTTGACGCCCACCTGTCCCCATAATATCACATCATCTTCAATGGTAACAGCACCTGCAATGGCTACTTGTGCTGCAAAAAGACAATTCTTACCAATTACGGTGTCATGCCCGATATGAACCTGATTATCCAGTTTTGTACCTGCACCGATCACAGTATCAGAAGTCACCCCGCGATCGATTGTACAAGCCGCCCCAATTTCTACCTCATTTTCAATTAGTACACGACCACAACTTTTCATTTTCTTGTAATGAACAGGACGATTGGTCTTTTTATTATAGTAAAACGCATCACTTCCAATGATGGTACCCGCCTGTATGATCACATCATCTCCAATAATACAGTGATCCAGAATTGTCACATTAGGATGAATCAAACAGTTCTTCCCAATCTGTACATGATTTCCAATATAAGCACCTGGCAACACGACAGTTCCTGCACCTATCACCGCACTATCACTGATTGGCTTTAATGAAGGACGCAAGGGTCGAAAATGATCTACAATTTTTTGATAGGCCCCAAATGGATCTTCCACTACCAACAATGCCTTTCCACTTGGACAAGGAATTTCTTGATTGATAATTATAAAACTAGCTGCAGATTGCAAACAGGTTTCATAGTATTTCGGGTGATCGACAAATACAAGATCACCTTTTTCTACTCGATGAATTTCATTGATGCCGGTAGTGAGTTGTGTTGCATCACCAATCACTTTTGCATGAATGATAGCAGCGATTTTCTCTATTGAAATTGGATTTTCAAAACGCATACGTTTCGATTTTACACAAAGGTAATCGCGATATGCATGCCGAGTTTTTATTATGCTTATCCACAGTAATTTTTAAAATGTTGATAAAATAGAAGTAAAAAAGTTTTTTTATTAAATAAAATAAGTCTTAATATTGTGTAGGGAAATTCGTTTCCCAGTACTTACTAACCCATCCATATAGATCCCTCCGTTTTCGGAGGGATTTTTCTTTACTTCAATTCGAATAACTTTATACAAAGCTTTTTTACATGCTAAAATCAATGACGGGCTTTGGCAGAGCAGTAGTAACTGTAAGTGATAAACACTTTGCTATCGATATCAAGTCACTCAATGGAAAACAATTTGACCTACAACTCAAATTGCCAACATTAGTAAAGCCCTTTGAATTTGATATTCGAAAAATCTTAGCCGAAAAGCTAGGTAGAGGGAGTGTAGATTGCCTAATCACGACTAAAGACGCAGGTTTTTCAGCTCCTGTTTCTATCAATACACAGGTTGCTCGTTCATACTACCAACCGTTAGCGCAATTAGCCTCTGAATTGGGTCAGGATAGCACGCAGTTGCTTTCCGCAATCCTAAAGTTGCCGGATGTGGTAGCTGCGGGCAGTGATAGCTTAGAGCCTACTCAGTGGGAAACATTCAAAAAAGGTATTGAAACAGCATTAGAAGCATTAGATACTCATCGCACGCAGGAGGGAAAAGCGCTAGAAGCGGACCTGCTGGCTCGCATCAGTCGTATCGAACAATTACAAAAAGATATTGAGCAAGCAGAACCCGCTCGACGTGAGAAAATGCGGCAGGGACTTATTCAAAAGTTAGAAGAACAGGTTGGAAAAGAGACGTATGATAAAAACAGACTGGAGCAGGAATTAATCTACTATATAGAAAAGATAGACATCAGTGAAGAAATGATACGCCTCCGTAATCACTGCGAGTATTTCCGCACGCAACTAGCCACTACAGAAGAGGGTAAAGGCAAAAAACTATCTTTTATTTTACAGGAAATTGGGCGCGAAATCAATACAACCGGTTCTAAGGCCTATGATGCATTCATCCAACGCTTAGTGGTGGAAATGAAAGATGAGCTGGAGAAAGCAAAAGAGCAGATATTGAATGTGCTTTAAAGAAGTCCCTTGAATTTCCTCGTATTTTTGCCTTATGCAAAGGCATTGGACACTTCCCCTTTTAGGATTTACACTTTTCACACTGGGATTGACAGCCTGTAATAAGCTGAATCTTTTTGAGCGCTCCGTATCTATTCCCAAACACGAATGGAAAAGTAATTTTGAGCCCTCATTTACCTGTACAATAAAAGATACGACCTCTTTATTTGATATCGCACTCGTACTGAGACATCGAGATCGCTATCACTATAATAACATCTGGCTACAAATCACGATTATCGATCCGTCTGGCCAACAATTTCGTTTCAACACAGAAAAGATTTTAGGGACCAATGAAAAAGGCTGGCTTGGTGTAGGGATGGATGATATTTATGAACACCGATTATCTCTGCAATCAGATATCGTCAAAAATGGCGTATCACTTCGCAAAAAAGGAACCTATCAAATTCGAGTCAAACAGATTATGCGCGAAGATCCACTACAAGAAGTGATGAACGTAGGAGTTCGGATTGAAAAAATGACGCAGGGTAACTAATATGTTCAATTTGGGAAAAATAAAACTGCGTCGCACTAACCTACTTTTTTGGTCCCTATTAGTCTATGTTATAGCGGCACTCGTTTGGTGGTTTATTTCACTGGAAAAACAGAATCAAAAAATTCGAGCTGAACAAATACAGCTTTTAGAATTACAAGCCCCCCAGATGAACGATCTTGAAAAAAGCACTCGGGCTACACAAATTCAAACACAAGCATTTCGCAATAGTGCCAAATACCTTAGCGAGGGCATCACTTTTTTGATCATTATTTTGATTGGGGCAATTGCCGTTTACAGGGCTGTTCGTAAACAATTTCTGGCACAGCAGCAACAACAACAGTTCATGATGGCAGTTACACATGAATTAAAAACCCCCATAGCTGTTACCCGCTTGAATTTAGAAACAATGCAGCGGTATAAACTAGATCCCGAAAAACAAGAAAAACTGATCCGTATTGCATTGGATGAAACAAACCGATTGAATCTTTTGACCAATAATATTTTGGTTTCATCACAACTAGAAAATAAAGGCTTCGCAAGCACGAAAGAAGAGCTGGATTTTTCTGCGCTGGTACAGGATTGCATCCGCGACATGCAAACACGTTTTCCTGGACGGGAGATTCGTTCACAACTAGAAGCAGAATTAGATATCAAAGGGGATGCTTTACTCCTACAAATTTTGTTAAATAATTTATTAGAGAACGCAATTAAATACTCCCCAGCTTCTTCCTATATCGAAGCCACTTTAAAAAAAGAGGCCTCCCAATTGCAGCTGCAAATTGCCGACCAAGGGATTGGTATACCGGCCAGTGAGAAAAAGAAAATATTTGATCGGTTTTACCGTATTGGCAATGAAACCACCCGCACTACCAAGGGCACAGGTTTGGGATTATACCTCTGTGAACGAATTGCGCACCACCACCAGGCTACTATTACTGTAAAAGACAATCATCCCACCGGCAGCATTTTCCTGGTTAACTTTGCCATATGAAATCAGCAGAAAAGGGAACAATTTTATTGGTAGAGGATGAAGAGAACCTGCATGAAGCGCTCAAATTAAACCTGGAACTCGAGGGCTATTCAGTAACCTCATCCTATGACGGAGCTGAGGCGTTGAAAGCAATCAGTAATGAGTACTTTGATCTGATTATTCTGGATATCATGTTGCCAGAAATGGATGGTCTTGCTGTCACAGAATCTATTCGGATCAGTAATAATGAAATTCCAATCTTGATTTTAAGCGCTAAAAACAGCAGCGCAGATCGAGTGACGGGATTAAAAAAAGGCGCCGACGATTATTTGACCAAACCCTTTAACCTGGAAGAGCTACTGTTACGGGTTCAAAAATTAATCGATAAAAACAAACGCCTTCAAGACAAGGAATATGTAGGTGAGCAATACCAGTTCGGTTCCTGTATGATCGATTTTAAAGCACAAGAAGCCGTAATCATTACAGGAGAACGCATTCAACTGAGCAAGAAAGAATCCATGCTTTTAAAATTGTTGATCGAAAACAAGAACGAAGTTGTTCCCCGCGAAAAAATTTTGCAAACCGTATGGGGCTATCAGGTATACCCTACCACTCGAACTATTGACAATTTTATACTGAACTTTCGAAAATATTTTGAGACCGACAGCCGTAATCCTCGCTACTTTCATTCCGTGCGTGGTGTAGGATATAAATACGCTGAGTAATTAAAGATCGCCTAATCGAGGGCGTAATACAATGTCCTCTACACAGGCCTGAGGAGACAATTGCGTAGCTTGTACAATCATCTTAGCCACATCTTCTACTTCCATAATACGTCCGGAAGAATTATCAAAATCACCCCACGAATCTGTCAACACAGCCCCTGGGTACACACCCGTTACTTTTACACCGGTTGGTTTTAATTCTTCGCGCAAGTTTTTTGTAAACCCATGCAACGCATACTTACTGATACTATAGGAACCGCCCTGTGCATAGGGTTGTAAAGAGGCAATAGAACAGATGGTGAAAATATGTCCGGTGCCACGCTGCACCATAGAAGGAATAAGTGTACGCGTTAAATGATAGGCACTTCCCAAATTAACACGAAGTTGTTGTTCCAATTGACCGTCGGGCTCTTCGGCTAGTGAACCCGGCAAAAACTGTCCGGCATTATTGATTAAAATATCTGGCTCCGCAAAGGAAAGACACCAGCGACCAAATTCACTTGCTTGTTCCGGAATAGAAAGGTCTGCTGCCTGTCCATGTATAGAACAAGATGGAAACTCTTTTTGCAAGGCAGCAATCGTTTTTCTCAACGTCTCTTGATTACGGGCGGTCAATAATAATTGATCTCCCCTTTGTGCAAAATGCTTTGCCAATGATTGTCCAATTCCTCGGGATGCTCCCGTTATTACCACAGTAAGTGCCGGCATACGATTTGTTTATACTTATCTTGCAAAGGTATCAACCCAACTTTTAAATTTAGGATTTGTCTTTGCATACTTCTTACAAACATCTATTCTTTGATCTTGATCATACCCTTTGGGATTTTGAAGCCAATGCAAAAGCTACTCTTTGGCATTTATATCAAGATCTTAAACTGGAGGAAAGAGGCATTCATGATTTTGAACTTTTTCATCGTAATTATTTGGTGCATAATGAAAAGCTTTGGGATCGTTACAGAAATGGCTATATAAAACAAGATGAATTGCGGATCAAGCGAATGCGTCTCAGTCTTTTAGATTTTAAAATCGCTGATGAGGCCTTAGCAGAGGCCATGAGTACTCAATTTTTAGCATTACTGCCCAGTCGTACACTTTTGTTCCCCTATGCGCTGGAATT
Organism: Bacteroidota bacterium; assembly: GCA_041175905.1. Classification (GTDB taxonomy): domain Bacteria; phylum Bacteroidota; class Bacteroidia; order Chitinophagales; family Chitinophagaceae; genus JJ008. The sequence goes on from JBEDEC010000089.1 coordinate 12,689, forward strand.
AATGAACTATTTAACCCAAAAAAACTACCAACTCCATCTTATCACGAATGGGTTTGAAAAGACACAGCATAGTAAGCTATTACACTCCGGACTACAACCATTTTTTTCAGCAGTCATCACTTCTGAAGGCGCAGGAAGCTTGAAGCCAAAAAAAGAAATTTTTGAATACGCACTCATGGTAGCAAAAGCTAAAAAAGAGGAAAGTGTGATGATCGGTGATACGCTTGAAGTTGATATACTAGGTGCCCGCAATTATGGGATTGACCAGATTCATGTGAATCATTTAAATCAAAACCGAGAGTCTCTACCAGATGGCAGCTACCCTACACATACTGTATTTTCACTGGAGGAACTGAAAAGAATCTTGTAGATTAAAGCGTAGCAATCACCGTTACTCCGCCTTTTGGTTTATCTCCCATTTTAACCTGGATCTTGGCATCCAATGGCAATAAAAGATCTACACGAGATCCAAATTTGATAAAGCCCATTTCTTCTGTTTGCTTCACTGTTTGTCCAGGCTGTAGATAATTTACAATTCGCTTAGCTAGTGCGCCAGCAATTTGTTTGACTAAAATTTCTTTTCCTTGTGTGCGATAAACTACACTATGTCTTTCATTTTCGGTAGAAGATTTGGGATGCCAAGCAACCAAGTATTTGCCAGGATGGTATTGGCTATAAACAACCTCCCCACTTACCGGATTTCGGTTTACATGCACATTGAAAGGACTCATAAAAATGGAAACCTGAATTCGACGATCCAAAAAATATTCGTCGGCTTGCACCTCTTCTATCACCACCACTTCGCCGTCGGCAGGAGCAATGATTACGTTGTCTTGTATAGTCAATTTACGAGAAGGGATACGAAAGAAGGAGAGAATAAATATCCAAAATAGTAGGCTAACTGCCGCAACCAAAAAACTAATCCAAGATGAAGTGACAGTGATAAACACTAATCCGTTAATAAATGCCACTAGTAATGTTACAGTCAAAATAGTACCTCTTCCTTCGCGATGCAGCGTCATACTCTTTAGATTTTACGGTGGCAAATATAGGGAATGCCTGTGCTAAGCAAGGATCAGTTTCAAATAGATCCAACAAACAGGAGTAGCTATTAACAAAGAGTCGAAACGATCTAAAAAACCGCCATGCCCGGGTAAGATGGTACCACTATCCTTGATACCTGCTACGCGCTTGAATTTTGATTCTAGTAAATCACCCCACGTTCCTGCTATGGCTGCTAATAAGGCTAAAACATACCAATGCGCAGAAAGTAAGGGCTCCATTTTTCCAACAGGAATAAATGACCCTAGTAAATAGTTGGCACCCCCACCCACTATAATTACGGTAAGTGCAATTCCTCCCAATGTTCCTTCCCATGTTTTTTTAGGTGAAATAGGAGAAAGTGGTGTTTTCCCAATCAAGGAGCCAACGATGTACGCCATTGTATCATTAATCCACATACAAAGCAGAATGAAAAAAGGAAATTGTTCCCATGTGGGAGCAGGCACACCTGTTTCTGGGATCATTAAAAGTGGATGTTGATGTAACTCTAGAAAAAAGAACCAGCTTGCCGTCAAATAGACTAAACCAAATAGGATAAACAAAAAAGAATTTTTAAATGACGCAACTATTCTTTCATATTCTACCCAACAGCCTGCATGTAACACCAATACCAATAACCAAAAACTCACGTCACTTAAAAGCAAAGCCGTTAGCATGACCACCACAAAGAAAAAAGCGGTAATCGATCTAGTTGTAAATACTTCGCGGTTAAAAGGCATACTTAAATTGATGTATCGTGATCCGTCGTTGTATCCTCCTCTTCAATTTGTTCATCTGAAACCGGATTACCATGCTTGATCATCCAATGTAAATTCATCGTCACCATCAAAGCACTGATCAATCCAGAATATACCAATGTTTCTGCCGGCACTACTGATTCGTCGTTAAGCAATACAGGATTCAAATAAACCAAGACAATTAATACTCCATCATATACAAAATGAGCAAGTATAGCAACCCACAAACTTCCGCTATACCAGTAAATTGCTCCTAGTAAAATGCCAAGGGCAAAGCGTGGTAAAAAGCCATAAAATTGTAGATGTAACGCAGCAAATAAAAAGGCTGACACTACAATAGCCGGCCATGCCTGACCAAATTGTTTCACAAAAATGCGCTGAATTACTCCTCGGAATAATAATTCTTCCCCTACTGCAGCTAATCCAGCTACGAATAACAAATTCAATAAAAGATCTTGTATAGTATGTCGAGACAGAAGTGCTTTGACTGTTTCGTTAGCTTCATCCTCTTTTCCACGAATCCAATTAGTTAATTGCGAAGGAAATTCTATTGCACGGTTTACTTCGCCCACCCATTGAACCATGGGTAAGGCAATGAGAATGGAAAAGGAACCGATCAACCAAAAACCAGCATGTGAGGGCAAACGAAATCCCAAATAGTTTCCTGTAGGTTTACCAGTAAAAAAACGAGCTGCAAACCAACTCGGAACTAAAAACAATCCAATGAATTGAACCGCTTGCATCCCTCGGATAAAAAAAGGTAGCCAAGGGTGTTTGGGGTCTATTTTATCAAGTGCAGCCATTTCTGTCATGGAAATTCCGGTGATTACACTCAATAACTGTGTGCCTAGTAAGCCAATCAGAAAAAAACTAAAGAGAGAAATACTAAGTAACAGGAAAAATTGTTGACCTGCTGTTTTGTGTTGAAAAAGACCCTTCATGTATCCTTGACTGTTTAGATCGTAAATTTGCGTATTCAAACGCAGTACCTGAAGAATCAAAAATAGGCAAAACCCAACGATGGTCAGAATAGGCCCCATTCAATTACCCGATTTCCCGCTCTTGCTTGCTCCGATGGAGGATGTGAGCGATCCGCCTTTTAGAGCCGTTTGCAAAGACAATGGAGCTGATTTGATGTACACGGAATTTATCTCTTCTGAAGGATTGATTCGAGATGCAATCAAAAGCAGAAAAAAACTGGACATTTTTGAGTACGAAAGACCGATCGGTATTCAAATATTTGGAGGAGATGAAGAGAGCCTTTCAATGGCGGCTAAAATTGTAGAAGTTACACAGCCCGATTTATTGGATATTAATTTTGGATGTCCGGTTAAAAAAGTGGCACTACGAGGAGCGGGTGCGGGAGTGCTACGTGATCTCCCTTTAATGGTACGATTAACGGAAGCAGTGGTTAAATCAACTTCACTACCCGTTACTGTCAAAACCAGATTAGGGTGGGACGAAAACAGCAAGAATATTGAAGAAGTAGCAGAACGATTGCAAGATGTAGGGATTAAAGCGTTAGCCATTCATGGTCGCACCCGTACACAGCTTTATAAAGGAGAAGCCGATTGGACACTGATTGGTAAAGTGAAAAACAATCCTCGTATTCAAATTCCCATCTTTGGAAACGGTGATATCAATTCGCCTGAAAAAGCAGTGGAGTATAAAAACAGATATGGCGTAGATGGTATTATGATTGGCAGAGCAGCTATTGGATATCCCTGGATTTTCAGAGAGATCAAGCACTTTATCAAAACAGGAGAGCATCTGGCCGCGCCTACCATTGAAGAGCGTCTTGCAGTATGCCGCAAACACTTGCGTCGCTCTATTGAATGGAAAAATCCTGTTGTTGGTATCAATGAAATGAGACGACACTATACCAACTATCTAAAAGGACTACCCAATATCAAAGAGTTCAGAAATAAATTAGTGACCTTAAAAACTGAAGAGGAGCTCAACGCTGTTTTTGATGACATTGCAAAAACGTACCAGGGTTACCAATTTGAAAAATCATCGATTGCACTGGTAGACTATCATCAAAATTGTCCCTTGGATTAATGGGTGATTGCATTCACCACTCTCGTGTCGAGCGGTGAAACCGAAGGATCCATATAATGAGTCAAACGACCTTGTTCATCAACCAAATATTTTGAAAAATTCCAAACAGGCTCCTGTGTATTCCATCCATTTTTCTGTGGGTCGGTCAGCCACTGATATACAGGATGCTGTTCGGCACCTTTTTTTACAATAGACTTTTCTAATAAAATAAAAGTCACTCCATAATTACGTTTACAGAAGTTTTCAATATCGGTTGCCGTTCCCTTTTCTTGTTCTTTAAATTCATTGGAGGGTACACCTATGATTGTAAGCTTCTCACCAAACTGTGCATACAGCTGCTGCAGTTCTGCATATTGCGCAGTATATCCACAATCACTGGCTGTATTTACAAGAAGCACTTTCTTCCCTTTTAAAGTAGAAAACGCAAAGGGCTGTGCATTGATAGTGGTAGCCGTTAATTCATAAAAAGAGAGAGGCGGATTTTGAGGACTATGCTCAATAAAGCGATTATTCTTATTTGCCGCTCCAGTAAGCCACAACAAGGCAGGATAAAATTTTTTAAGTAGCTGCTGTCGCAAACTCATGGACCGATTATTTCTGGTTGCAAAGAAAAAAAGTACAACACTGAGAATCGCTCCTATGAGAATCACAATTTTGAAGGTAGACCGCTTGTTCATCCAATTAACTTTTTTAACAGATTTAATTTTCCCTTAAAAGGAGGGTACTTGATCGCTGGATCCGGCCAAGTAGGTGTTCGCAAAACACTTTTTTGATGACTGAATGTATCAAACGAGTACTTACCATGATAAGCACCCACCCCACTGGTTCCACGTCCTCCAAAAGGAAGTCGATGATTTAACAAGTGAAAAATTGAATTGTTGACACAGGCACCACCAGCTGGCACTTGTTGCAACCATGCTTTTTCTTGGGCGCGATTTTCGGTATAGACATAAAACGCCAATGGATTTGGATTACGTGCAATGATTGACTTAGCTTCTTCAAAACTGTTATAAGACAGAACTGGTAACAATGGACCAAAAATTTCCTGTTGCATGATAGGAGAATCGATTGCTACTTCGGTCAATAAGGTAGGCTCAATATAAAGCTGCTCGCGATCATAATGACCTCCGTGATAAATGGAGCCATCTTTTAAATAGCTGACCAAACGATCAAACTGTTTGCTGTTAATGATTCGACCATAATGTCCACAAGTAGCAGGGTTCTCGGTAAAAAAGTTCAGAATTACTTTTTTTAATTCCTGTAAAAAGGAATCGCGTATTGAAGCATGTACCAAGATATAATCGGGCGCCACACAAATTTGACCAGCGTTATTCCATTTTGCCAATGCAATTCGCTTGGCCGCTACGTTGATTGATGCATCAGCCTCCACTACACAAGGACTTTTCCCTCCTAATTCTAAGGTAACAGGTGTAAGTTGGTCTGCAGCCATTTTATAAATAATTCGACCAACCGTAGTGCTTCCCGTATAAAAAATATGATCAAATCGGAATGATTCTAGTAATGACGGAACCACACTCGCTCCATCCCCCTCTACATAAGCGATATAGGAAGAATCAAATACTGCTTCAATTATTTTTTTCATCACGGCTGCTGTTGCGGGTGCATATTCACTGGGTTTTAAGACCACACAATTACCTGCAGCAATAGCTCCCACTAATGGATTCAATAATAACTGAAAGGGATAGTTCCAAGGTGCAATGATCAGCACAACTCCTAATGGCTCTGGTAAAATTGAACTGGACGAAGGAAGGTTTAATAGATTAGTGCGTACACGACGGGGTTGCACCCATGCATCCAAATGTTTCATGGCCACATTTATTTCTCCCACTACTAAACCCGTTTCGGATACCCAAACCTCTTCGGGACTTTTATGTAAATCCAGATACAAAGCCTCGTTGATTGCTTGTTCATTTTTTAAAATTTCGTCGCGCAGACTTTTTAATTGCTGTTTTCTAAATTCAACAGATTGAGTGGCGCCGGATGCAAAATATTCCCGCATCTTTGTCAACAGCGATAAGTAGGACATACCTGAATTTTGAACCAAGTTAGCAAATACCACGGGCATGGATGATATGCACTATATGAAAATGGCTTTACAGGAAGCGTTACAAGCAAAAGAGGAGGAAGAAGTGCCTGTTGGAGCGGTTGTGGTGCAAGATGGAAAAATAATTTCCCGTGGGCACAACATGACGGAACGGCTACAAGACCCCACTGCCCATGCCGAAATGATTGCTTTAACCGCTGCATTTAATGCGCTTGGGAGTAAATACCTGCCCGATGCAACCCTTTATGTAACAGTAGAACCCTGCCCAATGTGTGCAGGCGCATTATACTGGAGTAAGATCGGACGCGTGGTGTATGGAACAGATGACCTAAAAAATGGCTATCGAAAAGTAGCAGGGTCCAACTGGCCTTTCCACCCGCAAACAAAACTGGATGCTGGCTGTTGCGCTGCCGAAGCTGCACAATTAATGAAGGATTTTTTCAAAGCACGCCGTTAACGAACTCCCCTTGCGTAATTTTGTTATTCCAAAAAAGTAATTTATGCCATTTACATTATCCCCTCTCCCTTATGCACATGAGGCGCTTGAGCCACACATTGACACATTGACCATGCAAATTCATCATGGTAAACATCACCAGGCTTATGTAGACAATCTCAATAAGGCCATTGCAGGAACCCCGCACGAAAACAAATCAATCGAACAACTGGTAAAAGAAGCAGGAAGTATTTCTGCTGCTGTTCGTAACAATGGAGGCGGTCATTGGAACCACACATTTTTCTGGGAGAATTTAGCTCCACAAGCTGGTGGACAGCCTTCTGGAAAATTAGCAGATGCCATCAACGCTGCATTTGGATCTTTTACTTCCTTTCAAGAAAAATTTGCTGCTGCAGGTATGACACGCTTTGGAAGCGGATGGGCTTGGTTAATTGTAAAGGATGGAAAATTGGAAATCTGTTCAACGCCTAACCAGGATAATCCCCTTATGGACATTGCAGAAGTAAAAGGAACACCCATTTTGGGAGTGGATGTATGGGAGCATGCCTACTATCTAAAATATCAAAATAGAAGAGCTGATTATTTAGGTGCATTCTGGCAAGTAATCAACTGGAATGTAGTGGCTGCACGTTTTGAAAAAGCCAGCTAACAGGTTCTTTACGGAACTGGATCATAGCCGCTGCTTCCCCACGGATGGCAGCGGCTAATTCTTTTTATCGAAAGCCAAAGTCCTTTTAAAAGACCATGCTTTTGCAATGCCTCTACTGTATAGTGAGAGCAAGTGGGTGTATAGCGGCATTTGGGTCCTATCCATGGTGATAAAACCCATTGATACAATTTGATCAACACCAAAAAGGGTAAAATCAAAATGCGTTTTATAAACAGCGAGATATTAGTTGGATTCTTTTGCAAGAATGGTATTGAGTTTAGTGAGAATTTTTTCCATTTGAGGAGCGAGTGCTGAATAGACCGGCATGGCAGGTGCCGTATAAATAAAAAAAACATCCAACCCCTTGCAATGCTCTACAACAGGAGCAAGTATCTGTTTTTGTAATCGGTACGACTCGCGCAATAGTCGCTTAACCCGGTTACGTTCAACCGCTAACTTGAATTGCCGGGCCGAAACGCCAACGCCTACTCGAATGCCAGGTTGTGCAACTGGACGATACAACACACGGATAGAGCCCATATTAAATCGCTGACCTTCCTTAAAAAGCGCATCAATCGATTTTCGACTTTTTAATCGTTCTGCTTTACCAAATGTGTGTCGCACCATCATGAAAAGAAAATAAAAAAGCTCCGGTATTCCGGAGCTGTAAAGTTATCAAAACCTCAGGGAGGCGATGGGTTATTTCAATTTGCGCTCGTCAGACACAGTCAACTTTTTGCGACCTTTTGCACGACGACTAGCCAATACTTTACGTCCATTGGCAGTTTGCATACGCTTACGAAATCCATGTACGGTTTTACGACGCTTACGATGAGGTTGAAAAGTACGTTTCATTTTAGTCTCTTTTTTTCACGTTAGATGAAAGATGGATCGGGAGAACGATCCGGATTTCCATTTACTTACGCCAGGTCACCACACCCGTCGTTTTGTGAAAGGACCGCAAAGGTAAGGGATTAAAAGGAGAGCGAAAAGAAAAATAAGACGATGACTGCCAGACAGTTAGCAGCAGCTATCTCCTAACTGAGCCTCTTTTGAAGAAATAGGGCTCCCAAAAAAATGAGCCGCGTGGCGGTCAAAGTCCAACCTATTATCAGTGGTATAGAACTGCAAATCACCTTCACGAGTACAGCGGGAAGCAATTTCAGGATGTCGATTCAAGTAATCAGCCAAACTGGAGGCGACAATATCACCCTGGGAAAGCAGCTTTACACCAGCTGGGATGTACTTTTCAATTTTAGTACGCAAAAGCGGATAATGCGTACAGGCCAATAATAAAAGATCGATTTGAGGGCTTTTTGAAAAAATAGCGTTCAAGTTTTTTTGAACAAAGAAATCTGCGCCCTCGCTATCCTGCTCATTGTTTTCGATTAAAGGAACCCACATGGGACAGGCTTCTTGCGTCACTTCCAATGAAGGAAAAAACTTTGCAATTTCAATGGGATACGACTGCGATTGTACCGTTCCCTCCGTAGCTAAAATTCCAACTTTACCTGTTTGGGAATATTGGCCGATCACTTCTGTTGTGGGCCGTATAACTCCTAACACCCGATTGGTAGGTGCAATTTTTTGTAAATCCTTTTGCTGGATAGTACGTAATGCTTTTGCAGACGCAGTATTACAAGCTAAAATCACCAAGGGACAACCCTGCTTAAAGAACCACTGGACCGCTTCTAATGTATAAGCATATACTGCATTAAAAGAACGATTTCCGTAAGGCGAACGTGCACTATCTCCTAAATAACAAAAATCATGAGAAGGTAATTGTTGAACCAAACTACGTAGGATGGTTAACCCGCCATAGCCAGAATCAAAAACACCAATAGGACCCTTTACAGGCGCAGCAATTGCACTCATACTACAAATGTAACTCGACTAAAACAAAGAGCCCGATCTGTTTGACCGGGCTCTTGAAAAAAAATGAATTCAACTTATTTTGTTGGCGGTGCTGCAGCAGGCGCCTTAGGTAGTGTCAACTTCAATTTTGCAGCTACAGAAGCGATCATATCATCAGCATCTGGTGCAACAAGCAGGGTGTCCTTGTTTAATACATGGGTGTACCCTTTTTCTTTGGCAACAGCACGGATCGCATCATAGATTTTACGATACAAGGGAGCTAACAATTCATTTTGCTTTGCTTCCATAGCCTGGTTTACAATTTGCTGCCAGTTTTGGATGGTGTTAATCAACTGAGGAAGCTCTTCTTCCAATTGCTTTTTTACAGCAGCTGGCGGTGGCTTCAACGTATCCTTATACACACTATCCTTGTACTGATAAGTTTGGATCAACGAAGCATACTGAGGATTGATAGAATCCTGCTGATAACGGGATAGAATTGAATCTAATTTCCCAACTTCTGGCATTAGAGAAAGAACATTCTCCACATTAATATAGCCGATCTTAATCTGAGCTTGTGCTGCATTCGCAAATGCGAACAAACCTGCTACGGCTAAAATCACAACGAACTTTTTCATTACGTATTGGTTTTAAATTGGATTGAACGTTTATCGGATCCCTAACTCTTTCAACACCTCTTCGCTTTTATCGAGTTTGGGGTCGGCAAATATAATGGTAATTCCTTCACTTTTATCGAGTACAAAGTCGTACCCCTTTGCAGCTGCCATTTTCTGAATAGCATTGTAAACTTTATCCTGAACCGGCTTCACTAATTCTTGGCGTTTTCTAAATAAATCACCTTCAAACCCAAAACGCTTCCGTTGAAGGTCGCGGAGTTCCTTTTCTCTGGCAAAGAGTTGGTCTTCTTTTCTTTTTTTCAATTCGGCTGTTAGCATAATCTGCTCCGCATCAAACTCTCGGTACATTCTGTCCAGCGAAGTTTGCATGCTATCTATTTGTAATTGCCAGGTAGCAGCCATCACATCTAATTGCTGTTGGGCAGTTTTGTATTCGGGCAAACGATCCAAGATATAACGGGTGTCTACAATAGCATATTTCTGTGCAGACCCTATGAAGGCGCTCAATAAAAATGAAAAAACTAAGATGAACTTTTTCATAATCGAAATTTATTCAGGTTCAAATCCTAACATAAACGTAAATCGAGAGATCCCTTTCAACCCATTGTTTTGTCCAGGAATTGCCCGATCCAATCCAATACCGTAATCAAATCCTAGTAATCCAAACATCGGAAGGAAAAAACGCATACCCACACCTACACTACGACGCAAGCGGAATGGGTTGTACTCTTTATAGTTATACCAACCATTAGCTGCCTCAAAAAAGCTGAGGGCATAGATGGTACTACTTGGATTAGTTACCAGCGGGAAGCGTGCCTCTAATTGATATTTATTGAAAATAGTGAAGAACTGACTCGCACTTTGCTGATCAGGATTGATGGTAGGATCAGAGTTTTGATAAACCGGATAGCCACGATGTGCTACGATATCATATCCTAATAATCCAAAATTATTCGTCAAGCCTGCGTCTCCAACTTGGAAACGCTCAAAGGGTGAATAGGGAAGATCTTTATTATAGCGCCCCATGAAACCATACTTGGCAGCTAATTTCAATACAAATTGTTTGTTCTTTTCCGTACCTGAACCCAGTGGTTTACCTATGGGAACATACCATTCTGCATTGAAGCGCCACTTGTGATATTCAGGCCTTCTGTATGCATTGTAGCCAGCACCAGTATTTGAAACCAACGAATAGGGAGGCGTTAATTGCACACTCGCCAAAAAGTTAGAACCACTGGTTGGGAAAATTGGATTGAAAACAGAAGAGCGCTGTAATGCAAATTTGACGCTGATATTGTTAGAGGTACCCGATGTGAAGTCGGCACTAAAAATGGGGTAGTTACTTAGCTTATATAATGTATAGTTGAATGTGACTACAAGATTGAAATAGTCATCAGGCCATTTCAATTGCTTTCCAAATGCAACTGAAAAACCACTTGTGCTTAAATAGTTCGTATCTGAACGAGCTTTATCAATTCGACCTGTAAAGGGATCAAATGCATTAGAGAAGCGACTACTATTGAATCCGACAGTGAGGGAATTTCTTTTTTTACCGCCCAACCAAGGTTCGGTAAATGATGCGCTATAAGAGCGATAGGCTCGGCCATTCGACTGCATACGAACACTTAATTTTTGACCGTCTCCTGTTGGTAATGGATCCCATGCAGATTTTTTCCAAATATTCTTAACAGAAAAATTATTGAACGTAACACCCAATGTTCCTGTCAATCCAATTCCTCCACCCCATCCGGCAGATAACTCTAACTGGTCGGCTGATTTTTCTTCTAATTGCCAATTGATATCAACGGTTCCGTCCTCTTGATTAGGTACAACCCCAGGATTTATTTTTTCTTGATTGAAGAATTGAAGATTTCCTAACTCACGTTGCGAACGAATCAATTGTGCGCGGCTAAATAATTCTCCAGGAACAGTGCGCAGTTCGCGACGTATTACGTGATCTTTTGTTTTTTCATTTCCTGCAATGGTCACATTTTTAATACGTGCCTGCGGACCCTCCATCATACGAATTTCATAGTCGATGGTATCGTTGTTAACCGCCATTTCGATAGGCTCTGCACGGAAGAACAGGTAACCGTCATCCATGTAGTAACCACTAATATCTCCTCCTTCTTGTGAAGCTTCTTTTCCTAAGCGCTTATTCAAAATGGCTACATTGTAGATGTCACCCTTATTAATTCCCAGCAAAACATTCAAAATAGAATCAGAAAACTTAGAATTTCCTTTCCATACTATATCTCCAAAATAATAACGGCGACCTTCGTTGATTTTGAAATCGACATTCATTTGCCCCTTAGAGGTAAGGTATTGTGTATCTGCAACAATTTGTGCATCACGATACCCTAAAGAATTATAGTAATTGAGAACTTTTTCTTTGTCCTCTTCATATTTTTTGTCATCAAACTTGGCAGAGCTCAATAACTTGAATCTGAAATAAGGGTCGAGTATCCGCTTTGTTCTACTGGGAGAAAGAAATCCAAATGAACGAAAGTACTCCCGAACATTTGCACTCGTATTGGTGCCATAAGGACTTGCTGATTTGTCGGGACGCAAGGTAATTCTTGTCATTTCCTTGGTTCCCTTCAATTGTTTTTTCAGGCGCAGATCATCTACCTCTTGATTGCCATAAAAATTGATATCTCCAATACGAACACGCTCACCCTTGTTCACATTAATCAATAACTGATTAGAGTTCGCGAATGCAGGATCTGGTTTTTCTTCAATCTTTACAGTGACATTACGAAAACCTTTTTCAGCGTAATGTTTGGTAATTTTTTCTACAATCTCTCTCCGCGTATTTTCAGTAATTATGGTTTGCTTCGTTAAGCTGATCTTAGTAAGAATATCCTCTTCTTCTGACTTACGAATTCCACTGAACTTATAATTACCTAAACGTGGACGCTCTTGAATATTGATCTCCACCCATACCTTTTCTCCTTCAATTTTGGTAACAAAGACTTGTACGCCAGAAAATAGTTTTTGACGCCACAAATTGCTGATCGCTTTTCCAAATAATTCAGCGCCAGGATGAACAAACTTGTCACCAGGCTGGAGATTGGCAATAGAGTAAACAATAGAAGTATCTAGGTACCGAATACCAGTGATCTTCACATCAGCAATAGAGTATTCTTTAACCACTCTGGCATTTCCCCATTCTATTAAACGGGGGTCTACAGAGGTTGGTTTGGTGGTATCAGGGGTTACCTGAGCAGCCAGAGGAGAGAAAACACCGGTCAAAATAATTCCGATGAGAAAAAAACCAATTTTCTGAAATGATACTCGCATCAGTAATAATTCTTGAGTGGGGCGATTTTGGGTCTTTCTGTTATTATTGCAGTTAGTTATAAATCAATTAGTTATATTAAAAGCCCTTGGCGCCGGTTGGCAAATTAAGGCTTAAAATCGAAAGTGTTTGTTAAAGCTGTTCACTGATTTTTCCGAACCTTCTTTCCCGTTGCTGGTAATCAAGCAACGCCTCGTACAAATTTTTCTTTCTAAAGTCAGGCCAGCATACGTCCGTAAAGTATAATTCTGCATAAGCAAGCTGGTATAAAAGGAAGTTACTGATGCGATATTCACCACTGGTACGGATCATAAATTCAGGGTCGGGGAAGGCATGGGTGGAAAGATTGTTTTGCAGGGTTTGTTCATCGATTTCTGCTGGATCAAGTTCCCCGGATTTTACGGCCTTTGCAATGTTGCGTACTGCTTCCAGTAATTCCCATCTCCCACTATAACTTAAAGCCATCACCAGGTTTAAGCCCGTGTTGGCAGCCGTCATATCCAACCCTTCCTGTAATTCATTCCGAGCATGCTCCGGTAACATATTCAGGTCACCAATTACATGAAGACGAATATTGTTTTTGTTTAGGGTGCTTACTTCTTTTCGGATGGTGGTAACTAACAATTCCATTAATCCCGATACCTCATCGGCTGGGCGATCCCAGTTTTCAGTTGAAAATGCATAAAGGGTGAGGTACTGGATCCCCAACTCGGCAGCGCCTTCCACAATATCTCTTACACTTTCCACACCTTGGTAATGTCCGAACAGACGGTCCTCGCCTTTTTCCTTTGCCCAACGGCCATTCCCGTCCATAATGATAGCAATATGACGAGGAAGACGTTCTTTATTTATTAGTGCAGACAGGCTTGACATAGGAGTGGTCCGATGAGCCGCAAAGGTACCCATTTTTTAATCGGCCGATGGACATTTATAACTCATCAAATTGAAGCTAACCATCAACACAGCTGTCACAAACTGGTCTTTTTGACGACTCCCGTTTCCGCGTTGACGACCTGGAATGCCAATTGGGGTGCCAATTTCACCGGAACGGTCGCTCAACAATTGCGCCACAGATACACCACCAGGTGAATTAGGAAAAGCAGCAGGATCCACATAAGTAGTACTAACATCATCTAAATAATCGGTGCTGGTAAAACGATGTAACACTTCCAATGATAAATTAAGTCGTCCACCACCAATAGAATACTTAAAGCCTCCGCCAAATGGAATACTCATCGCATTGTTACTATACATTTTTCTTTCTGGATACAGCGGACTATTTTGACCTTCGGTACCAACTGGTAGTTGTCGGAAATAAACTCTTTCGTTGTTGAGATAGGTAAAAGGGTCATAATTGATCAACCCAGCGCCAAGTGTAATGTAAGGAGTGAAATTAAACCCTCTTTCGTGAGGAACAAATCTGAAAAAATTAAAATCACCTTGCAAGGATAATTCCCACACATTCGAATTGAAGCTCAGGTTTCGCTTTAGCTGTATTTCATTGTGGGTATTATAGCGATCCGCATACCCGATTTGCGCAAAACTGACTCCCACGCGGGTGGCGATATATTGTCCCCAATTTTTTCTGTAAAACAAAGTTGCAGCTGGCTTTGGACGATTGAATTGCGTTGTAGAATTAAGGTCTCCAAAATAATGTGCCGCTCCCATGCCTATTCCAACTTCACCTGTATAATAATCTCCCTGCTGCGCAGCAGCCTTAAACAGACTTACACTGACCAGCATAAAGAAACCAACTAAACCAATTTGCTTTCCGAATTTCATCTCGCCCTCACTAACGTTTAAGAATACTGATTTCGTATACCATCAGTTTCGTTTATCCAGACCCCAGGTCAGTTTATTATGCAGGGTTTGTAAAAAATTATTTTCACTGAGTCGCAAAAGGTTGACCGTAAATTGTTCTTTTCGAATTGCCAATTGTATATCCTTATGAACAATTTCACGACGAGCATCCAATGAACAAATTACCTGATCACCTCTGCTTTCAATTTCAAATGAAATGACATTATCATCGGGTACAACAATGGGACGTACATTTAAATTATGAGGTGCCACAGGAGTGATGACAAAACTTTGTGAATCTGGAAAAACAATAGGACCATTACAGCTTAGTGAATAGCCTGTAGAGCCGGTAGGTGTTGCTACAATCAATCCATCTGCCCAATATGTATTTAAAAACTCACCATTGAGATAAGTGTGAATTTTGATCATTGAGTTAACATCCCTTTTTAAAAGAGTGAACTCATTTAATGCGTAGGGTACTTCTCCAAACAATGAGATATTTGCATCAACATGAATCAAGGTGCGACGATCTTCTACATAGGTTCGTTGCGCTAATGCTTTTACTGCCATCTCAACCTGCTCTTTACCAATGCTGGCCAAAAATCCTAAGCGGCCAAAATTGATTCCCATCACACCGATTTTTTTATCACGAACCAATGTAATAGTATCAAGCAGTGTGCCATCGCCACCCAAACTGATAATGTGCTCTATGCCATCGGTCAGGTCAGCCGCACAGGTAAAAATTTGAACTGAATCAGGCAAACGAACTTTATCACGAATCTGTTCATAGAGCGTTTTAAAAAGAACGGGTTCTACTTTTTGCTGATAGAGTGCTTCAAAAAAAAGCTGCAACGACAATAACTGGGTTTCATCAATCACCCGACTGTAGATCGCTGCTTTCATGTTAAAAATTGCTGGTGCGGTGCAAAAATAATCCGTTTTGCCCTAAGTTATTAAAGCTATATTCTATTCGAATCGTTAAATCATAGAGCGAAAGAAGATCAATTCCAATTCCACTGGCCTGCAGAAATCTGTTTTGGAGTTGATTATTCAGGGTAGTGGGGCTATAGACATAACCGGCATTAGAATAAACTTTTGCAAATAGCCTAAATGGAATTTTATCAATAGTGGCACGCTTACGAATAAAGCCGGGTAGTAAAATATTGACACGTGCTATTTCTCGTGCAAATTGTGCACGTACATAACCACCTGCCACACCATCCACCACATTGTATTCAAATCCACGTATAAAAATATCTTTGTACCCTAAAAACCGTCTGTTAATATAAGGTTGATTAAACGGAAATTTTAGGCCCGCGTAGGACTCAGCAGTTAAAATATTTTTTACGCCGACAGGCCATGCAGCAACTGTTTTCCAATGTAATTGCCAAAGATTGAACGAAGGTGTAAACCCAAGCTTACTCACTTTTATTCGCGTGGCGAGTCCCTTACTAGGATAAGGTAGATAATCCATCTTTATATAAGAAAACTGATAAAAAAGATCCGGAAATCGAATCACCTTTTTTGCGTTTCCAAAATAATCAGGATTAAGCCGCGCAACCGTATCACTCACTTTTTCTTGATAATAATAAAATCCAAAACTATGACGAGCATAGAGCTTCGGTCTATAAATCAATTCTCCCCCTATAGATGAGTACCATCTAATAAAATTGTCACTTCGGAAAAAAAGTTGTTTATCGCCCCCTGTACTAAAATTCACCTCGCGTGTTTTTCCCGTTCGCATTGTTATTCCATATCCCCAATTCATTTTACGGTCAAAATAAGGTTTCTCATAGCTAAGTAAATACTCACGGGCATACCCATTGACAACCCATAATTTCATCCGATCATTATGCCCTGTAGGGTTATTATATAAAAGATGCATACCATAAATGACACGTTGTAAACTGGCACGTTGCTCTACTAGCCACTGGTTGAAATTTCGGTCTACCAAACTAAAAAAAGGAAATGGGAATAAATACCATCGCTCAGCAACTTCTATCGTCACTTCCAAACAGTTTCCCTCAAACTTACTTGCATAAATACGAGCCGTATGAAACAAGGTCGTATTCATGAGTTGCTGTTCTCCCCGTTGAAATAAATCAATCAACTCAGTCAGTGAGAATTGCATGCCTGCTTTAAATGGCACTTCCCGAAGTAGTATGGTTGGCTTTGTTTTTTTATTTCCCGTTACCACCAGTGAAGAAATCAGAAAAGTTGTACCTGAACCAGGTTGGGTTGTATCAAATCCGGGTAAATAATTTTTAATCCGTGTAAAAGAATCGAGTGGCTGAATTGAATCGACGGGAGCTAAACCAAACTGTGCCTGTAGAGGTGAAAGCGAGTAAAAAAGCCCAATAGTTAAGATCAATAAAACCTTCTTACACATAAACACTAAAAACTATGTCCCCTTGGTAGGGACTACATCTTAAGATAATGAATCAGGTTGTCATAATTAGAACGGAGCTCATTTGCATATTGTTCTTCTCCAATAAAAAATCGAATTGTATACTCGTAACGCTGAAAAGTTGATATAATATCAGAAATTTCAGAACGATTTAATCGAAGTGTGATCAGCATCGTGCCCGCTTGAGCATTCGATCGCGTATTTAATTGCACCACCTGCACATCATTTGTCTCCACCAACTTGATTATTTCACTGGCAGAGTACTGATGAAGTTCTTTCTCTACCACCAGCAAGGCCCCGCTATCCTGTAGTCCTAAAAACGATGAAACAGCATTCATCAATTCGGTTTGCTCTACGACACCCAGTAATTCACCTTCTGCAGAAACAACGGGTATTAACCGAAGTGACTGCTCAGCAACAATCTGTACAGCAGACAAAAAATGATCTTCCGGATGAATCTGTGGTTTTGGTAATAATTGTATCAACTGTTGAACAGGAAGAGAATCATCCTCTGCACTCAATAACAAATCCATATTCAAAAGACCAACATAGTGTTCGGCCTCCACTACAGGTAACTGCGTGAGTTGCTCATCTTCCATTCGTTGCATGGCAGAAGCGACAGAATCCATTGGCTGGATCCAGGGTAAACTCGCATAATTAAGCTCCTGTATTTGCATTAGCCGACTGTTGTAGTCTGTCGTAATTTATTCAAAAATCCGTGCAATATTTTATTGAATTCATCAGGCACCTCCATCATAGGAGCATGTCCACATTTATCAATAAAATGTAGTTCACTATTGGGAATTAGCTTTTTGAATTCCTGCCCCACAAACGGAGGAGTAATGGTATCATTGTTACCCCAGATAAGCAAAGTGGGTACTTTTATCTGATTCAACTCTTCTCCCAAATTATTACGAATGGCACTTTTAGCCAATGCGATAATTTTGATAACCTTTAAACGATTATTGGTAATACTGTATACCTCATCCACTAATTCTTTGGTTGCAATAGCGGGATCATAAAAGGTAAGAGCCGTTTTATTTTTGATATACTCATAATCACCCCGACGCGGATAGCTATCACCCATTCCATTTTCAAATAGTCCGGAGCTTCCGGTTAAAACGAGGGAGCGAATACGCGAAGGATTTTTGAGTGTATGCACCAGTGCTACGTGTCCTCCTAAAGAATTCCCTAATAAATGAACGTTATCTAATTCAAGCGCTTCTAGAAAACGATTCACATATTTAGCAAGGCCTCCCACGGAAGTATGCAAAATATCCATGTCCAACAAGGGCAACAACGGAACGATAACACGGTTATGGAATCGGAAATATTCGATTAGTCCCTGAAAATTGCTGAGGGCGCCAAATAACCCAT
>JBEDEC010000090.1:0-11317 GCA_041175905.1 Bacteroidota bacterium
CGACCGATTACGGAACATCTTGGAGAGTCCTTCGAACCATTTCTGTTGTTGACCAGCTTTTTATAAAAGCACAACGTATCAGAACAATTCAGCAAAAAGGAAAGCAACTTATTGATGATGACATTGCTGCTGAGTTCAAGGGAATCATAAATTATGGAGTCATTGGCTTATTACAACTTCAGCTTCCGGCACAGGGAAAAGAGGAAATTCCTGTTACAGAACTATCTTCTTTGTATGACTTAGAAATTAATAAAGCAAAGTCCTTGATGCTAAATAAGAATCATGATTACGGAGAAGCTTGGCGAGATATGAGTCAGGAGAGTTTTGTTGATCTCATCTTAATGAAACTACAGCGAATCAAACAGATACTTGCCAATGATGGTAAAACTATCATTAGCGAGGGTATTGATGCCAATTATTTGGATATTATTAATTACGCCGTATTTGCCTTGATTCTACTATGAGGGGGATCAGTCTTTTCATACGCTATTTTGTAAGCATTTTATTTGTTTTCTCTGGTCTCATTAAAGCTAATGACCCTAAAGGTCTTAGTTTTAAAATGCAAGAATTTTTTGAGGTTTGGGGCGTACATGGCTTGAACGATTATACGTTATTCTTCGCTGTCATTTTAAATACTGCTGAAATTGTTTTGGGTGTTGCACTTTTTTTAAAGTGGAAACCTTCTTTGACGAACAAAGCAATTTTAGGGTTAGTACTTTTTTTTACTTTTTTAACGGGGTATACCTTTTGGACCGGGTTGCCTAAAAATTGTGGCTGTTTTGGAGATTGTCTACCCTTAACTCCGCAATTTTCATTTTTCAAAGATGTAATATTGACCCTTTTACTGATCGCTTACATGTTCATTGAAAAAAAAGGAACCTCTTCAAGACCCATTCTTTTGTATAGTGGTTTTTACAGTTTTTTTTCAGGGTTTCTTATCGTATTACTTCAAATTTATCTTTTGGCGCATCTTCCCATTTTAGATTGCCTTCCTTTTAAAGAAGGTGCTGATTTAGTAGAGGGAAGAAAAGTTCCTTCAAATGCTGTACCTGATAGCACTGTCATCTATTTTACTTACCAAAAAGGAAAGGAGTCGGTTCGTTTTGCCGCCAGTGATTTTCCTTCCGATTTTAATAGCAATTTGTACAAGTTCGTAAAACGCGAAGACCATATTGTTAGAAAAGGAAAGAATATGGAGCCCCCCATTAAAGGCTTTTATCTTAGCGGTGTTACCAATACTGATTCAACGGACATTATTCTACAGTTGCCTTCTGCAATTTTAATTTTTTCCGAAAGGGCAAATGATTTACGTGATAACTTTTCTGCATTAGACAGGCTTGCATTACAAGAGTATAACCCTGCGATACCCGTTTTTATCGTTACAGCACAGTTTGAAGAAACTAGAAAATTACTTTCCTCTTCTCGTTTTTCCGGTTGGCCAGTTTTTAAATGTGACTTAAAAGCGATACAAACGGCTGCCAGAACAAGCCCCTGTATCTATTTACTTTCGAAAGGTAAAGTTGTTAGAAAAAAAGCAGCAGTCGACTTCTAGGTCAACTTAGTGTACGATCACTTCGTTGACAATCACCGATCCCAAAAAGGCATTTACTTTTTGTATCACAGTTTCACGTTGATAAATTAATTCATTTCGGAGGGGGCCTACTTTGGTATGGATATGTAATTTATTTCCGTGTATTCGAACTTGGTCAGTATACCGAGCAATTGTCTTTCCCATAATGGTCTCCCAGGCATCTTGAATTTGCAAGGCAAGCATTTCGTCTTTAATTCTGCTTTCCTTTAAAAAAACTTGTAAAGCCTCTGAGAGTGAGTAGGTGGACATAATACAAAGTTAAGTGCCAGTAATTTCAAATATCTCGTAAGGCACATTAATCTTTTTGAGATGGAAATGAAGTTTTTCAGAAGAGGTGTGAGATAAAAATACTTGGGAGCGAACTTGATTACATACCAACTGTAAAAGATTTTCTATTCTGGAATCATCTAATTTTTCGAAAAAATCATCCAGCAATAAAAGGGGTGGATTTGAATTGTTATTGTCTAATAATTGAAGAGCGGCCAATTTTAATGAAAACAATAAGCTTTTTCGCTGTCCCTGTGAGGCAATCTGTTTGAATGGGTGGTCTTGGAATAAACATTCAAGGTCATCACGATGCACGCCTTTAGTTGTGCGTTGCAGATATAGATCTTTACTCCTGCTCATTTTTAATAGCTCACTGAACCCTATCTTTTCAAGTTCGCTTTTATATACTAAGCCTATTGATTCTGTATCCATTTTTTCTGGTGAAATAGCTAAATGCTGGTAAATTCCTTTGGCTAGCTGGATTAGCTCTTCTAAAATTTTCTTTCTCTTATCAAATATCAATAATCCGTAGGGGACTAGCTGTTGGTCTAGTACATCAAGAAGCGGATCTTCAAAAAGCCTTTTAACTGCCATTTCTTTCAACAAGGCATTTCGTTGCTGCAACAGTCGGTTGTAGGAGAGCAAGTGATGGAGGTAGGATGTATCCAACTGGGAGATCAACTGATCAATAAATACTCTTCGGTCTCGACTCTCTCCTGTGATCAATTGAATGTCATCTGGAGCAATGAAAACAATGGTATACTGTCCAATGTGTTCGGTGTTGCGGGGTAGAGTGTTCCCATTGATCGAGATCTCTTTTTTACCATTTTCTCGGTATACGCAACTCACTTCATCTGTCTTTCCATTTTTCTCAAATAATCCCTGGATACGAAAGCCTTGCTGACCAAAATGAACTGATTGTAAATCTGTTTTGCCAAAATAGCTTTTGGTTAACCCCAAGTAGTGAATTGCGTCTAAAAGATTGGTTTTCCCAACTCCATTTTTTCCGGTAAATCCAATAATTCGTTTAGAAAAAGTAAGTCTTTTTTCTGGGTAGTTTTTAAACTGGAAAAGGGCTATTTCTCGGAGCTGGCTCATGACAGACTGCAATTTACCTAATATGGGGTCTTTCCCTTATTTTTGCGACTCAAAATTGAACCTCGTGAACAGCAAATTCTCCAAGGAAACCTACCTCTATTGGTATGAGCTGATGCAGTTGATCAGGCAATTTGAACTGATGGCTGAAGAGAAGTATAAAATGGAGGGTAAAATAAGAGGATTTTTTCATGCTTATGTGGGGCAAGAAGCAATTGCTGCGGGCTGTATGACGGCCACCAGACCATCTGACCTTTTCATCACTGCTTATCGTGATCATGGATTGGCTATTGCAAAAGGAGTTACAGTTAACAGCTGCATGGCGGAATTATACGGTAAGGCAACAGGGTGTGCGAAGGGAAAGGGTGGAAGTATGCACTTCTTCAGTAAGGAAAATAATTTCTATGGAGGCCATGGAATTGTTGGAGCACAAATTGGTACTGGAGCCGGCCTAGCTTTTGCTGAACAATATCGCAATACCGACAATGTAGTGCTAGCTTTTTTTGGTGATGGTGCTGCTCGTCAAGGAATGTTACACGAGACATTTAATCTGGCAATGCTTTGGAAGCTCCCTGTTATTTTTATTTGTGAGAATAATAACTATGCAATGGGTACCTCCATTCAGCGTACATCTAACGTAATTGATATTTACAAATTAGCGGATGCGTACGAAATGCCAGCAGACATCATAGACGGAATGAGTCCAGAGGCAGTCCATAATGGTGTAAATCGTGCTGTAAATCGTGCCCGTGAAAAAGGTGGTCCAACTTTATTAGAAATAAAAACATATCGGTACAAAGGTCACTCCATCAGTGATCCTCAGAAATACCGTAGCAAGGAAGAAGTAGACGATTATAAATCTAAAGATCCTATTCAGGTAGTTTTAGGGACTATTTTACAAGAAGGAATGGCTACACAAGAAGCAATAGATCAGATTAACCAACGTGTTGATCAAATGGTTGCTGCTTCTGTTCAATTTGCCGAAGAAAGTCCTTGGCCCGATGATAGTGAAGTTTTAAAAGATATTTATATCGATCCTGCTTACCCCTTCATTACTGATTAATACAAACTAATACTTCTAATTTTTTTAATATGACTGAATCGCAACAACCTTTATCTCCGGTTATCAACTTCTGGAGTAAATACAGCAAACAAATCAGCTTATTTGCAATAGTAATAATTGCTTTGGTAGCCGGCTGGTATTCTTATCAGCAATTTTATCAGCTTCCAAGAGAAAAGAAGGCTTTAGAAGCTATCTTTCGTGCGGAAGAGTATTACAGAAAAGATTCTGTTGCGCTTGCGTTAAACGGTGACGGGCAAAATTTAGGCTTTATTAAAGTCATTGAAAAATATAGCGGAACACAAACTTCAAACTTAGCTTGTTTTTATGCGGGCAGTTGTTTTCTCAAATTAGGAGACAATGCTAAAGCGATTTCATACCTTGAAAAATTTAGTACCTCTTCAAAAATTACACAGGCAAGAGCCTACAAATTACTAGGAGACGCTTATGCTGATAGTGGTCAAAATGATCAAGCTTTGGAGTTCTATAAAAAAGCTGCTGCTCATTTTGCAGAAGATGAAGTTAATTCTCCAGAATACTTATTTATGGCTGCTTATTTTGCTGATCAGATACTAAAAAATACATCAGAGGCGACTTCACTTTATGAGGAAATCAGAAAAAAGTACCCACGTAGTCAGCAATCTTTTGACGCCGAAAAGAACCTAGCAAGACTGGGAGTGTATTCTTCTAACGATTAATATAAAATTTATTGAACGTCCAGCTTTTCATACCCTGTTTTGTTGATCAGCTGTATCCTGATACCGCTTTTAACATGATTAAAGTGTTAGAGAAAGCGGGTTGCACTGTTACTTATAATTCCAGACAAACCTGCTGTGGTCAAGCTGCATTCAATGCGGGTTACTGGGAAGAGTCAAAAGCAGTTTGTCAAAAGTTTATTAGCGATTTTAATGGAACCGATCCAATAGTTGCACCCAGTGCTTCCTGCGTTGGATTCGTTAAAAATTATTACTCCAGATTGTTTGATAATTCGTCGCTACATCATGAAGTACAGGAAATGAAGCAACGGATTTTTGAATTTTCTTCTTTCCTCTGTCATCAACTTGGTGTGACTCAATTTGGTGCCAAACTGACTGGTCTGGCAACCTATCACGATTCTTGTGCTGGATTACGCGAATGTGGGATAAAGGAGGAGCCTCGTAAATTATTAAAAAACGTAGGAGGACTTGAGTTAGTGGAGATGAATGAAACGGAAACCTGTTGTGGATTTGGAGGAACTTTTGCTGTTAAGTATGAAAATATTTCAATGGCCATGGCAGAGCAAAAAGTAGAGAATGCTGTTGCTACAAAAGCAAACTATTTAATTTCAACAGACGTTTCATGCCTGATGCACCTCAATGGATATATTCAGCAGAAAGGGTATTCCATTAAACCGCTGCACCTCGCAGACGTTTTGGCTTCAGGTTGGTAATACTGATAGTTATGGCATACTGGCTTTTAAAATCAGAACCTTTTAAGTATTCTTGGGATCAGTTAGTAAAAGACAAACGCACCCACTGGGATGGCGTTAGAAATTACGCTGCTCGCAATAACTTACGAGCAATGAAAAAGGGTGATCTGGCTTTTTTTTACCATAGCAATGAGGGTGTTGAAATTGTAGGAATAGTAAAAATTTGCAAAGAGCATTATCAAGATCCAACAACTAAAGAAACAGCCTGGGTTGTTGTTGATGTTAGCCCTGTAAAAAAATTAAAGAGGACAGTGCCTTTATCCGAAATAAAAGTGGAGAAGAAATTGCAAAACATGGCACTTTTGAAACAGAGTCGCTTATCTGTTCAGCCAGTAACAGCGGAGGAGTGGGAGATAATTCTTCAACTAGCCGATCACTAATTTTTCAGTTCAATTTCTGATTCATGAAAATAGATACCTAGCGCTTTTAGCTTAGGTAACACGGCCTTGTAAATAGTGGGTTGTATCGGTACTTTTAAACCTTTCAATTTTATTTCTCCTTTCAAAAAAGAGACAGCTGCTAAAGCAAGCGGAAGCCCCACTGTTTTAGCCATTGCAGTGTGCATTGCATCATCTCCGTCTATGTCCAGCGTACTAACATGTAACTTTTTTTGTCCATTTAATTCATAGATAATTTCATGTTGCATGACAACACGGTCTTTGTCTACTGCTTCCATTTTTAGATTTTTCTCCAGGCATTCTTGTAAAAAAGTGACTGGTGAATATTCGTTCTTTTGTGCAATAGAGTCCGTATCCATAAAACCCATCGATTGAAATAATTGAGCAAGCTCGCTATCATTTTCAATCATTTGATTAAAGTTGCTCAGTGATTTATTCACTGCTAAAAATTGTTGTACCAGGTTTGCATAGGTTGTGTTACTATTAACCAGTATGGGATTATCCTGGGTAAACCCTAATTGAACAAGACGATGCCAACCTTTTATAAAAATAGGGTGACGCAAAGTTGTTCTAATGAAAGTTGCTATGTTATTAAGCCCATATAATTCCAAGTAGGGTAGCGAATTTCGATTAGGATACCACGCTAACGATTCTGCAAGTTGGATCGTTACTGGTCTAATTTCCGCAAATAACTCTTCCGTGTTTAGTTTGACTGTTTTATTGTCCAACCTATACAAAGCCCCATTTTTACCAGCTTGAACCACATTAGAGGGATTCCAGCTTATTTTATAGTGCCAGGGGTTGTTATCTGAATCAGATGCAACCAAACCTCCGCAGTGTGAAATAAACGATAAAATATTACCGCCTTTTGATATTATTTCATCCACGAGTGCCATAGCACTCATGTGGTCGATTCCCGGATCTAAGCCCATTTCATACAAAAAAAGCAGTTCCTTCTCCTCAATTGCGGCGGCTAATTGCCTTACTTCTTCATCAATATAAGAGGCAGTAAATAAACTTCGACCTAGGGAAAGACAATCCCTAGCAACTAGGATGTGCAAGGATGGTGGTAGCAATGAAATTACCAGGTCTGCCTTACTAATTAATGTCCGTCTCGGAGCCTCTTCAGTAACATCTAATTCGACGCCTTCTCCACATGAAGAAGAACCGACTTTTAGCTTTGCAACAGCCAAATTTGCGTCTGCAACCTGTACTTTCCATGTGTATTGAGGGGCTTCAGAAAGAAGGTATTCAATCAGCACCGTTGCACTTTTCCCAGCCCCCAAAATCAGGATCGTTTTCATAGGTCAAATATCCCCTTTTTTAATTAACAGTAGTGGATAAAATAGCTCCTAAATGAGGTCATTTTTACTGGGAAATAAGGGTTTAAAAAGGTAGATTTGCATACCTTAATTCATAGAGAAAAAAGGCCTTTTCAAACCCCAGAAAAACATGGAAGATTTACAGAATCCCCTTGAAACAAACGACCATAACCGGATCATTCCTGTTCACATCGAGGAACAGATGAAAACCGCCTATATAGACTACTCCATGTCTGTTATTGTGGGTAGAGCTTTGCCTGATGTAAGGGACGGCTTAAAGCCTGTTCACAGACGGGTGCTTTATGCCATGAACGAATTGGGCCTTAATCATAACAAAGCCTACAAAAAGTCAGCACGTATTGTTGGAGAGGTTCTAGGTAAGTATCACCCACATGGTGATTCCTCTGTATATGACGCAATGGTTCGTATGGCCCAAGAATGGAGTATGCGTTACACGTTAGTTGATGGTCAAGGAAATTTTGGTAATCAAGATGGGGATGGTCCAGCGGCTATGCGTTACACTGAAGCACGTTTGGAAAAGTTATCCGAGCACATGTTGGATGATATAGAGAAGGAAACTGTAGACTTCCAGTTGAATTTTGACGACTCAGAAGAGGAGCCTACTGTTCTTCCAACACGAATTCCTCAACTGCTTATCAATGGCTCAAGCGGAATCGCAGTTGGAATGGCAACAAATATGATGCCGCACAATTTAGGAGAAGTGATTGATGGGTGTGTGGCTTTTGTCGACAACAGAGAAATTTCAATAGATGATTTGATGCAATATGTTAAAGCGCCCGATTTCCCTACTGGCGGTGTCATCTATGGAATGGAAGGCGTTAAGGCTGCTATGCATTTTGGAAGAGGCAGAGTTGTAGTACGAGGAAAGTCAAGTGTAGAAACGAAATCTGGAGGAAGGGAGCAGATTATCATAACAGAAGTTCCGTATCAAGTGAATCGAGATGCGCTTACCAATAGAATTGGTGAGCTCGTTAATGACAAAGTGATAGAAGGTATCACACACGTCAATAATGAATCAAACCAAAAAGAAGGAACGCGTATTGTGATTGAGCTGAGAAAAGATGCGATCGCTAATGTGATTATCAATCAGCTGTACAAGCATACGGATCTTCAAACTTCGTATGGCATCAATAATGTTGCGATTGTCAGAGGCAGACCAAGGACATTAAATCTCAAAGATCTGATCCAGGAGTTTGTAGATTTTAGACATGAGGTTGTTGTTCGCAGAACAAAATTTGAATTAGGAGAAGCTCAAAAAAGAGCGCATCTTTTAAAAGGATATTTAATAGCGCTGGATCATTTGGATGAAGTAATTGCGTTGATTCGTAGTGCTGCTACACCAGAAATCGCAAAAGATAAATTGATTGCAGCGGGATGGGGCTTAGATGAGATTCAGGCAAAAGCTATATTGGAATTACGATTACAGCGTTTGACAGGCATGGAGCGCGATAAAATTCGCGAGGAATATGATGAGCTGATGAAATTGATTCAATCATTAGAGGAGTTACTAAATGACCAGGCTAAACGTTTTGATGTAATCAAAAAAGAGTTACTGGAGATTAAAGAGAAGTATGCCGATCAGAGAAAGACAGAAATAACTTACCTGGATGACGAAGTAAAAATTAAGGACCTGATTAAAGAAGAGGATGTTGTCATAACGATCTCTCATCTTGGTTATATCAAGCGTACTCCTGCAGAGGAGTATCGCTCTCAACGCAGAGGCGGCAGGGGAGTCATTGGCGGACGCACGCGAGATGAAGATTACATCGAACATTTATTTGTGGCCTCCACTCACCACACGATGCTTTTCTTTACTGAAAAAGGAAGAGTATACTGGTTGAATGTATATGAAATACCAGAGGGTGAAAAAACAGGAAAGGGAAGAGCCATTCAAAATTTAATGCAATTGCCACCCGATGATAAGGTAAGAGCCATTTTGGATGTTAAAGATTTAAAAGACGAAGCATTTGTACAGTCGCACTATATCGTTCTTTGTACAAAGAAAGGAGTAATTAAAAAGACAGCGCTAGAAGATTTTAGTCGTCCTCGTCAAACGGGTGTTAATGCAATCACGATTGTTGAAGGAGATGAACTATTACAAGCCCGTCTCACCGATGGCAACTCAGAAATTATGATGGCTGTTAAAAGTGGAAGAGCTATTCGATTTGCGGAGGAGAAAGTGAGACCCACTGGTCGTGGAGCAATTGGGGTGGCCGGAATAGAAGTTGACGACTCCAGTGATGAAGTGGTGGGTATGATCTGTGTCAACCCAACTGAACAAAATACAAGAACTGTTTTGGTTGTTAGTCAAAAAGGGTATGGCAAACGAACACCAATTGATGAATACCGATTTACCAACCGAGGAGGTAAAGGAGTGAAAACGATTAACGTTACAGATAAGACAGGAAGTTTGGTGGGTATTTTGGACGTATCACCTGAAGAAGATTTGATGATTACTTGTAAAAGCGGCGTAACGATACGAATGCCTGTAAGCGGTATTAGTGAACAGGGTCGTGCTACGCAGGGTGTTAAATTAATAAGACTAGACGATGGGGATGATATTGCTGCGATCACAAATCTAAATGATAGAGAAGAAGAGCCTGCCGCTGATACTGAATCACAGCCAGAAGAAACCCAGTCATAATAACAAAAACTTTTAATTGTAACTTTAGAATTCAACCTACTTGTATGAAAAATAGCTTGCTTGCATTTTTTGGCTTATTTGTTTTTACAACTTTGTGGAGCCAGAACTACGATCCTGTTAAAACATTAGTCATGCTGAATCAGTTGGAAAAAGCAAAAACTGATTTAGATAAATCTTTTACAAACGCCAAGTTTACTGCAAAGCCAGAAGCGTTTATTTTAAAGACTTCTGTTTATGCTGGTGTTTCAGTTTTGGAAGGAAAAAAAGATACGCCTCTCGGCTTACAACTAATCGAAGAAGCTGATGCAGCTTTTTCAAAATACAAGGAAATGGATCCCAATTTGTCTTTGATTGGAGAGCCAATCTACCAAAATGGAATCATTACATTGTACTCCAATTATTACACATTTGGTTTTAACGATTATAATAATAAAGAATACGAGAAAGGTCTTGGCAAGTTGAAAAAAGCAATTTTCTATTCAGATCTTTTAATCAAACAAAAAGTTTTAACCTCAACGCTGGATACAAATGTTTTAATTCTTTCAGCCATCACGGCTGAAACAGGAGGCTTTACTAATGAGGCAGCAGCTTTTTACACAAAACTTGCGGATGCCAAAGTAGGAGGTGATGGTTATGAGGGTGTTTATCGCTACCTGGTAACCTATCACTTTGGTAGAAAGGATATGGAGAGCTTTGAAAAATATAAGAAGATCGGAAAAGAGGTTTACCCTAAGAGTGATTACTTCGATTTTGACAAAGTGGACTTTGCTGTAGGCCTTGTTAATACATTCCAAGAAAAACTTAAGGCAATTGACGAAGTATTAGCGAGCGACCCTACAAATTTTAAAGCTAACCAAGTACTCGGTGAGATCATTTTTGACACACTGAACCCACGTGATGAAGAAGGAGCGATTTTGCCAGAAAATTTTAATGAGTTAGAAAAGAAAATGGTAGACGCATTCACCAGGTCAGCCAAATCAAAAGCAGGCAATGAAATTCCATATCTATACATCGGCGATCATTTCATAAATAAAGCTGCACGTGTCAACGCAAAGAGGGATAAGCACGCACAGGATATGAAAGCAAGAACAAAGCCTGGCACCATGGCTTCAAAAGAGGATGTGGCTAAAAGAGATGCCTTGGATAAGGAGTATGGTGATACTATGGATGGTGCAAGAGAACCATATTTAGCAGCGGCAGCCATTTTTTCAGAAAGGGCTGAAAAGGGTGAATTAGAACCAAGAGATAAACAACAGTATAAGAAGGTTAGCGGATACCTTTCTGACATTTATGGGTTTAAAAAGGCATTGGCAGGTAAGTCGAAAAATTTAACCGACAAAGCTAAGTGGGAGGCTGAAGAGAAGAAGTGGAATGACCGATACGAGTCTATCAAGAACTAATTAAGCAGAAGCCACCTTTAGGGTGGTTTCTTTTACAATTACATATTTAAC
>JBEDEC010000091.1:0-7320 GCA_041175905.1 Bacteroidota bacterium
ACCGCAACTATATCATTGAAAGGAGTAAGCACTACAAAACGTCCGGGAAGCGAAACCTCACAACTTAGTCGTGGACCTTTATTTGCAATGGGTTCTTTTAAAATCTGTACTAGCACAGAGGGTTTTCCGCTCAGCACTTCTGTCACTTTCCCTGTTTTCAGAATCTCGGGTTCAACAGTGAATTTGCTGAAGTCTAGCCCCTTTTCTGTTTTGTCAGTAATAGAATGGTGCGTGAATTTGATCAGGGATCGGATGTAAGGGCTCAGATCGGTGTAGTGTAAAAAGCCATCCTTCTCAAAACCAACATCTACAAATGCGGCATTCATGCCAGGAATTAGCTTTTTTACTTTTCCCAGGTAAAGATCTCCTACAGCAAAGCGTGCATCGGTTTTTTCCGTGTGCAGCTCTACCAGCTTTTTGTCCTCCAGTAACGCAATATCAACTCCCTGCGGATGGACATTAATAATTAATTCCTTGTTCATTACAGCGTGTGTACTGTATAACCTATGGAACCATACTTACATTACATAAGAATGGGGGCTGTAAATACCGGTTGAACCACGCTAGGGTGCAACAATCTATGACAGGTGCAGAATTCGAGAAAAGATTGAATGAGATAACTTGAACAACCGGAGACTGAAAATAATAAAGGAGGACCGGTTAAGCCGGTCCGTCCAATTATTTATTTCTCTTCTTATGACGGTTCTTTCTCAGTCTTTTTTTACGCTTGTGCGTCGCAATTTTATGACGCTTCCTCTTTTTACCACAAGGCATACCAGAATTTTTTTTCTTGTTATTAAATTAGTTTATCAATTAGTTGTTGAACTATTTTTTTAGTTCTTTGATTCGATCCCGTATGGCTTGCCGTATTTCAGGTTGCTGCACACGCAAGACACTTTTCTCGTACCATACCACTGCATTTTTTTTGTCGCCTGTACGTTCATACAGTTCGGCAAGCAGTAATATCGCTTCAATGTTTTCCGGATGTGTGCGGGTAACGAGTAATAAGCGGTCAATTCCTTTTTCATACTGCCCAGATAGAATAGAACCTTTAACAAGGGTCAGTTGTGCATAAACATTTGTGCTGTCTTTTGCTACAACTTCTCTAATAAGGGCGATACCTTCCATGGGGTTGTTGCTGATGTTACCAAATAGATAACAAGAACCTATACCAACCCTGGCAGAGTCATTATTGGGATTAATCTTCAAAGAACGCTCGTAAAGTTCCTTTGCCTGCATTGCTTTCCATTGGCGACGGGGTCCATCAGAATCTTCTTGCAGATTTTCTAAGAACAAACGGGCTGCAAAGGTGAGGCTTTTTTCGGAATTTTCCAATCTGGCAGCTTCTGCTTCGTACCAAGCATAGGGTTCAAATAGGCGGCCTTTGTCCTGCCAAAAATGCGCAAGCTCATGATTAGCAGCTAATTGAGAGGCTGAATCTTTGCTTTGACTTAATTGTTTCTCTAAATTTTCAGCTTCAGAAATCAGTTCAGCCGTGAGTGTTTTTTTGGCTGAAAGCAAAGCAGAGTCCGCCGTGAAGCCAACTGTCATTTGAGCAGCGGGCCCTTCAGCCTTTTTAGGGTTGGAATCTTTTTTCGGGGTGAATTGTCCAAATACAAACAAAAGAACAACAAGCGACAAGCCGATGCCAGCCAATATCAATTGGGGTTTTTTCACGATCTAAATTTTCCCGGCAAAGTTACCGGATTGATCGCTTATTCGTCGTCACCAGGTCCGGTGTCGGGCTTGGGCTCCTTCAGTTTCTTCACTTCTGCAACAAACTCTTTAGCAGGCTTAAAGGCAGGAATGTAATGTTCAGGAATGTGAACCGCAACGTTTTTCTTGATGTTACGGCCAATTTTTGCAGCCCGCTTTTTAGTGATGAAACTGCCGAAACCTCTGATGTAAATGTTCTCGCCGCTGGCAAGGGTGTCTTTAACTTCCTTGAACATTGTTTCAAGGGATACAAGTACATCAACCTTGGGAATGCCAGTTTTTTCCGCGATCTGATTTACGAGGTCGGCCTTTCTCATGATGAGTGATTTTGGGTTTACTCTGCCAATCTAAAGTAAAATCTTGTGATAATCAAATAAATAGACATATTTTTTTTTAGCTTTATGCATTGATGAGGCTAAAAAATTCGAAAAAAACGTTTTCTTCCACACTTTTTGCATGGAATTTGGCAAAAAATGACCGAAAAATGCCCTGGAAAGGCGAAAAAGACCCCTATCGGATCTGGTTAAGTGAGGTTATTCTGCAACAAACCAGGGTAGAGCAGGGCACCGCCTACTATCAAAAAATCTTAAAAGCCTATCCCACCATTCAAAAATTAGCAAAAGCTGATGATAATCAAGTCTTTAAGTTATGGGAAGGCCTTGGTTATTACTCTCGGTGTCGCAATATGTTGGAAACTGCACGTTTTATTAGCCAAACTTATAAGGGGGTGTTTCCCAACACATATGATGAAATTCGAAAGCTAAAAGGAGTGGGTCCCTATACTGCTGCTGCGATCGCTTCTTTTGCCTTTAACCTTCCACACGCAGTTGTGGATGGTAATGTTTTTCGTGTTCTTGCCCGCGTTTATGGGATTGACCTGCCCATTGATTCTACAGAGGGCAAAAAAAAGTTTACAGAGCTAGCTAACCAATTACTTGATCCGGAACAACCCGGTTTATTTAATCAGGCCATCATGGATTTTGGCGCAACCGTTTGCAAACCGGTTGCACCCGTTTGTAAAACCTGTCCTTTTAAAACAAGTTGTGTAGCCTTACTAGAAAACAAAGTGACGCAGCTGCCTGTCAAGCATAAAAAAATTGTATTGAAGAACCGTTGGTTTTATTTTTTGCTTCCTAGTTACAGAGGTCAGCTTCCTGTGCGCATACGAACACAAAAAGATATTTGGCAAGGACTTGGCGAGTTTCCGCTTTTGGAATTTGATAGAGAACAAAATTTAAAGTCAATAATTAAAGCGGCTGAAAAGGCAAAAATCTTGCCAGTAGGCTCCTATGCTATTGAAACCATTTCTTCGTTGTTTAAGCAAACCTTGTCACACCAGCTAATCGCAGGTCAGTTTATTCGCGTTCGATTAAAAAAGAAACCAGCACTAGCGGATGACTGGCAATGGGTGAAGGAAGAAAAGTTACAGGAGCAGGCATTCCCTCAATTTATCAATCAGTTTTTAAAGGCAACAACTACCCAAGCTATTTTATTCTAACCCATACATCGTTGCAAATCCAATAAATTTGCAAAGAGATTAATCAAAAACTAATCGTTTGGAGCCTCCGTCTACCGGACTTATTTATTACCTGAGTAACCTATTACTGGCTGCCTGGCCACAGGGTGCTGTTTTTTTAGTAGGACTTTTAGTTGCGTTTATACTTTTATCTTTTGCAATTGCCGGCAATGAAGCGGCTCTTTTTTCTCTTTCAAAAAAAGATCTGGATATTTTACGCACCAAGCAAAATGAGTCAGCAAAACGAATTGTTCGTTTGCTAACAACACCTAAACAATTGTATGCAACCTTGTTGATTGCAGGTACTTTTATTAATATCTGTTCCATTCTTCTTTGTAATTATCTTTTGATCACATTGTTCCCTTCGTTGCTGGGAACTGGTTCAGTAGCAATATTGTTTCGCATCCTATTAATAGCGTTGTTGGTATTTTTTTGTACTCGCATCTTACCAAAAATTTGGGCAACTCAACACAACCTACGTTTTGCACACGATTGGTCTATAGTAGCGGATGGGCTGCATCATGCACTTAAGAATTTAAGCGCAAGACTGGTTCAATTAGCCGATCAAATTGCGCGTACAACAGGGGCCGATCGCAGCCAGGAAATCAGTTTACAAGAGTTGGATGAAGCCATTGATATAAAAACTGACGAAGAGGCTTCGCCCGAAGAGAAAAGTATCATGAAGGGGGTTGTTAAATTTGGCAATATAGCGGTGAAGCAAATCATGCGGAGTCGGTTAGATGTGAGTGGAGTGGAATGGAACACTTCTTTTCCGCAATTAGTAGAACGTGTCAAAGAGTTGCATTACTCTCGTTTACCAGTATATAAAGGAAGTTTAGATGAAGTGGTAGGAATATTATATACAAAGGATTTGATTCCTCATTTGAATGCTCCAGAAAATTTTGACTGGCATACTTTATTACGCTCCCCCTACTTTGTTCCTGAACCCAAGTTGATTGAAGATTTATTAAAAGTATTTCAACAAAGGCGCATCCACTTTGCTATAGTTGTAGATGAATTTGGAGGAACCAGTGGAATTGTTACGATGGAAGATATTTTGGAAGAAGTAATTGGTGATATACGCGATGAATTTGATGAAGAGGAAGTAGAAGGGCAACAGCTCGATGCGAGTACATATATTTTTGAAGGTAAAATCATGTTAACAGATCTTTGTCGGGCTATGCGTCTTCCTCTCGACACCTTTGATCAAGTGAAAGGAGAAAGTGATTCACTGGCTGGATTATTGTTGGAGCAAGTGGGAGCACTTCCTGTGAAAGATCAGGTAGTGATTTGTGGTGATTTTGAATTCAAGGTGCTCGAGATTCAACAAAATCGAATTCAACGCGTTCAAGTAAGTATTAAATTTCAACCCTAACCATGGCCATGCGTTTTATTTTTTTGATAGGAATTGGATTGACAGGGTTATTATTTATGGCCTGCAATAGCCCCTATACAGTGGGAAAAAAAAGAGGGTATTTCAACATACAATTTCCTGCCAAAAGTTACCAGCTCTTTAATCAGTCTGGCTATCCATATACGTTTGAGTATCCTACTTATGCAGTAATTAAAAAAGACTCAACTTTTTTTCAAGATAAAGTAGACGACTGGTGGATAAATATAGATGTGCCGCAGTTTGGCGGACGCATTCATATTAGCTACAAAGCTATCAATGATCGTAACCGATTTGATTCGTTGGTTGAAGACGGGTTTAGAATGGCTTACCGACAGCATATTAATATGGCTACGGGTATACAGGATAGTTTATTTACTACGCCAACAGGAATCAAGGGAGTCTATTTTAATTTAGGAGGAAATACCGCAACGGCCAACCAGTTTTTTGTTACAGACTCTACAAAAAACTTTTTACGTGGCGCATTGTATTTTGATGCGACCCCTAATGCAGATTCATTAGGAGTCGTCAATGAATTTTTGAAAAAAGACTTACTACATTTAATAAATACCTTGCAGTGGACAACTGCAGCAACCGATAAAAAGTCATGATTGTAATCGATAATGTACTCGTCAGCGATGATGTAATTGAAAAAAAATTCGTTTGTGATCTCAGCCGCTGTAAAGGCGCTTGTTGTGAAGACGGAGATGCCGGGGCTCCACTAGAGGAAAGTGAAAAAGCAATTATTGATCGTGTTTATGAAACGATACAGCCTTATCTCACCAAAGCTGCACAAAAAGAAATTGAGAAGAAAGGAAAGTATGTGTGGCATGATGAATTTGGCTGGGTGACTCCAACTTTGGAAAGTGATAAAGAGATTTGTGTTTACGGAATGCGTGAAAAAGATGGAACCATTCATTGTGCGTTTGAACGGGCTTACTTGGAAAAAAAGATCGATTGGAAAAAGCCAATCAGTTGTCATTTGTATCCCATTGTAACAGAGCCCAGCAAGTATCAAAATGTAGAGCATGTTAATTATGATGCGCGTCCGGTGGTGTGTGCACCTGCTTGTCAATTGGGCAAGAAGTTAAAAGTGCCTGTATATGAGTTTTTAAAAGAACCAATCGTTAGAAAATGGGGACTCGGTTTTTGGGAAGCATTGGATGCCATTGCAAAAGGCACTTGGAAAGAAAATCAAAAGAAGGATTCACAATAAATAATTTCTTTTAACTTAACAAGGTGAAAGAGACACAAGAACAATTTTTAGCCAGTAGCACAATCAAAGCAGCCGACCGAGAACACCGGCGTAAAATCAATTTTAATATTGGCAAGTATAATGCTGTTGTGCCAAAAGGAAAGCAACAGTTCATGGATGTGGAGCTGGCGCGTGAAAAAGCAAAGAATGCAAAATGGAAAGCTATTGCTACGTTGGATAAGCAATTGGAATTGTTTGAATCTGTTATTACTGCTCGCGGGGCAAAAGTGATTTGGGCCGAAGATGTTACACAAGTGCAAGAAGCAATTGGTAAGATATGTAAGGAGAAAAAGTGTAAGACACTAGTCAAGAGTAAAAGCATGGTGACAGAAGAAATTCATTTAAATGATTATCTGTTATCCATTGGAGTAGAAAGTGTTGAAACAGACCTGGGTGAATACATTCAGCAATTAGATGGTGAAGCGCCTTATCATATCGTGACACCGGCCATGCATAAGAGTAAGGAAGATGTGGCTAAGCTATTTGCTGAAAAATTAGGAACGGATCCAAAGGCTACACCCGAGCAGTTAACACTAAAGGCAAGAGAAGTTTTACGAAAAAAATATGTTCAGGCCGAAGTAGGTGTTACCGGTGCCAACTTTATTGTTGCAGATGTAGGTGGTATTGCTGTTACCGAAAACGAGGGGAATGCAAGATTAAGTTGTGCCTGGCCTTCCACGCATATTGTTATTGTAGGTATTGAAAAGGTGATTAGCTCTATCAATGAACTGGGACTTTTTTGGCCACTGCTTGCCACCTATGGAACTGGACAACGGGTTACTGTTTATAATTCACTCGTGACGGGCCCACGGCAACCTGGTGAAACAGATGGACCCGAAGAAATGATTGTGATTTTATTGGATAATGGGCGTACCAATATATTGGCAGACGAAAGACAACGAGAGAGTTTGTATTGTATACGATGTGGAGCTTGTTTAAATGCCTGTCCGATTTATAAGAATATCGGAGGTCATGCCTATGGAGTTACATATAGCGGTCCTATTGGCTCTGTGATTACACCTCACCTGCAAGGCTTGGATGAGTACAAACATCTTAGCTATGCATCTTCGCTTTGCGGAAATTGCACTGCAGTTTGTGCAGTCAAGATCAACTTGCATGAATTGTTATTAGAAAATCGATACCAGTCTGTACGTGAAAAAAAGAATGACTGGAAAGAAAAAATGGCTTGGCAAGGCTGGAAGCAAGCGATGTTATTTAGGCCTTCTCTAAATATGGCGAGTGGGAAAATGAAAAACTGGTTTGTGAATAAGGTTTTTAAAAGTTGGACTGCACAACGAGGACCTCTTCAGTTTCCTGATCGCACATTTAATCAACGCTGGCGAGATAAGTACGGAGATACCTAGTCATTACATTCCTTCTGTTTCCGGCTGTTCAGGTGTAGTTGCATTTTTAAATGCTTTGTTTACTAGCCATACGCCTAAT
>JBEDEC010000092.1:0-5023 GCA_041175905.1 Bacteroidota bacterium
GAACTTTCATATTCGATGGGCGCTTACGCATTAGCACATCAATACTATGACAGCTTAAAGTCTACGGACAGTCTTTCCTTAGATCCAACTACCATTGCATCCAGAAAAGACGCACTCAAAAAATTGGTGAGCCCAATGGGTGTAATTTATAGACAGGATAGTTTACTGCGTATTGCAGGTTTACCAGAGGAGGAAAGAAAAGAGTTTGTACGAAAACTGGTAAAACAACTGCGCAAGCAAGCTGGTCTTCAAGATGAACCACAACTTTCAGCTGTAGTCAAGACAAATCCCTCACCTGTTGTCAATTCACTTTTTGGGAATGACAGTGAAAAAGGAGAATGGTACTTTTATAATGCCTCAAGTCGAACACGTGGACAAGCATCGTTTGTTGCACGCTGGGGAAATCGTCCAAACGTGGATAACTGGAGACGCTCTGCTACTATTCAATCAAATCTAGCCAATCTACAAATGGGCACGAAGGATTCTGGCAGTAGTAAAGTAGACCAAGCTAATCAGGGAGTTGACTTTGATCTCTTATATACGGGGATTCCGCTTAGTGAAGAAAAGAAAAAAATAGCCACCGACTCATTGGCAAATGCCCTGTTGGAAACCGGTAGAATTTTGATACAAGAAATAGAAGACTGCTCATCTGGCATAACTCAATTAAAAAGATTACTAGACAACTACTCGAAATTTGAAAAGTCAGACGAAGCCCTATTCTATTTATACGAATGCGCTGCAAAATCCAATAATCAGTTAGAAGAAAAAAGATTAATAAAAAAATTACAAGAAGAATTTCCCAATAGCCTATACACAAAACTGCTTACTAGTACAAGCCAGAAAGATCTCAAAAAATATAACCCAGTTGGTGATAGTATTTACACTGTCATTTACAGCAGTTTTGTTGCAGGAGACTATCAAAAAGCATTTACACTAAAAAAAGAAGCAGATAAAACATTTGGAGATAGTCTTTGGACACCGCAACTCCTATTTATAGAAGCAGCTTACCATGTACAAAATAGAAATGACAGCACCGCCATTCGTTTATTACGTGAGTTGCAAATTCGGTTCTCCGACTCTCCCCTTTTTGAAAGAGCTGCCTTTTTATTAGAAGCAATAGCAAAAAGAAAACAATTAGAACAAAAAGACACCATCCCTACTGCCCCCACACCCCTATCAGCAAAAGCGCCTTCGACCAATCCGTCGGCAAACGCTGAGGTAAAACCGGATTCCACACAATCCAGCAGTCCCTATAAACACCAGGAAGAAAATCAACACTGGATCATTTTTGCGATGGAAAACACCGAACCTGTATTAGCAGCAGAAGCTATGCGCGCTATTGAACGATACAATCGAGAAACTTTTTTTAATAGGTCGTTTACCACACAACTTGTCAATCTAGACGCCCGCTACAGACTTATAACTATTGGACCTTTTGGAAATTTCAGAGAAGCTTTAGCCTATATAGAACGCGTAAAGCCAAAAACCGCCACAGAACTAGTTCCCTGGATGAGCCCCGGCAAATACGAATGGCTACCCATCTCCACTGAAAATCTTTCTATTTTAAAAGACCGAAAAGAGCTGGGAGACTACCGTAGTTTCATTAACACCAAGAGACCCTAACTTAGCACCATGAAACCATCGGTACGCGCCTTTTGGAAGTTTTTTGGCTGGGGACTACTCTCCTTTCTTTTACTGATACTGCTTGCCAATTTTGGGTTATTTGGCAAAATGCCATCGCTATATGAATTACAAAATCCCTCCATTTTACAAGCCTCTGAGGTTTATGCACTAGATGGAACCCTCATGGGAAAATATTACACTGAACGAGGTAATCGAAGTAATGTAAAATACAGAGACCTGTCCCGTCACGCGATTGATGCCTTGGTGGCAACCGAAGATGAGCGCTTTTATAGTCACAGCGGAATTGATTTTAAATCAACCCTGCGGGCAATAGTAACCCTAGGATCAGAGGGAGGTGGAAGCACAATTACTCAACAATTGGCAAAGGCTTTGCTAGCGCAAGGAAGTCGCAACAAAGCATGGCGCGTAATTGAGAAATTAAAAGAATGGATTATTGCCGTTAAGCTAGAAAAGAATTTTACGAAAGAAGAAATTATCACACTCTATCTCAATGCCGTTCCTTTTGGAAATAACATCTATGGCATACGTAATGCAAGTCGTACTTTTTTTCAGAAAGAACCTGATCGTTTGAATATCGAAGAAGCTGCTCTGCTAATTGGGATGTTAAAAGGAAATAGCATTTACAATCCGGTTCGAAATCCGAAAGCTGCGTTAGACAGAAGAAATGTAGTGATTGGACAAATGGAGGTTAATAATAAAATCACAGCAGAGCAAGCCACTCAATTAAAAGCAACACCCATCCAACTTAATTACAAAAAGATGGATGAAAATACGGGTTACGCTCCCTACTTCCGCGAAATCTTAAAAGAGGAAATCAAAGAAGCCTTGAAAGGCATGACAAACCCAGAGGGTGACCCTTACAGTATCTATAACGACGGATTAAAGATTTATACTACCATCAATGTGCAAATGCAACAATATGCAGAGGAAGCATTGGCACAGCACATGGCTCAACTCCAAAAAAATGTCAACAACAGAAATTCTATTAAGAATGGAAAGATTTGGCAGGGCAAGGAGTCGATTTTAGAAAGAGCCATGAAAGAGTCTGACCGCTGGCGCAATTTAGAAGAAGATGGATGGAGTGAAAAAGAAATAAGAGCCAGCTTTAAAGAGCCTGTCAATATGAAAGTATTTGGCTGGAATGCCAAGCGTGAAATTGATACGGTAATGACACCGCTTGATTCCATTAAGTATCACCGACAAATGGAACAAGCTTCCTTTATGGCAATGGATCCTGTTACTGGTGAAATTCGAGCATGGGTGGGTGGCATTAATTTTAAAACATTCAAGTACGATCACGTCAATATCAAAACCAAAAGACAGGTTGGCTCTACGATTAAACCTTTATTGTACACACAAGCTGTTGAAGAAAGAGGTTTCACCCCGGAAACGCAACTACCCAATGAAGCCCAATATTTTGAAGGAAATGGATGGGTGCCTGCCAGTAAAGAGTGTAAAGGAGGTCCAGGCTCTATGGCAGCTGCATTAGCATTTTCAAAAAACTGTGCAACCGCCTATGTAATGAAACAAGTTGGAGCTCGACAGTTTTCAGAATTTATGGGAAGACTAAACATCCCTACCCCTGTAGGCCCTTACCCATCTGTAGCGCTGGGATCTTGTGATCTTTCTCTCTTTGAAATGATGTGGGCCTATACCATTTTCGCGGGGAGAGGCTTTTCAACAAAACCATTTGCGATTAGCAGAATTGAAGATAGAAATGGAAATGTGATCAAGCGATTTGACTTCAGTGCCAATAGAAAAGAAGTAATCAGTGAAGCAACCGCTTATACGATGGCGCGTATGATGCAAGGTGCTGTTGATGTAGGTACTGCTGCAGGTATGCGTACACGCGTGGGTGCTGCAGAAATGGGAGGCAAAACAGGTACCACAAATGAAAATGCGGATGCCTGGTTTTTAGGTTATACCCCCCAAGTTTTAGTAGGCTCATGGGTTGGTTTTGATGACCAGTTCATCCGTAATGAAGGTGAAGCATCTCGAATGGCCCGTCCCATTTGTGAATACTTTTTAGGCAAAGCCCTCTCCGATTCAAAAACCGGATTAGAAAGAGAAGCCCGTTTTATTGTTCCAGCGGAAATGAGCAATAGTATCAATAGTGCAGATATTCTTCTTAATGATCTTGAAATGACTCCAGGTGCAGAAGGAGAAGATCTTGGTACAGGAACAGAAGATGATTATAAAATTGAACCTTCAGAATACATCGGCCCTGAATCTAAGCCAGTTCGGGAGGAGGATAACAAGCTGAATTCTCCTATCAAGAAAGATACAGTACCTAGAAAAGAACAAGACAACCCCAAGCCTGCCAATAACCCTGCAGAGACAAAAGAAAAGAAAAAAGGACTGATTGATCGTATTCTGAAAAAGAAAGAATGAGCACAAACAGTTATTTAATTCGCTCAGCTTCCATCACTGATATCGAGTTAATACGTTCTCTTTGTTTTGAAGTGTGGCCCCAAACCTATGCTTCCATTATCAGTCAAGAACAGATTGAATACATGCTAGACCGCATGTATAGTCCTTTATCCTTACAACAACAGATGGAGGAAGGGGCACATTTTATTTTACTCTATAACGATGCCCTACCCATAGGATTTGCTTCTTATCAAGTGATAACCCCTACTCATTGCAAACTGCATAAATTATATGTGTTACCTACCCAACAAGGCAAAGGGGGTGGCCGTGTCATGATTCAGCACATTCTTGTCGAAATCAAAGAAAAAGGCATACAGCACCTTGAATTACAGGTCAATCGAAACAATAGTGCAGTGACCTTTTATGAAAGACTTGGTTTCTACAAACGCGAAATAGCAGATTTTGATATCGGAAATGGGTTTTTTATGAATGATTATATCATGCAAATAGACCTTCTATAATAAGGTCTTTATTGATTTATAATGTAGCTTTGCGCCATTCACAAAACCTTAAACATGTCTACATTAACCAAATCCATCGACTTTAGTTTACCCTATAAAGTAGCCGACATTTCTTTAGCAGAATGGGGCCGCAAGGAAATCAGATTAGCCGAAGCAGAAATGCCTGGTCTAATGGCAATTCGTTCTGAATATGGACCAAGTCAACCACTTAAAGGCGCACGCGTAGCGGGTTGCTTGCACATGACCATTCAAACTGCTGTACTCATAGAAACATTAGTTGCTTTAGGTGCAGAAGTAAAATGGAGCTCTTGTAATATTTTCTCTACGCAAGATCATGCTGCTGCGGCCATTGCTGCTGCCGGTATCGGTGTATTTGCCTGGAAAGGACAAACTATTGAAGAAGCGGATTGGTGTATTGAACAAACACTCTTCTTTGGCGGTAAGGATCGTCCGTTGAATATGATTTTAGATGATGGCGGAGATTTAAC
>JBEDEC010000093.1:0-14983 GCA_041175905.1 Bacteroidota bacterium
GATGCTGCCCTCCCTACCAGTGAACCTAATCCCCAAAAACGTATTTCAAAAAAGAACACGTGGGTCATACTTGTACTAGCTTTGTTATTGACCGGAATGTACGTGATGCCTTCTTCGGTGATACTTCTAACTTTTTTCCGTGTGCTTATTATTGGGTTGTTAATTTATCTGTTATCTCCACTTTTACTTCGGTATCTGACGAAAGTACTTTCCAAAAAAATTGAGCAGAGCATAATACTTCGAATGATAGATTCGATTGACGAGCAAAAAAGGTATTTTTATTTTTGTTGGCAGCTTTATAAAAAAAAGTCTGTACTTGGACGACTTTTATTATCTTTTGAATCGTCACTAATTCTATCAGCAGCTATAAGTCAATCCTTATCGTCTCCCCAAACAATGTAAGTGTGGTATGAGTTTTTCAACTGGCATGAAACTACAAAGTCCCATTGAATTTCTAAAAGGTGTGGGGCCGTTGCGTGCTGAGTTGCTTAAAAAGGAATTAGCTATTTACACTTTTGGGGACTTACTTTTTCATTTTCCTTACCGGTACATCGACCGTACAAAAGTCAGTTCGATAGCAGAATTGAGGGTAGAGGTGGATTTTGCACAAATTGCCGGAGTCGTTCTTCATACCGAAATAGTAGGGCAACGTGCAGGTAAACGGTTTGTAGTGCAATTAAAAGACAAATCAGGAATCATAGAGTTAGCATGGTTTAAAGGGATCAATTGGGTGCAGAAGCAATTGCTAGTAGGGCATTCGTATTTGATTTATGGTCGTCTTAGTTTTTTTAATGGACGTCCTCAGTTTGTTCATCCAGAAGTAGAAAAAATTGAGCCGGAACAACCATTAGCTAAAAATCATCTTGAGCCCGTCTACTCCACCACTGAAAAATTAAAAGCAAAGGGATTGGGCGGAAGGCAATTTGCTAAATTGACGCAAACTTTACTCGCACAGCTTCAGGATACAGATTTACCAGAAATTCTTCCTCCTTCCATCATAAATGCAAATCAGTTTGTGAGGAGGTGGCAAGGAGTTTGTCAATTACATTTTCCTACGGAAACTAGGGTTGCTGTAAAAGCCATGGAACGTTTTAAATATGAGGAGTTATTTGTTGCGCAACTTCGAATGCAACTTCTGCGTTCACAACGACACCGACATACAGCGGGTGTACTTTTTGAGAAAGTTGGCCATTATTTTAATGCGTTTTATGAAAACTGTTTGCCTTTTGAATTGACAGGTGCACAAAAAAGAGTTTTAAAGGAAATCAGAATAGATACTGCAAAAGGCAGACAGATGAATCGTTTGTTGCAAGGAGATGTGGGAAGTGGAAAAACAATTGTTGCCTTGCTTACCATGTTATTGGCGGTTGATAACGACTACCAGGCATGCCTGATGGTACCCACTGAAATTTTAGCACAGCAGCATTTCCAATCTATACTTTCATTGCTAGAAAAAATTAATTTACCCGTAGCGTTGTTGACGGGTTCTACCAAAACAGCTGAGCGAAAAAAAATTGCAGCCTCTCTTGAGTCTGGTGAATTGAAATTATTAGTGGGTACTCATGCATTGATTGAAGAAACCGTTCAGTTTAAAAAATTGGGGTTGGTCATCATTGATGAACAGCATCGATTTGGGGTTGCGCAGCGGGCACGACTGTGGAAAAAAGCAGCAATTCCTCCCCATATATTAGTAATGACTGCTACTCCTATTCCTCGAACCTTAGCAATGACCGCTTATGGCGATTTGGATTCGAGTATTATTGATGAATTGCCTCCAGGTAGGATTCCCATAAAAACTGTTCATCGATTTGAGAAAGACCGAAGCAAAGTCATGGAGTTTATTCGTGAAGAAGTAGCTAAAGGAAGACAAGCCTATATTATTTACCCGTTGATTGAGGAAAGTGCAAAGTTGGATTATGAAAATCTAATGAAGGGGTATGAGGAAGTAAAGGCGTTTTTTCCCGAGCCTAAATATTGGATCAGCATGGTTCATGGTCGTCAACCTGCTCCTCAAAAAGAGACCAATATGCAGCGGTTTGTGCAAGGGGATACTCAAATCATGGTAGCCACCACCGTAATTGAAGTTGGTGTTAATGTTCCCAATGCCACTGTGATGTTGATTGAAAGTGCTGAAAAATTTGGATTATCTCAATTACACCAGTTAAGGGGTCGAGTGGGGAGAGGTGCGGAAAAAAGTTATTGTATTCTGCTTACTTCTCCAGGTATTGGAAGGGATGCGAGCGAACGGATGAAAATCATGACCCAGACAACCAGTGGATTTGAAATTGCAGAAAAAGACTTGTTATTGAGAGGCCCCGGCGAAATCGAGGGAACCAGGCAAAGTGGCACGCTTCAGTTTAAGCTGGCTAGTATCGTTGAAGACCGCCCCTTACTCGAAAAGGCTAGAGATCAGGCGGCTCAATTAATTGAAAAGGATCCTACTCTTTCAGAACCGGAAAACCGTCCACTCCTTCATTTTCTTCAGCAACAAAAAGGAATGGTGAACTGGGGTAAAATATCCTAAGAATTTAGACGTTTCTTAAACGGATCAGTCAGGAATTTGTCATAATCAGGGGGTTGGCGGGGTATTAACAGTTTTTTCGAAACCTGACCTACCTAAATTCGTTATTTTAAAGTAAATCAGAACAAACAACGGTGCCTCAAATACTGCTCATATTTTTTTACGTTCTTCTGTCTTTTCACAGCAATGGACAGCAGGCTATACAATTTATAGAAAATAAGGGGCAATGGGATGAGCGTATACTTTTTA
The DNA here is from genome assembly GCA_041175905.1 of Bacteroidota bacterium. Taxonomy (GTDB): domain Bacteria; phylum Bacteroidota; class Bacteroidia; order Chitinophagales; family Chitinophagaceae; genus JJ008. Next base: position 2,771 of record JBEDEC010000093.1, read on the forward strand.
GAGGGGAGGTTTCGAATGGGGCCTTTTTTATTCAGGAAAATGGGTATACTGTTTTGCAGCACGATCCAGTTAGTACATTCAAATTACAAGAAGCAAAGCATCACAACATTGATTCTTTTTTGATTCGCTCACATGCATGGCGAGTAGAATTTGTAAATGCAGCTGGCAATGTAATTCCAGAAAAGGTATTACCTACTTACAATAATTATTTTTTAGGAAATGAACCAGGCAAATGGGCAACCGCCTGTAAAACATATCAAGCCATTGCCATAGAAGATATTTATCCCAATATTGATCTTCGTTATTACACTGATCAAGGAATCTTGAAATATGATTTTGTAGTAAGACCAGGTGGGTTGGTCAGTGACATAACGCTTCGGTATGTAGGTGTCGAAGCATTGTCAACAAAAAAAGGTGAACTGCACTATGAAACATCTGTTGGATCATTTAAAGAATCCGCCCCTTTCACCTATCAACCTAATGAGAGTGGAAGGCAGCAAGTGCCTTGCCGATATGTTGTAAAAAATAATATGGTAAAGTTTGAGGTAGGAAAGTATGATCCTTCCCAAACTTTAGTGATCGACCCTTCCATTATTTTTTGTTCTTTCTCTGGTAGTACTGCTGATAATTGGGGTTTTACTGCAACCTATGGTCCTGATGGAAGCATGTATGCAGGAGGGATTGTTTTTAATGACGGGGGTCGCTTTCCAACAACTACTGGGGCCATTCAGTCTACCTATCAGGGGGGAGAAACAGATATTTGTTTAATAAAATTGAGTCCTGATGGACGCAACAGATTATGGGCAACTTATCTGGGCGGATCTGGTAACGAACAACCTCATAGTTTAGTAGTAGATGCTCAAGAAAATCTTTATCTCACGGGCCGAACTAATTCTCCAAATTCAACAACAGGATTCCCTGTAATTGGCAATGGTACATTAGCGGGGGATGGCTTCGATATCATTGTTGCTAAAATAAATTCTACGGGAACTACATTATTAGGGTCTAGAAAAATTGGAGGAACTGCAGCAGATGGAGTAAACATTGCATCTTCGCGCGCCTTGAATTCCTTACAACGAAACTATGGCGATGATGGTCGTGGTGAAATAATTCTAGATCCTGCTGGAAATATATTTGTTGTTTCACATACACAATCCAATGGAGGTGCGAGTGGAAATGGTGCTTTCCCTGTAACAGCGGGCGCTTTTCAAACAAACTTTGGCGGAGGATTACAAGATGCTGTTTTACTAAAGCTCTCCAATAATCTTAGTACGCTTCAATTTGCTAGCTTCTTTGGAGGAACTGGTAACGATGCGGGCTATGTAATTTCTGTGAATCCCAGCAATGGTAATCTATATATGGCGGGAGGAACAGAAAGTCCTAATCTGATCCCTTCATCTCAATCAGGTACAGTAATAAGCTCTTCCTTGAGCGGCACCATTGACGGGTATTTGACTATCATAAAGTCTGACGGAACGCAACGCATCAAAACTACTTATCTGGGTACTTCAGGAATCGATCAGGTGTTTGGGGTTCAGTTTGATGTTAATGGATTTCCCTATGTAATGGGTCAAACCACGGGTAATTGGCCTATACAGAATGCCGTTTATAATAACCCCTCAGGGAAACAGTTTATTGCAAAACTTCAGCCTGATCTTTCTGCATTTGTTTATTCAACTGCATTTGGCTCTGGTTCAACTATTCCAAATATTTCACCTGTAGCCTTTTTGGTGGACCGTTGTGAAAATGTTTATATGTCCGGATGGGGAGGGACTGGTTTTGGATCTGGCTTTACAAGTGCAGGTACGGCAGGGTTACCTGTAACGCCTGATGCGTTTAAATCAAATACAGACGGTAAAGATTTTTATTTTTTTGTTTTGAAAAAAGATGCATCTGGTCAATTATTTGGTAGCTTTTTTGGAGAAGATAATTCTGTGAATAATGGAAACGACCACGTTGATGGTGGAACCAGTCGCTTCGACCGCAGTGGAGCTATTTACCAAGCTATTTGTGGGAACTGTTCTATTGGTAATTCTCCCCGACCTAATTATCCAGTTACAGCTGGTGCCTGGGCTACTACTAACAACTCTAGCGGAGCAGGTTGTAGTTTGACGATGGTTAAAATAGCCATGAATTTAGCAGGCGTACAAAGTGCCATCCGTTCTAGTATTAACAACGTGGTTGGGGATACCTTAGGATGTGTGCCATTAACGGTTGCTTTTCGAGATACAGTTGGTAATGCGCAGAGTTATGAGTGGGATTTTGGCGATGGTTCTCCTAGGGCTACAACATCTACTCCATCCAATGCACATACGTATGCTGCGGTGGGAACGTATCGAGTTATGCTTATTGCTATTGATCCAAGCTCGTGTAATGGGCGTGATACTTCGTTTGTTCAAATTCGTGTAGGAAATATTGAAGCTACACTCGATTTCAATCCTGTTAAATTATTGCCTTGTACTTCGCTCAATTATCGCTTTGATAATTTGTCTACAACATTGGCAGCGTATCCTTTTCGGAACACTTCGTTCAGATGGAATTTTGGAGATGGCAGTGCGCCTGTTACTGCAGGAACAAATTCTGTATTTCATACGTATAGTGCGCCAGGTACCTATCAGGTGACGCTTTATCTTGTTGACACTACCTATTGTAACGCACCTGATTCTTTAAGAATTCCATTAACTATTGCTGAAAATGTAAAAGCGGGTTTTACAACCAACCCCATAGGCTGTGCTCCATATGCTGCTGTATTTTCTAATACTTCAGTAGCGGGGCAAACCTATAGTTGGAGTTTTGGAGATGGTAATACTTCTGTGCAATCTTCACCCACTCATACATATGCACAGCCAGGTACATACACAGTTACCTTAATAGCCAACAATCCTAATACCTGTAATCTGAGTGATACTGTACGCTTCACTATCCAGGTATTAGATGCTCCATTATCAAACTTTAGTTTTACACCGGTGGCCATACAGCCAAATACTCCACATACTTTTACTAATCTGTCTAGCAGTGATGCGATTCGTTTTAAATGGACTTTTGGTGATGGTGATAGCATACTAACAACATCGCGGGTACCCATTATTCATCAATATAAGTCATCCGGTACCTTTCAAGTGTGTTTGACGGCCTATAATCAACTCGATTGTCCACGCACTATTTGTAAAACAGTAGAGGCAAGTATTAATCCATTGGTGGATGTTCCAAATGCTTTCACGCCGCAAAGTGGAGATGTAAATAGTGTCATACAGGTAAAGGGCTTTGGGATTGTAAAGTTGAAATGGGAGATATGGAACAGGTGGGGTCAAAAAGTTTTTGAAACTACTGATGCTAAGTTTGGGTGGGATGGAAAGTTTAAAGGGGTGTTGCAGCCAATGGATGTTTATATGTATACATTAGCTGTTGAATTTTTTGACGGACGTACGTTGACTAAAAAGGGGGACATTACATTGATACGATAAGGAATGCGGAAAAATGGTTTGATCATATTGATACTTTTTGTATTTGCGCTGCAAAATAGCAGCGCGCAGGATCTTCATTTTTCACAGTTCATGCAAACTCCGTTATTGATTAACCCTGCTAACACTGGTTTTATTCCAGATGGTGACTATCGTATAGGAGTTAATTATCGCAATCAATGGGCTTCACTCTCTGCTTTCCCTTACAAAACCACTAGCGTGTATGGTGATTGGCAATTATTGCAAAACAGAAGTGAAACAGGTTGGCTGGGTGCAGGTGGTTTAATCTTACGCGATGTAGCTGGGACCAGTGTTTTAACTTCTACTAAATTTTACGGGTCCTTGGCTTATCATCAAATGATCAATAATGGGAGTTTAATTAGTCTAGGGTTTAATGCGGGCTGGGCTAATAAGCGTATAAATACAGCAGACTTAACATTTCCCGGACAATGGAATGGACAGTTTTTTGATGTACATCAAAGTGCACAAGCACCACTCTTGACAGCCACGCAAAGTAATTATCTGGATTTGCAAGTGGGAATGAATTATGCCTACTTCCCCAATCCTGAAACATATTTCAATGCAGGATTTTCTGCTATGCATGTGAATAGACCCGTAGAAAGTTTTTGGGCAAATGCTACGGGTGTTGACAATAGAATTGCCGTGCGCTATAATGGGTTTTTGAATGCGAGCTATAAGCTCAACGACCAGCTGATTGTGCAACCCAATCTTTATTTTTCTACTCAAGCAAATTCTTGGGAGGTGGTGGCAGGCCTCTCAGCTTTGTATAATGTTTCTGGAGATGGTGAGTACGTTTTATCCGCGGGTGCTTATTACCGATGGGCTGAGTCACTTGTACCGCAAGTTGGAATCGGTATTCGCCAGCTGTTGTTTAATTTTAGTTACGATGTCAATTCCTCCTCTCTAAAAAGCTTCACCAACCGGAGAGGTGCCTTTGAGTTCTCTATCTTAAAACAAGGTATTTTGAACCCCTATCAGGGGAACCGTCAGCAGTCACTTTGCCCCACTTTTCGCTAACTTTTTAGGCTGGGTATTTATCCCGAAATTTGAGCCGAAACCAACTTTTTTATCTAAATGGGAGCACTCACTTCGCAACACCTAGAGCAATTACGATCTATTGTAGGAAAAGAGTATGTATTTGTCGATGCTGAAACGCTGGAGTATTTTTCATATGATCATACAGAGAACCTGCGGTTTTTGCCCGAAGTAGTGGTGAAGCCTGCCTCACCCGATGAGATCAGTGCTATTTTGAAATTATGTAATCAAGATTTAATTCCAGTTACGCCTCGCGGAGCCGGTACCGGTTTAAGTGGGGGTGCTTTGCCTCATTTAGGTGGTGTATTGTTGAGTACAGAGCGATTAAACCGGATTCTTAGTATTGATGAGCGAAACCTGCAAGTAACAACCGAACCAGGTGTTATTACCGAGGTTCTGCAAAATGCTGTCAAGGAAAAAAAGTTATTCTATCCTCCGGATCCGAGTAGCCGAGGTTCTTGTTTCATTGGAGGAAACGTTGCTGAAAATAGTGGTGGTCCCAAAGCAGTTAAGTATGGGGTTGTAAAAGATTATGTGTTGAATTTGGAAGTGGTATTGCCTACTGGTGAGATTATTTGGACCGGTTCTAATGTTATCAAAAATGTGACGGGTTATAATTTGACCCAATTATTAGTGGGTAGTGAGGGAACCCTGGGAATTGTTACAAAAATTGTTTTGAAGTTAATCCCACTTCCTACGCATGACCTTTTGATGTTAGTGCCATTTAAAAACCTAGAGCAGGCTGGCGAAGCAGTGAGTGCAATTTTCAGAGCAGGTTTTACACCAAGTGCGCTCGAGTTAATGGAAATTGATGCGCTGCGCATTGTGAGTGAAATGGTAGATAATACTGCTGTTCCAATAACCAATGATACCGCTGCACATTTGATTATAGAAGTAGATGGTAATGATCCGGACGTTTTGATGCGGGATATGGAAGCGATTGGTGAATTGTTGACGCAATATGATATTGGCGAAATCTATTTTGCAGAAGACGCTACACAAAAAGATCGACTTTGGAAGCTACGCCGTCGTGCGGCAGAGGCTGTAAAATTAGTGGGCTATACAATAGAGGAGGATACTGTTGTACCCCGTGCTGAATTACCTGCTTTGATCAGAGAATTAAAGGCGTTAGGTAAAAAGCATGAGGTAGATGTGGTTTGTTATGGACATGCTGGTGATGGTAATTTGCATGTGCGTCTGCGCAAGGAAGGTATGCCCAATAGTTATGGGAATCCTGCAATTGAAAAAATCCTGAATGAGCTTTTTGAGATCGTTTATAAACTGGGAGGAACTATTAGTGCAGAGCACGGAATTGGTCTTATCCAAAAAGGGTTTATGCCTATTGTGTTCCAAGAGAAAAGTCTTGAATTAATGCGTTCGATCAAAAAAGTATTTGATCCCAATAACATTCTAAATGCTGGAAAAGTTATTTAGGACGATTTGTTGTTCTTGCTAACTCAAATAGGTTAATAATTCTATCGGGGTATTGATGAAATGAAATTTTTCTAAGTTTCGTTCATCAATAAATCCTTCTTTTTTTAGTTGCTCGATGTGTGCAAGAAGTGAATTGTAAAATCCGTCACTATTCAAGATAAAAATTTCTTTATCATGAATCGTTAGTTGGTTCCAGGTTACAATTTCAAATAGTTCATCAAGTGTGCCAAATCCGCCTGGTAAAATCAAAGCGGCATCTGCTTTGCTGTAAATTTTAAGTTTTCGCTGGTGCATGTCATCACAAACAATCAATTCACTGATGGCACGATGTTCTACTTCCCATTCCACTAATAGTTTTGGAATGATGCCTGTTACCCAGCCGCCGCCTTTCATCGCTTCATCTGCCACCAATCCCATGAGGCCAATACTGCCTCCACCATAAATTATTTTTAATTGTTTGGCAGCAAGTAGCCGACCTACTTCGATTGCGTGTTGGGAATAAAGTGGATTTTTTCCAGTGCGGGAGCCACAAAAAATTGCGATAGAACGAATAGCCATATGCATTGATTGACTCAAAGGGAACATTTTTTTAGGTATCTTCAAAATTCAATTCAACCTGCTGATTTTATGTCGCCTCAAGTTTTATTTTCTTTTGTCATTGGATATTTTCTGCTTTTGCTCGGAGTAGCCTGGTATACTTCCCGAAATGCAGACAATGAGTCATTTTTTATAGGTAATCGCAATAGTAACTGGATGTTGGTGGCTTTTGGAATGGTAGGCACCTCACTTTCTGGCGTCACGTTTGTTAGTGTGCCTGGCAATGTAGGCGATATTAATTTTAATTATTTCCAATTAGTAATTGGGTACGTATTAGGATATGCAGTGGTTGCTTTTATACTGTTGCCTCTTTATTATCGAATGAACCTAACTAGTATCTATACCTATCTGGAGAATCGCTTTGGTGTAAATGCACATAAGGCGGGCGCTTTCTTTTTTATTCTCTCTCGAACAGTAGGTGCTACGGCTCGGCTTTATCTGGTGATTAACATTCTGCAACTATTTATCCTTGATAAATTAGGTATTCCATTTTTGGCTACGGCATTAGTGATTTTGACGCTTATACTTCTCTATACATTTGAAGGAGGCGTTCGAACAATCATCTTTACGGATACCTTGCAAACCTCAGGCATGTTGATTGGACTAGTTGCTTGCTTAATTGTGCTGGTGCAGGCCCTCGGGACTGATGTGACGGGAGCTTGGCAGATGATCAATGAAAAAGGATACAATCAAATTATTAATATGGACGTCAATAGCCCGTTCAATTTTTGGAAGCAACTTTTAGGGGGGATGTTCATAACAATTACCATGACTGGATTAGACCAGGAAATGATGCAAAAAAATATCAGCGTTCGCACGCTCAAAGACTCTCAGAAAAATGTGATGACGTTGAGTTTTATACTGGTTGTAGTAAATGCTTTGTTTTTATTATTAGGAGCAGTTCTTTATTTATACGCTGCTTCAACAGGCTTGACTGCAAAGGGAGATGATATTTTTCCAACTGTTGCATTGAGCGATGCATTTTCTGGCACCATTGGAGTCATTTTTATCATCGCTTTAATTTCAGCCCTTTTCCCCAGTGTTGATGGGGCGATCACTTCACTTACTTCTAGTTTTTGTATCGATATATTAGATTTTAATCGTTCAAAGGCGGAGGAACAAGTAAAGCGCAAAAAGAGATTGCGCGTTCATCTAAGTTTTGCCCTTGTGTTTTTATTGATGGTTCTTTTGTTTAAAGTCATCAATGATAAATCCATCATCCAGTTTATAATCAAGTTTGCAGGCATTACCTATGGACCCTTACTTGGGCTTTTCTCTTTTGGTATTTTGACGAGTCGAATTATTTCAAATCGTTGGGTTTGGCCTGTTTGTGTAGGAGGCCCGCTTGTTACTGTAATATTAGATCTGCTCTGTAATCCGGCGTATTATGAAAAGTTACTTCATATGAATCTGGGTCTGGCCGATTTGTCAGCCTCGTTATTTGGTGGGTATAAGATTGGTCCTGAGTTAATTCTAATCAATGGATTTTTCACATTTGTTGGACTCTTTTTCATTTCCCAGCCAGCGATTAAAAAAGCCTGATCCTTCTACAAGCAGTACCTTTGTTGTAAATCAGGGCGCTTGGAAATTTTGTCTACCCTTGCTCAGCAGTATGCAGAAATACACAGTACTCCGCAGGATGAATTACTGCAGGAAGTAGAACACTATACGCGTACACACCACGCCGAGCCACACATGATCAGTGGTTTTTTACAGGGACGATTTTTGAGTCTATTTAGTGAATTAGTAAAACCTGAACGTATTCTTGAAATTGGCACGCTAACCGGTTTCAGTGCTCTGTGTCTGGCTAAGGGTTTAACTTCTACGGGGGTGCTTCACACGATTGAAAAAAGAGAACAGGATGCAACTATCGCGCAAAGATTTTTTGATCGTTCTTTATTTTCCAGCCAAATAAAATTACATCGAGGAGATGCGCATCTAATTCTACCCACTTTGAATGAATCCTGGGATTTAGTCTTTATAGATGCTGATAAAACGTCTTATCTAGATTATTTTAACATGGTTTTTCCATTCGTTCGTTCGGGGGGTTATATCTTAGCTGATAATGTATTTTTCCATGGCCAGGTTTTTACAACTGATCTAAAAGGGAAAAATGCAAAGGCGATCGCACAATTCAATCAGGAGATTGCACAACGACAAGATGTGGAGGTGATTATGGTGCCGCTACGGGATGGATTGAGTGTGATAAAAAAATTAAAATGACATGCTTCTGAAAAAATCGATACTGGCTTTATTTTTTTTAGGTCAATGGCTTATTGGATGGAGCCAACCGGTCGAAATTATACAGCAGTATATTGATCAGTACAAAGACCTTGCTATTGCTGAGATGAAAAGAACAGGAGTGCCAGCCTCGATAAAACTGGCACAGGGAATACACGAAACGATGGCAGGTAAAAGTGAGTTGGTACAAAAGTCAAATAATCACTTTGGTATCAAATGCAAAACAGGATGGAATGGTCCTTCTGTTCGACATACCGATGATGCTCGCAATGAGTGTTTCCGAAAGTATGCCACCGCAATTGAGTCTTACCGTGATCATTCTAACTTTTTAAAATCGAGTCCTCGTTATGCCTCCTTATTTGAGTTAGATCCAACTGATTATGAGGCGTGGGCTAAGGGTTTAAAATCTGCTGGATATGCTACCAATCCTGTTTATTCGCAAACGCTGGTTCGATTGATTGAAGAGTACGATCTGCAACAATACTCTATGCTAGCATTGGGTTATGAAACAGAAGAAGAGGATTCAACAGAGGTTCCTGTAGTTCCATTAAAAAATGTAGCTCCCGCTACCAATGAGTCAACTATACCCGCTGACTCAAAAGATGATGCAACTGTTTCATTGCCTAAGGCGGAAGAGAAAAAGACAGAAAGTGCAGAGAATGTTAAAGAAGTAATGGAGACGGCTTCTTCTATAAAATCTTCTCGTCAGTATCCCTCTGGGGTGTTCAAAGAAGAGGGAGTGAAGGCGGTTTACATTACCGCAGGTACTCCATTTCTTGTTATTGCAGAGCAGTATAAAGTTCCACTTGCTAAATTGTTTGAGTGGAATAATCTGATTCCTTCTACAGAAGCTCGCATTTCACAAGTTATTTACCTAGAGCGACCGGGTTCATTTAAATTGCGATTACCTTCTTTGCGATCCAGGCAGTAACTTAGTGTTCAATTACAGCTATGGCTACGATCCGCGTACATGACAGGGTCTTTACAGAGTACTTATCTGCTGCAGTCATTCAAGAAAGAGTGACGGCATTGGCAACACAGATCAATGCAGATTACGCAGGTAAAAAGCCGCTTTTTTTAGCCATTCTAAATGGGTCTTTCATGTTTGCTGCTGATTTGTTCAAACAAATCAACGTTGAAGCTGAGATCTCCTTTATAAAAATCGCCTCATATCAGGGCATGCGCTCTACGGGTCAGGTTGTTACTTCTATTGGGATGGAACAGGATTTGCACGGAAGAGAGTTGATTATTGTAGAGGATATTGTTGATACGGGCAAAACGCTGCATCATTTTTTACCTTCCTTACAGCAACAGCAGCCTGCCTCTATTCGTATCGCAACTTTTTTACACAAACCTGAAGCAACTACATTTGAGGTCCCATTGGATTATGTTGGATTTAGTATCCCTAACAAATTTGTGGTAGGGTATGGTCTTGACTATGATGGAATGGGTCGCAATTATGGAGCCTTATATCAGCTAGTCTGATTTTTTGTACGCGGGGAACTATATATTGTCTATGAAAAGAGGGTTGACCATCTTTTTCTTCTGTCTGCTGAGCCAGTGGGGTATTGCACAAGAATATTATATCCGAGGCGAAGTAAGAGATTTATCAGGCAATCCTTTGCAAAATGTACAAATCCGTCAATCTTCTACCGGCCTTCTTTTCAGAACAGGAACGTGGGGTAGTTTTGGGTTCTCCTCCCGCATACAATCCGATAGTTTACAGTTTTCGTTAGAGGGGTATCGCACTGAATTGATCGTATCAAAGGGAGTTGAATTTTTGCGCATTATACTTCGTCCTTTGCCAGCTGGGTCTCGTCAACCCGAGCGCACTCGACTAGCCTCTCGTACTTCCAATATGACTCGGGAGGAACATAAAAAATGGTTTACAGGCGAAGAGACCTATGCAACCTTACTTGAAAATAATTGGGTGAGGGCAGCAAACTATCCTACAACAGGTTTATCCTTAAATGTAGACCAGGCTTCTTACAGTAATATTCGTCGCTTTTTATCAAGAGGCACCTATGTGCCAACAGACGCTGTACGGATTGAGGAGATGCTCAATTATTTTCCTTCACCCTATAAAACACCAAGCGATAGCGGTGTATTTGCAGTGAATACAAGACTCAGTCCTTGTCCCTGGAATTGGGAGAACCAACTCTTGCAAATTGATCTTTCTGCAAAAAAATTAAATCTCGATTCGTTGCCATCTGCCCATCTTGTTTTTCTAATTGATATTTCTGCTTCAATGGATATGCCTAACCGTCTTCCATTGTTACAGTCGGGTTTTCGAATGTTGATTAGTAATCTCCGGGAAAAAGATTCCGTTTCAATTGTTGTTTACGGCGGTATGACTGCGGTGTTAGTACGCGCCTTGAGTGGGTGCGAAAAAGATAGTTTGACTAAAGTGATTAACGGTTTAGTGCCTGGAGGTGCAACGCCGGGTGAGTCGGGTATTCGATTAGCTTACCAGGTAGCCAAACAGCATTTTATTGAGGGTGGAAATAATCGGGTGATATTAGCAACAGATGGTGATTTCAATGTAGGCTTAAAAACAGAAACTGAATTAGATGAGCTGATTAGTATTCAGCGACAAAGTGGAATTTATCTTACTTGTTTAGGAGTAGGAATGGGTAATTACAAGGATTCAAAAATTCAATTGCTAGCTGAAAAGGGTAATGGAAACTTTGCTTATTTAGATCAAGAGAAGGAAGCGGAACGTGTATTGATGAAAGAGTTTACAAAAACATTGTATGCGGTTGCAGATGATGTTTATATGAATATCACGTTTGATCCTGCTTATATCAAAAATTACCGATTGATCGGGTTTGATAATAAAGTTGGTGCTTTGTTAGATTCTTTGTCTCAAATAGAAGGGGGAGAAATTGGATCAGGACACACCGTTACTGCACTATTTGAAATTGAGCCATCTATATTATTGAGAGATAAACGTGGTGCTTCATCTGAACTAGATAGCATTGCTTCACTTACCATTCAATACCGGCTCCCGAGTGATTCTTTATTACAAGAAACGCAATTCAATGTGCCCCTTTATTATGCGTATACAGAGCAGGAGCTCAAGCAATCTCAGTTTAGCGCTGCGCTTGCACAATTTGGGATGTTCCTGAAAGGAAGTACCTATGTCAACAAATCAAGTTGGAACGAATTACTTCAATTAGGAGAGCAAGTAGTTGATCCTGTTGATCCACTTCAACTGGAATGGATTGAACTTGTAAAAAAAGCACGAGAGCTCTACGATAAAAAAAAGCAACGAAGCTGGAAGCGCCTTCACCACTAATTATTGAAAGATATCCTTGATGCGATCAAAGAAATTTCTATCTGATTTGTCTGGATTAGGTTGAAAATTGGCAGAGTCAGCTAACTTTTCTAATGCAGCTTTTTCTTCTGCATTTAATTGTTGTGG
>JBEDEC010000094.1:0-5202 GCA_041175905.1 Bacteroidota bacterium
CCCCTTTTGCAAAACTAAACGACGGCTTATTAGATATTTTCATCGTGCTCAAGCAAAGTAAAATTTCTATGCTTTGGCAAACCTTAAAACAATTACTCGGCTGTAATCCCATTACACAAACGGGTATTCATGCTCCTGCTTCAAAAATTATTCACTGGCAAACCGCCTCATTGACCATTCAAAATAGAGAGGGCGCAGCCCTGCATATTGATGGTGATCCTGCTCCCCTGCAAAATGAATTAACGATTCGAGTGCTCCCTCAAGCATTTCGCTTGATCAGAAATAATAATTGAATCAGCGAAAGCAACAGCAACATGGCCACTAACTGATGAAGTTGTGCCATCCACTCAAAAACGCCCCAAACACCAGGGATAATACTTGTACTGGTAAGAACAGAAAAAATACCAAGTAATACTTGGGCTATTACTAAAATCAAAGGCCACTTACGTGCATGGTTCAGCCATGCAGACCCTGTGGTTTTATAAAGTCTTATAGTGAATAAAACAATTGCAATCACTAGTAAATACGCAAGTCCTCGATGAATAAAATGTATCAGAATTCGATTATCAATTAAATTCAATAACCCCTCCTGTTCATTGAATAAAGCATCGGGAATCCATTTATCATTGATAGTGGGCCAAGTGGGTGCTGCCGTTGCGGCTTTGTGGCCCGCCATAAATGCACCGTACATTAATTGAAATAACAAAACTCCAATAATCAATAAAATACGCTTGTGTAAAGACGCATTAGCTAAACGAGAAAAAGCAGGTACTGTTAATTGTAAAATAAACCAGAATGTATAGGAGAGTAATCCCAGCGCAAAAATAAAATGCAAGGCCAGTCGGGTTGGTTTTACATAAATAGCATCCCCCGTCAAACCACTAGCTACCATGATCCATCCTATGGCACCCTGTAATGCCCCTAATAAAAAAAGAACTAAAAGGGGTTTTACCATAGGTGACTTGAAATAACCACGAATCCAAAAAATGATAAAGGGAATTGCAAAAACAACACCAATCAGTCGTGCCCATAAACGGTGAAACCACTCCCAGAAAAAAATGAACTTAAAATTGTGTAGTGTAAAATCAAAATTGAGCAGCTGAAATTGGGGGGTACGTTTATACTTTTCAAACTCAACCAACCAAGCACCTTCTGAAAGTGGAGGCAAGGTTCCTGTAACCACATTCCACTCTGTAATGGATAGTCCAGACCCGGTAAGCCGAGTAATTCCACCGAGTAAAATTTGAATTATAATCATTACAAGGCCGGTATATAGCCAGATTATGACAGATCGGGAAGTAGGGGATTGCGTTGTCATGCTTTGCAAAGGTAATAGCGGTTTGGCAGGAGGTATATTTTTGTTTAGCATTATTTCGGAATTTGCAGCAATGCTGGAATCCTTCTACCAAAAAAAATATACCGAAGCTGGCTTAGATGAGGCTGGCAGAGGATGTTATGCCGGTCCGGTGTTTGCGGCGGCCGTGATTTTGCCAGCCAATTTCTATCACCCATTATTAAACGACTCCAAACAGCTCAACGCAAAACAACGAGAACTTCTACGACCCATTATTGAAAAAGAAGCTATCAGCTATGGCGTAAGTCAAATCAGCAATGATGAAATTGATCAGATTAATATTTTAAAAGCGAGTATCAAAGCCATGCACCAGGCCGTTGATCAGCTTAGGACTAAACCTGGTTTACTATTGGTAGATGGAAATCGATTTACTCCTTACAAGAAAATTCCCCATCAGTGCTTTGTAAAAGGAGATGGCCGTTACGCATCCATTGCCGCTGCCAGTATTTTAGCTAAAACCTATCGGGATGAATGGATGAATCAATTACACAAAGAGTTCCCGTACTACGGATGGGATCGTAACAAAGGATACGGTACAGCCTTTCATAGAAAAGCTATAGAGGAACATGGGCTATGCACGCATCACCGAAAAAGTTTTCGATTGTTGCCTGATTAATCGAGCCGTTTTAATTGATTGTCCAGACTTCGTTACCCTTTAGTAATTTATCCAGATCAGCAGGCTTTCTGGAAGCTGCTTCTTCCAACTGAGCAGCCATTACATCCTCATAACAAGGACGATCCGTCTGATAAAATACACCGAATGGTCGTGGTAAATGTCCTTCAATACGAGGATCATCAAATATGCGCGTTAAGATCTGTGCTTTGTAAATATCTTTTTCATCATGGACCCAACAGTCAGTTGCACTATACCCTTCATTGAAGTCTACAACAACTGGTTTAAATCCGTCTAACTTAATTCCTTTATCACTATTGGCTCCAAACACCAAGGGTTTACCTTGCTCAAGAAATAATGTTTCAGTTGCCTTTGTCCCTTTTTCTGTAAAGATTTCAAAAGCTCCATCATTGAAAATGTTACAATTCTGATAGATCTCCAAAAATGAAGCACCCTTATGTCCATTGGCACGCAATAATAGGGCCTGCAAATGCTTGGGGTCACGATCCATGGTTCTTGCTACAAATGTTGCATCTGCGCCAAGTGCTAATGCAGCAGGATTGAAAGGGTGATCGATGCTACCCATGGGCGTACTCTTTGTTATTTTCTTCTCTTCAGAAGTAGGTGAGTATTGCCCCTTAGTTAATCCGTATATCTGGTTGTTAAAAAGTAAAATGTTAACATCAAAATTGCGACGAAGCAAATGAATGGTATGATTGCCCCCAATACTTAAACTATCCCCATCACCAGTTATGATCCATACACTCAATTCCGGACGACTAGCTTTTAATCCACTTGCAACAGCTGTAGCTCTTCCATGAATAGAGTGCATGCCAAATGTGTTCATGTAATAGGGGAAACGACTACTACAACCGATTCCGGAAATGAATACAATATTCTCCTTGGGAATGCCCAGTGTTGGCATTACTTTTTGTACCTGAGCCAAAATAGAATAATCTCCACAACCCGGACACCAGCGTACTTCCTGGTCCGATGCAAAATCCTTAGCGGTCAGCGTGGTTGTAGAGGTGGTTTCACTCATAAAAAAGTATTACCTGCAAAATTACATAATTCAATAACAGTATTGCCCAGCCTCCAGCATTTGGGTGGCTATTCTTCTACGGGCTTCTTTCGAATTAAAAGGATCCGCTTTTGTGAATCTTTTTAAACCTAATAACATCATTCTTCCTTCATCACCAGATGCAAATCCATTGATTGCATCCTTTCCAAACTTATTGACCTGGTCGGCAGCATCATACAAATAAGTACGCATGATATCCAATTGACCTGCCGCAGCTGCTTCGCCCTGTAGGTCTGTTAGCTTCATTACACGGAGCAATACACTCTCCGCATGAAAAATAGTAATTGCCATATCAGCCAGGTTCATCAAAACCTCTTGCTCTTTTTCCAATTTCATCATTAAAGTCTGAACAGCACCCCCTGCGGTCATTAATAGTGCTTTTTTAAGATTGGAGATCAACTTTTGTTCTGCAGCAAATAGTGTGTCATCGGGTGCGCCAAAATCTGGTACGCTCATCAATTCTTTTTGAACAGCCATTGCAGGCCCCATCAGATCAAGTCGCCCAGACATCGCACGCTTCAACGTCATGTCCAAAGCCAATAAACGATTAATCTCATTAGTACCCTCGTAAATTCGATTGATGCGGCTATCGCGATACGCTCTTGATATCGGATATTCGGCACTATATCCATTACCGCCATGAATCTGCACGGCTTCATCCACTGCAAAATCTAATACTTCACTACCAAACACTTTTAAAGCAGCGCATTCAATGGCATATTCTTCTGCTCCGGCTAACAGCGCTTCTTCAAAAGGCTTACCGTTATCCAATAATTCATGCTCTTTTTGATCTATCCATTTTGCAGTGCGATATAAGGCAGCTTCTGCTACATAGGTACGAATAGCCATTTCGGCCAACTTATGTTTAATGGCTCCAAAATTTGCAATCGGTTGTTTGAATTGCTCTCTTGTTTTTGCATAGGAAATAGACTGATTCACCGCGCGACGTGCGCCACCCACAGCAGCCGCGCAAAGTTTCAATCGACCGATATTTAAAATATTGAATGCAATCTTGTGCCCCTTTCCTAATTCTCCCAATAAATTTTCTGCAGGTATTTTACAATCTTGAAAATAAAGTTGCACAGTAGATGAACCTTTGATTCCCATTTTTTGCTCCTCAGGTCCTTGTGTAAAACCAGGGGTTCCTCTTTCTACGATGAAAGCGGTGAATTTATCGCCATCCACTTTTGCAAAGACAGTATACACGTGTGCAAATCCACCATTGGTGATCCAACACTTTTGTCCGTTCAATATATAATGCTTTCCATCGGGCGTCAACGTAGCAGTTGTTTTTGCGCCCAACGCATCGCTACCACTATTGGGTTCGGTTAACCCATAAGATCCCGCCCATTCCCCAGTTACTAACTTAGGAAGGTAGTATGCTTTTTGTGCAGGTGTACCAAAATAGAGAATCGGTAACATCCCAATACCCGTATGCGCTGCTACTGCTACAGAATAAGAATGTCCCGAACCCAGGTATTCATTGACAATTGTAGAACTAACAAAATCTTTTCCTAGTCCCCCATACTCTTCCGGAATAGAAGTAGAAAGTAGTCCTAATTCACCCGTTTTTTTGACAAGTGCCGGCATCAGTCCTTCTTCTAACGCATCAATTCGATCTACAATAGGAAATACTTCGGTATCCAAAAATTGAGCACACATATCTCGAATCATTTGCTGCTCTTCTGTGAATTGCTCAGGAATAAAGGTGTCCGCAGGAGTACACTCCTTCACCAACCACTCTCCTCCTTTTAAATTTTTTTGTACAATCGTTTCGTTTGACATAAAATTTATTTTAATTGTTTGAAGTAAGATTATCATACACAATCTGAAGGACCTGTTTACACACTTCCACTTTTTCAGCAGGAACACCGCGTAATGCTTCAGTTAATGTTTGATCGGCTAGTTTCATGGTTTGCTCCTGTAATTGTTGCCCATCCTTAGTCAAATAAATGAGATTGATACGACGATCATTATTGGCAGCAACCCTTTTGACCAAGCCAGCCTTTTCCAAGTTATCAACCAATCTTGTTATGCTGGGCTTATCCCTAAAACTGGCAGTACATAAATCCTGTTGACTAATTCCATCTTTTTTCCAAAGGTGATAGAGAACGCTCCACTGTTCAATTGTTACATTCAATCCGGTACCATTAA
>JBEDEC010000095.1:0-5654 GCA_041175905.1 Bacteroidota bacterium
TTTACTTACTAAGTTCTAAAAAAACGGGGCAATGGTCAGAGTGTTTAATAGCAGGCCAAATCGCCGTCTTTTTTATCTTTTTTTCCAGCGGTGTGGTGACATTAATATAATCAATACGCCAACCCTTGTTTTGCAAACGGACACTGGGAAAACGCTGACTCCACCAAGTATATTGGTGTGGTTCCGGATGTTGGAGTCGAAAGGTGTCCACCCAACCACTTTCAAAAAAGCGAGTCATCCAGGCTCTTTCTTCAGGTTGAAATCCGGATGAATTTTTATTACCCTTTGGATCGTGAATATCAATTTCCTGGTGTGCGATATTATAATCGCCGCAGAGAATTAACTGCGGGTGCTTTTTTTTCAATTTATTTAACCAGTTGGAGCACTCGTTTAACCATTCATATTTGAAAGACTGTCTTTCTTCTCCACTTGTGCCACTAGGAAAATAGGCATTGATTAATCGAATGGAGCCAAAATCCAATTGAATCACTCGTCCTTCTTCGTCACTAGGGCCATGACCATTACCCATGATTACCTGATCAGGTTTAATCTTTGTGAAAACAGCAACACCACTGTATCCTTTTTTCTGTGCACTAAACCAGTAGTCTTCATAACCCAATAAATTGATCGGAGCCGTATCAACGTCCTCTGGTCTTGCTTTTGTTTCTTGTAAACAGATGATGTCAGCAGGGTCTGTTGCCATCCAGTCCAGCAATCCTTTTTTTAGGGCTGCTCGAATCCCATTTACATTGTACGAGACGATCCGCATAATTTTGTTAGAGTTATTCTAGTTGCACTTGATGCAAATGTCGGCAAATGACCACTAAATAAAGTAGTATGAGTTCATCTGTTCATAAAAAGCACGAACCCCGGCTGATACAGCCCAAGCATCATGTATATCTCGAGGGACCCAAGAGCAGGGGGTATGAATTATTGTTTGCTTGGCGTGTGTTTAAGCAATTTATCAGAGGATTCAGATCTCTTCATTTTGCTGGTCCTTGCATCACCCTATTTGGTTCTGCACGATTTGGTGAAGAACATCCTTATTACGGGCAAGCACGTGAGTTTGGAAAACGGATTGCAGAGATGGGATTTACTACACTAACTGGTGGAGGCCCCGGAATAATGGAGGCAGCCAATCGAGGAGCTTTTGAAAATGGTGGACAGTCGCTTGGATGTAACATTGTTTTACCCTTTGAACAAAAGGAGAATCCATATCTGCATCGCTCCGTAACCTTTGAGCATTTTTTTGTACGAAAAGTATTGCTGGTAAAATATTCCTATGCATTTGTAATCATGCCTGGTGGATTTGGTACGATGGATGAATTATTTGAAACACTCACTTTGGTGCAAACAAAAACAATCACACGATTCCCCGTTATTTTGTTTGGCAAAGCATTTTATCAACCTATGATGGATGTATTTCGCAAAATGCAACTGGAGGGTACCATTTCTTCAGAAGATCTGGATCTTCTACTACTTACAGATGATGTAGAAGAGGCGATGTCGCATATTCAGCGCTATATACGAACGAACTACCAGATTAAACCACGTAAACGTTTATGGTGGTTATTGGAAAAACGATAGACATTGTATCTTCGATTCTTAAATCCATCTATATGAACGCAGCTGAAATTCTTGGTTACGCGGCAGGGGCTGTAACAGCTTTTACATTTTTACCTCAAGTCATCAAAACCTGGCGAGAACAATCTGCTAAGGATATCTCACTCACTATGTTTTTAATTGCCTTCATCAATGAGATTATGTGGCTAGTATATGGATTTATGATTGACAATTTCGTAATCATCCTTACCAATGCGGTAATGCTGTTGATGTCGGGCATCATGATTCTTCTCAAGTTGAAATACGGCAAATCTTGAGTTCGTCAATCAACACAATTGTTTGGGACCTCGGCGGGGTATTAGTAGACTGGAGTCCGAACTATGTGTATGATGATTCTTACTTTTCTGATCCGGCTGATCGAGAATTCTTTTTCAAACATATCTGTACATCAGATTGGAATGAACAGCAAGATGCTGGTTATCCCTTGCAAAAGGCGACTGAAGAAAAGTTAGCTGAGTTTCCTCAACCCAAATGGGAGCAGCCGATTCGTGATTTTTATGGACGTTGGATTGAGATGTTAAAAGGACCGCTTCCTGAAACAGTTGAATTATTTAAAACACTCAAAGCAAAGGAGCAATATCGATTTTATGCTCTAACCAACTGGAGTGGCGAAAATTTTCATATCGCACTACAGCGTTTTGATTTTCTACATTGGTTTGATGGAAGACTCGTGAGTGGTCAAGAAGGAACCCGTAAGCCCTTTCCAGAATTCTATCAACTTTTATTCACTCGTTATCAAATCAATCCTGCTCATGCTGTTTTCATTGACGATAATCTACGTAATGTTAAAGCAGGGGAGCAGATGGGAATGAATAGTATCCACTTTCAATCCGCAGCACAGCTTCAGGCCGATTTACGTCAACTAGGAATTTGCTGAAGCACTGTTCATCCTTTCGGCAAAAAATACTGGCTAAAAATCATGCGTCTCGCCTAAGCGCAGGCAGCCTCGTCCCTTCGGCCCTCAAACAATGCCTTATTCAATAACTGGTCTAAGCCATTTCTCTGCTTCTCCCAGTGTCATTCCTTTTCGCTTAGCATAATCTTCTAATTGATCGCGCTCAATTTTCCCTAACCCAAAATAGTGACTTTCAGGATGCGCAAAGTACCATCCACAAATTGATGCAGGTGGATTCATAGCCAGGCTTTCCGTGAGTGTAATTCCAATTTCTTCAGTAGCATTGAGTAGTGCAAATAATTTCAATTTCTCTGTATGATCCGGGCAGGCTGGATATCCGGGCGCAGGACGAATGCCTTTATATTCTTCACGAATTAATTGTTCATTCGTGAGTAATTCATTGCGCTCGTAACCCCAGTATTCTTTACGTACTTGTTCATGTAAATATTCTGCAAACGCTTCTACAAATCGATCGGCTAGTACCTGTACTAAAATTTTATTGTATTCATCCTGCTCCTTTGCAAAGCGATCAATATGTTTTTTAGCACCATGAATGGTCACTGCAAATGAGCCCATAAAGTCGGTACCCAATTCGGCTGGACAAACAAAATCTGCCAAGGAGTAACTAGGTTGTCCAACTGCTTTTTTTAATTGCTGGCGCAGACACTCCAGTTTTACTTCTCCTTTTTCAGTTTTTAAAGTAATCGTATCGGCATTGTTACTCGTTGCGGGCCAAAATCCAATTACGCCATCTGCTTGAAACCAATTTTCAGCAACTATTTTTTCGATTAATTTCTTAGCATCCTCAAATAAACGTTGTGCTTCCTGTCCAAATACTTTATCTGACAATACATCCGGGAAGCGTCCTGGCATTTCCCATGCAATAAAAAAAGGACCCCAGTCGATATAACGTGCAATGGTTGCCAGATCTACATTTTTAAGAACACGTTTACCCGTAAAGGAAGGGGTGGTTGGCTTGTGTTTTTTCCAATCAAAATATTCTTTCGTTACCACTGCTTCCTGGTACGGGATCAATGACTTTTTATTTTTATTCAGGAATTGTTGTTGCAGTGTTTGGTATTCGTCTTTGGTTTGTTGAAGAAGTTTTGGTTTTTGTTCCTTACTCAATAAAGAGCTTACTACGGTTACGCTTCGAGATGCATCGAGTACATGTAATACACCATGCTCGTATTGTGGTGCAATTTTAACAGCCGTGTGCATACGCGAAGTAGTTGCACCTCCAATTAATAAGGGTTGCTTCATTCCTCTTCGTTTCATTTCATGTGCCACATGCACCATTTCGTCTAATGAAGGTGTAATTAGACCACTGAGTCCAATCACATCTACATTTTCTTTTTGTGCGGTATCCAAAATCTTATCCGCGGGCACCATTACTCCTAGGTCAATTATGTCATAACCGTTACATCCCAGTACAACACCCACGATATTTTTCCCAATGTCATGCACATCGCCTTTTACCGTTGCTAGCAATACTTTGGGTACGTTGCCTGCGGAGGCTTGGGGATTATTCTTTTTTTCTTCTTCAATGAAGGGGGTTAACCAGGCTACACTCTTTTTCATTACTCGTGCGCTTTTTACCACCTGTGGTAAAAACATTTTACCTGCACCAAAGAGGTCTCCCACTACATTCATTCCTGCCATCAATGGTCCTTCAATTACATCGAGCGGTCTTGGGTATTTTAATCTGGCTTCTTCGGTGTCTGTGTCAATATGATCGGTAATTCCGTTGATCAGCGCATGTTTGAGACGTTCTTCGACTGAATTATTTCTCCACGCTTCATCTTTTACTTCTGCTTTTCCTTTCGCTTTAACTGTTTCGGCAAATGCAATTAGTTTTTCGGTCGCTTCGTTTTGATCATTGTTACGATTGAGAATCACATCTTCACATAATTCGCGAAGGGTGGGTTCAATTTCATCGTACACCACCAACTGACCTGCATTAACAATACCCATGTCCATACCCGCCTTGATCGCATGAAAAAGAAATACGGCATGCATCGCCTCGCGTACATGGTCATTTCCTCTGAATGAAAAAGAAAGATTGCTAACACCACCGCTTACTTTGGTTAACGGCATTTTTTGTTTGATTAACCGAGTTGCTTCGATAAAATCAACACCATAGTTGTTGTGTTCCTCTAGACCAGTTGCTACTGCAAAAATGTTCGGATCAAATATGATGTCTTGTGGAGCAAAGTGTAAGCGGGTTGTTAATAATTGATAGGCTCTTTCAGAAATCTCCACTTTGCGCATCATGGTATCTGCCTGACCTTTTTCATCAAAGGCCATTACAATTACTGCCGCTCCAAAGCGTTGACAAATGGTCGCTTGTTGTAAAAATTTTTCTTCTCCTTCTTTGAGTGAAATAGAATTGACTATACACTTTCCCTGTACACATTTTAGTCCCGCTTCAATAATCTCAAATTTGGAACTATCAATCATGACAGGAATGCGGGCAATATCGGGTTCGCTTTGTAATAAATTTAAAAAGGTCGTCATCGCCTCCACGCCGTCTAACAATGCGTCATCCATGTTTACATCCAATACCTGCGCTCCATTTTCTACTTGCTGACGTGCAACGCTTAAGGCCTCTTCATATTTTTTTTCACGGATGAGTCTTGCAAACTTTTTTGAACCGGTTACGTTGGTTCGTTCCCCTACGTTCACAAAATTGGTTTCTGGTCTCACTACCAGGGGCTCTAGTCCTGCTAATCGTAAATAAGGTTTTATCGTTTTATGTTCCATGGTGAATTTCGAAATTAGTGGAGGGTGGTTTCTACTATGGGTAATGGTCGGGGTTGAAGACCTTTCACATGGTCAGCAATATGTTTGATATGGTCGGGCGTGGTGCCACAGCATCCGCCAACAATATTTACAAATCCTTCGCGTGCCCATTCTTCTAAATAGTGTCCGGTATCAGCAGGACTTTCATCATACTCACCCATTGCATTAGGTAGTCCTGCATTCGGATAAGCGGATACATAACAACTCGCTAAAGTTGATAACTCTTCGATGTGGGGTCGCATCTCTTTTGCACCTAATGCGCAATTGAGGCCAACACTTAGGGGTTGTGCATGTGCTACAGAAGTATAAAATGCTTCAAGGGTTTGTCCACTCA
>JBEDEC010000096.1:0-7612 GCA_041175905.1 Bacteroidota bacterium
CACATTTAATTCAAATGAAGACCGCTCAATAGCAGGAAGGCCCTTTACAGCTAAACTTCCTTGTAAGTAGGTGCCTGTACCAATTCCCAGTGAAAGTTGGTTTACTGTAAAATCACGAAGGGTGCCTTTTAATACCCCGCCTAATCGAATCGATTTATTCCAGTTTTTAAATTCCGGAATAAAAAAAGCTAAATCTTCGCTGCCAATTATAGATTGATTGAAATTAGATTCAATCACCACTTTCTCATCGAAATGTACAAAATCGCTCAGTTTTTTAAAATTAAGTTGAACAGATTCCTTTACCAGACTATGTGGAGTTTCAAGACGAAGATTTTGAATAGAAAGTTGTCTTGGAGAAAGTTGAAAAGCTCCTTCCAATTTTTTCAACTCCAAGCCACACTTTTCTCGAGCCGAAATTTCCAAATGGCTTTGGAGTGTGTCACCTGTCATCAACGAATTACTGAGTGAGGCTTCTACTGAATAGATCTCCAAATGACGGGGATCAAATCCGCTTTTTCTCTCTCGTTGATCTTCGTCTAATTTGAATTGACCATTATGGATGCGAAAGCTAAGTAAGGAGATTTTTTTTCCATCTAACTGCCACCAGGTATCATCTATGATTTCTTTTTTTATTGGCCTTTTTCTATTTCCGGTAAAATTTGCAATTGAAATAGTGGGGTCAGAAAGTATCAGGCTTTTGATCTGAATCAAATCGTCAGATAGATTTAGCTTTTCTGCTGATAATTTCATTTTTTTGATCTGTCCAGTTACCACTTGTCCATTCCAGGCATCGTGTTGGTTAAAATAAAAATCTTGGACCGTAGCTTCTTTTAGATGTAGATGAAATCTTGATTTCTTTTTATTTTTTTGAGGTGTACCACCTCCTGCAACATAGTCGAGTATAAATTGGTGTCGCCAAATGCTATCTTCTCTTTTCAGGAAAATCCTGGTTTTTGAAAGCTCAATTTTATCGATACTGATTGAATCGTGTAAAAAGAAAAAATCGCTTGTTTGAAGAAGTAGTTCTCCAATAACCGCTAGGGAATCTCCTTGCCGATCTTTTACTACTAACTCTTGAAGTGAAAGTTTATTAAATAAGTTGAATCTGATTTTTCCAAGCTTTACCTCAGTATTTAATTCCTGCGATAAATAACTTGCTATTCGGCTGGTAAGGGCTTGTTGTACGACAGGGAGCTGTATAGTGATGTAAACACTAGTTAGCAGTACAAGAATAAATAAGAGTACCCCTCGAAGTATGACTCCAGCGCGTTTCAGAATACAAGTTGTTGGTAAAATTAAGAAAAGCCCTTCGCACAAATGGTTAATATTGTACAAATCAACGCTATGCGAATCGGTATATTATTAATTGTTTTGTCGGTTTGTTTTCAATTAAATGCACAACCCAAAAAAGAAGTAGAAGGGCGCTATGTATTGGTTATACATGGAGGGGCCGGTACAATTTTGCGTAGTCAGCGAACGGCCGAATTAGAAAAAAAGTATACGGCCTCGTTGGAGCAGGCACTTGCGGTTGGTCAATCTATTTTAGAGAAGGGCGGCAAAGCTATTGATGCAGTAGAGGCCACTGTCAGAGTGCTGGAAGATAATCCCTTGTTTAACGCTGGGAAAGGTGCTGTTTTTACACATGAAGGCAGAAACGAACTGGATGCGGCTATTATGGACGGAAGAACACTGGAAGCCGGTTCGGTGGCTGGAGTGACCACCATCAGAAATCCAATTACTGCAGCACGGGCCGTTATGGAAAAAAGTCAGCATGTTTTGTTAAGTGGAAAAGGGGCTGAGCAGTTTGCAAAAGAGCAGGGAATTGAAATTGTTGATTCAAGTTATTTCTATACTCCTGAGCGTTGGCGTTCATTGCAACGTGCATTAGAGCGGGATTCATTGAAACAATTAAAACAACAAGCTTCTTTATTCAATTTAGCTGAAGAAAATGAGTTGATTAAAAAAGACCGCTATGGTACAGTAGGTGCCGTGGCGCTGGATATGGAGGGTAATTTGGCTGCAGCTACCAGCACTGGTGGTATGAATAACAAGAAATGGGGGCGCATTGGTGATGCACCTATTATTGGGGCAGGAACCTATGCCAATAATGCAACCGTGGCGATTAGTTGTACTGGATGGGGCGAATATTACATAAGATTGGTAATGGCAAAAACCATCTCGGATCAAATTGAATATGCAAATCGATCGCTACTGGAAGCCGCTGATGAAATGGTCATGGTAAGGTTGCCAAAGTTGGGAGGTGATGGAGGATTGATTGCTGTCGATAAAAGCGGAAATATCGCAATGCCTTTTTGCACAGAAGGAATGTATCGCGGGTACATAAAGCGCGAAAATTATAAAGCGCCTATTCAAAAAGAAGTCGCGATGTTTAAGGATTGATTAGAACTTCACTCCCAGTGTCAATACAACGCGTGCGCCACGCTGGTTAATTTGTGCCGAGGGGAAAGGTTGTTGGGATAGTCGATAAGGAGAGTGAACGTCTTTACTTGTTGTGTGAACGTAAGCCAGATCAATAAAATATCCTTGGTTCCGATAACCCAAACCTCCCGTTAACTGAAGGCGGCTGCCTTGTTCTCCATTAATATTTTGATAGGGATTGCCCAAGTAGGCCATTCCTAATCTAGTCATAATTGTTGTGAATTTTAATTCACCTCCCAGCCTTACGTTAACGGCGGGTCGATAAATTTCATCGATCACATCATTCAATTTGGAGTAGTAGGCTTTACTTTCTGCTGGATCAGTATTGGCGGGGTCTACTTTAAAAGAAGATGCGCGATAATTCACAAACTCTACATCTCCCGTGAGAAATCCTCTTTGTTTGGTAACGTCCTCAATTTCTCGAAGCACATATGAAAGACTAACCAGCATTCGAGAAGGGGTAAAGTGTAAGTAGCTGTATTGTGCTACATCTCCATTGGTAAATTCTTTGGAAGACTGCGTTAGTAGGCCTTTGTAATTTTCTGTATCGGTTGTTACTGTTGCACTGTATTTGTCTGTAAGCTTTAAAAAAGTTGGGGTATGAAAACTAAAGCCTATTCTCCATTGTGGGGCTGGACGATAAATGACACCAAGTTTTAAATTGACACCTGATCCGCTCGTTTCAAGATACTCCTCGATGGTTGCATAATTAAAATTGTTAAGTGCAGTGGTAGCGTCTGCTTCTGTGAAGGTGCTGGTTCTTCTATAATTCACGAATGGAATTCCCAATGTTAAGCCATAAAGAATTTTTTCGTTTCCAGTCCCTGCAACTGCAATGGCCAACTCAGATTGAGAGCCAGTGCTTTTGATTTCATTCTCCTGAATGAGTCCACTTTGGAAAGGAGCTCTTGTGCGGTATTGAAAATTCCCATTCGTGCCTCCGCCAATCGTGTCTATCCAATAAGTATTGAAAGCCAAACTGCTTCCGAATGGATAATTACTGGCTACTTGATTTGCATCTCCTTGTCCACCAATTTCCTCTAAGAATTTTTGTGAGTAAGAATTTTGTGTGTTAAGACCTCTGTAAAGTAAATTGTTTCCAAACCATGCCGTATTGTTGAGCGCTATGGCTACAGCTGCAGTACCACGAGTTCTATTTTCTTGTTTAGATCCTACAACAAATCCACTTAACCCTAGTCCTAATCCAGATTTACTAGCTTTTTCTGTTTTTCCAAGGTAAGTTGATTGATTTTTTTGTCTATTGAATTGAGGAGTTATAATTAAGTCGCCTGTTTTGTAGAAAGCAATACCAGCCGGATTCACAAATGCAGCACTTAAGTCACCACCCAAGGATGCTATTGCGCCACCAATAGCTTGTTGTCGGGCACTTCCAGAAAGGTTTATCCAGGACATTCTTAATGCATCTGCAGGTTCCTGTGCGTTTGTAATTGTTTGCTGCAGCAGTAAAATTGCTGCGTAGATGATTTTTCGCATGAACGAAATGGATTAATTAAAATCTTCTAACCGGAGCACTCCCAGCTGATGAGGAAGAGCTACTACCACTTGAAGAGGCAGGAGAGGAAGAAGAATTGGAAGGTGTTGAAACCCCAAATGATTCACGAAGTGCATTTCCACGATTAGGAGTGCTTACGGCTCGGTTGTATTGGTTATTCAATAAAGGGCTAACACCATAATTGCCAGCCATTGCTTTTACGTTTTTCAAATTCGTGGGCATTTGCTGGTAACTATTCAGATTAAAAGTGCGGGGTTTTGTGTACGTGTTTTTTACGCTGGTAGCATTCCCAAAGCTGGTTCCGTATAAATAAGGATTGTTCAGGTAATAAGGATTATAATAATGATTCCAGGATACAAATGGATTTAGTGTAGGTGTGAAATAAGAATTAAATCCAAGTGTCCAGCGCTCATAGGTATACCAATCATTTAACTCATCCCATCTGTACCGGTCTCTTACGCGCATTCTTAAATAACGGTCTTCGTAGTCTTCAGTGGCCATGCGATACCGACGAGTTTCCTGTCGCTGCATAGTTAGGAATTCATCCTCTGGACGGTCCGGTGAAAAATAAACGTCATCAGGTGTTTGACCTGTACGGTATGCAGTTGTGCAACTTTGTATCAAGACAACAATTGCTAGTAGAGCCAAAGAAGTGGTGGTTTTCATAGCTGAAGTCTTTACTTTTGTGACCTAGTACGAAGTTCGGCAATTGTGCAGATATCACATGGGCCGAATGTTAAAAAAAGCAAAAGAATTACAGGTATAACATAATACACATGAGTAAAGCAATCACCGCGCGTTCTCAGGATTATTCGCAATGGTACAATGACCTTGTCCTAAAAGCAGAGCTAGCTGATTATTCTGCTGTGCGGGGCTGTATGGTGATCAAACCATACGGGTTTGCCTTATGGGAAAACATGCGCGATGCCTTGGATAAGATGTTCAAGGATACAGGTCATGTAAACGCCTATTTTCCTCTTTTTGTTCCTAAAAGTTTGTTTGAGGCTGAGGAAAAAAATGCAGAAGGTTTTGCTAAGGAGTGTGCGATTGTTACACATTACCGTTTAAAAGCCGATCCTACTCAAAAAGGAAAATTGATTGTAGACCCGGAAGCAAAACTAGAGGAGGAATTGGTGGTTCGCCCAACCAGTGAGGCAATTATCTGGAGTACCTATAAAAACTGGATTCAGTCCTACCGGGATCTTCCCATCCTGGTTAACCAATGGGCCAATGTGGTGCGTTGGGAAATGCGTACTCGATTGTTTTTGCGCACTGCGGAATTTTTATGGCAAGAAGGACATACGGCACATGCAACCAAAGAAGAGGCGTTAGTAGAGACGAAGAAGATGCTGGATGTATATGCTGACTTTGTTGAAAACTGGATGGCAGTTCCGGTAGTTAAAGGTATTAAATCAGCCAATGAACGATTTGCAGGTGCGGAGGATACCTATTGTATTGAAGCATTGATGCAAGACGGCAAAGCATTACAAGCGGGTACTTCTCATTTTTTGGGACAAAACTTTGCAAAAGCTTTTGATGTTAAGTTCAGCGATAAAGAAAACAAGTTAGACTATGTATGGGCAACTAGTTGGGGGGTGAGTACTCGTTTGATTGGTGCATTGGTGATGGCGCATAGTGATGACGAAGGTTTAATCTTGCCTCCAAAAATTGCGCCCTTGCAAGTTGTAATTGTCCCCATCTACAAAGGAGAGGAACAAAAAGCCGCAATTGATGCAAAGGTGAATGAGATTGTTGTACAGCTTAAAAAAGCTGGTATTCGCGTAAAATATGACGACTCTGATCAGGCAAGACCAGGTTGGAAGTTTGCAGAGTACGAAATGAAAGGAGTTCCGTTACGGTTAGCATTAGGAGCTCGTGATTTGGAACAAGGGGTTGTTGAGTTAGCACGTAGGGATACTAGAGAAAAGAAATCAATGCCGTTGGAAGGTATTACAGAAGTTATACTGGCACAATTGGATGCAATCCAAAAGAATTTATTTGACCGTGCTCGTCAATACAGAGACGAACATATTACACCCGCAAATAACTGGGGGGAGTTTGTCAACTTGCTAGATACAAAAGGTGGCTTTATTGCAGCTCATTGGGACGGTACCCCTGAAACGGAGGAGGCGATTAAAGAAAAAACAAAAGCAACGATTCGTTGTATTCCTTTGGATACTGCTCCAGAACAAGGAGTTTGTGTATTAACAGGTAAGCCTTCAACGCAACGCGTACTGTTTGCACGCGCTTATTGAGCATGGAATTCACAAAAGAAAATTTTGAACAAGGTGCTGTCCTTCTAATCGATAAGCCCATAGAATGGACCTCTTTTGATGTGATTAGAAAATTGCGCAACCTAATACGGATCAAAAAAATTGGTCATGCCGGTACGCTTGATCCACTTGCAACGGGTTTATTAATTGTATGCACTGGAAAATTTACAAAGCGCATCAACGAGTACATGGCAAAAGAAAAGGAGTACACAGGAACCATTACACTGGGTGCTGTCACACCTACCTATGATTTAGAAAGTGAACCCGAACAGTTCAAATCTATTGACTCCATTTCTGAGGAATTAATTCAACAGCAACTGGTTTCTTTTACGGGGTTGATTCAACAGCGTCCACCAGCTCACTCTGCCATAAAAGTGAATGGAAAAAGAGTATATGAATTAGCAAGAGCGGGCAAAGAAGTAAAATTAGAACCTCGTCCGGTTCATATTTATGAATTTGAGTTAGTAAAGTATAAAGAAGGAAAACTACAGTTTAGGGTAGTTTGTTCAACCGGAACATATATAAGAAGTCTAGCGCATGACTTAGGCCAGGCACTAGGGTGTGGCGCTTATTTAAGTGAACTGCGTCGCACACGTATAGGGGAGTTCACTTGCCTGGAGGCCCATACCATGGAGCAATTTCAAAAAATCTTGGCTAGCGCAACTCCTACAGATTAAAAGGGTAGTTGATCCCTAGTTGAAATTGATCCATGTCTTTCAAAGTTGGATAGCCAAACCATTTATTTTGATAAGCTCGATTTGCAGGAGAGGGACTCGGGTCTTTTGCCTTAATGGAGTAATCGAGTCGTATTACAAAATATGTGAAGTCAAGTCGTAGCCCCGTACCCACACCCACTGCTAGATCTTTTCCTATTCGATTCAGTTTGAAAATTTCTTCGGGTGTTCTGCCAGGTGATTTTTTGATATACCAAATGTTCCCAATGTCTGTGAACAAGGCACCATTTACTTGCATGCCTGCTATGCTAAAACAAGGGAAACGAAACTCAATATTTCCCTCCAGTTGCAAGTCACCATATCGTTCGGGTAAACCTCGGTTGCCAAACTCTTGAATGGAGGAGCCGGGTCCAAGTTTTCGTAAGCCCCAGGCTCGCATACTATTTGGGCCTCCTGAAAAGTATTGACGATACAAAGGGAGATTGAAGCGGTTAACCGGATTTCTAGTTTGGTCTAGTGCATATCCTATTCCAGAAAAAAATCGCAAGGCTAGTGCTGTCTTTTTGAAATTGTATTTGGTAGAAAGATCCAGATCCATTTTTACAAAGCGAAATAAGTTTTCATCGAGTAAGGGGCTGCGAATGATTCCGCTTAGTAATCCTGATTCTTCCAGATTGAATCGAACATTTTTTATTTGATTTTTACGCTGCTTA
>JBEDEC010000097.1:0-5653 GCA_041175905.1 Bacteroidota bacterium
TGGCCGGCTTCAACTCAATCAATTTAAGTTAGGCGAATTGATAGGGTTACCATCTCTCAAAGATGTATCCTTTATAGGTCGTGTCAATGGAAATGGATGGGGAGACGCAAACAGCCAAGCCAATTTTAATGGCGAAATTCAAAGCTTGAATTTTAAAGATGTTGAATATAAAAATATACGCTGGGATGCTACGTTACAAAATCAACTGCTAAAAAGCTCATTATCCATTGACAATGAAAATTTGAAAATAAGTGAGCTTGTTGCATCACTTGACTGGAGTGGTCAACACACTCATTACTCATTGGATGGTAAAATTGAAAAAGCAAATCTTCAAGCATTACAGCTATCCTCCGCTCCGCTAATCCTGAAAGGCCAGATAGCTGCAAATGCAAGTGGTCAAACGATGAATTCGCTGGATGGCGCAATTCGGTTTTTCAATGCAATCGTACTGCATGGAGAAGAATTACTGCCTTTGGATTCTTTATCCATTACGGCTACCCCTGTAAAAAATGGAAGAAGAATTGAAGTTAATTCCAACGAGTTTCAAGGTTGGCTAGAGGGACAATTTGACTTTGCGACATTACCTTTTGTATTCCAAAAAGTGCTTCATACCCATTACCCATCTCAAGTGGAAAGCCCTCCAAATTTTCCGCCTACCTCTTCTTTTCGATTTGGAGGGAGCACTCAATATGTAGAGCCTTTTCTGCAACTTTTCTCATCGGACCTAAAAGGATTCAACCAATTGGCATTGTCCGGAAACTATGATGGCTCATCCAACTCCTTCTCTACATCCCTCACCATTCCACAAGCATCATTTCAACAATATGGTGTTGATAGCTTAGTGCTTCGCTCCAGAAGTGATGGAAAAAAAATTGATTTAGACGTAAGCACTAAAGCTGTAAAGTTGAATGAAGCAATTTCTCTTCCTCCCCTCTCAATTAAAATTAGCGGACATAACGACTCAACAGCGATTAATCTTTTCTCATCATCTGAAAAACGCGTTGAAAAAATTAATCTGAATGCATTAGTACGAACATACCGGGAAGGAATTGCTGTAGATTTTACTTCTTCTGATTTTACGATCAATGGTAAGTCGTGGGCACTAAATGAGGGTGGAAACTTATCCTTGCGTATGAACAATCCTGCCCAAGGATACCTGCGACTATCAGAAGGAGAACAAGAGATTGTCATTAAGACAGTGCAGAAAAAACAAAACGAAGCAGACCAACTACAGCTTACCATACAAAAACTAAATCTAAATGACATCTCTCCTTATTTCTTACCAGACAATCGTTTAGAAGGACTTGTATCTGGAGATTTTATTATTAAAGACCCACTTGGTGATTTCTTCATTAGCACAGACAATATCAATTCAAAGCTTCTGCGTTTGGACAATGACTCTATTGGAGAAATAACGTCCAACTTACGCTATGATCAAAAAACAAATACGCTACGTGCAAAAGGGAATACATTGAATCAAAAGGAATATCTGGGATTTGACCTGGAACTTTTTTTCAATGACTCCTTACTTACAAATAACAGAATTAATCTTCAAGCACGTACTTACCCCATTCAATTACTAGAACGATTTTTAGGTGACCTCTTTTCTGACATTACAGGTTATTTAACAGGAGATGTATCCATTTTGGGCGATCTCAATCGACCAGGAGTAATTGGAAAAGGAAGGCTTAAAGATGCAGGCCTGCGCTTAAACTATACACAATGCTACTATAAAATCGAAGACAAGGATCTTGAGCTCACAACATCCAGAATTGATTTGGATGGTATGGTACTTAAAGATACCGTAACAGGGAACCCTATTTATTTAACAGGCGGTATTGATCATGAGTCTTTTTACAATCTTTTTTATGATTTAGATATTTCTACTCGCAAGCCAGGTACGCGTGGGGCAACAGAAAATCGTCCCGTCCAATTATTAAAAACTTCCGCAGCAGATAACTCTCTTTTTTATGGCGATGTAAAAGGAACAGCACTCTTGCAATTAAGGGGCCCCGAGTCAGATATGGTAATGACATTAAATGTGATTGCTTCTGAAAAAGACAGCAGTCATTTTACATTACCACCAGGTTATAGTAGAGAAAGTGGAATCGCTGACTTCTTGGTGGAACGCAAGTATGGAAGTGAAATGGCTGGAGAAAAGAGAAAAGGTAACGGTGATAACATCGTGTATGATATTGAGTTAACGGCTAATCCCCTGGTTGAAGTAAAAGTGCAACTGGATGAATTGACTGGCGATGAAATAAAAGGAAATGGTTCGGGCACTTTCAAAATTAGATCTGGTACCATAGAGCCACTAACGCTACGAGGTCGGTTTGATATAGCAGTAGGTAATTATCTCTTTACGTTTCAATCCTTTTTCAAAAAACCTTTTGAAATCAAAAAAGGGGGGACCAATTACATTGAATGGACAGGAGACCCTTACGATGCAAACATAAAATTTGAAGCCCAATACAAAGCAGAACGTGTAAGCTTTGCTCCTCTTGCCAGCACACTTAACCTAACTGCTGATGCTAGCAATGCAAGGAGTGATGTGTTTGTGGTAGCGCGATTGAGCGATAAATTATTTAAACCGACTATTGATTTTTACCTTGACTTCCCTCCTAACAGCATTGCAAATTCCAACCCAGAACTGGGCTTATTGCTTAAGCAGCTTCAACAAAACATCAATGAACTCAATAGACAAGTAACTTATCTAATTGTATTTAATAGCTTCGCTCCGAATGAACTAGGTGGTGCCTTGTCTGCCACAGGTGTAAACGTAAGTACTATTTCAGGGATGTTGCTCTCCGTGGTCAGTGATCAGATCAATAAATTGTTCAATAACTTACTAAAGAGTGATAAGTATCGAATCAATTTGAATACATCACTGTATAATCGAAATCTTTTGTCTGGCACTAACACAGCATTATCGATTGGAAGTAATGTTAACTTTTCAATTGGCAGATCCTTCTTCAATAATCGGTTTACTATTTCTACCGGGCTAGGCATGGATGCCCCGTTGGGCCAAAACCAAACAACCAGCCTTCAGCAGAGCATTCTTCTTTTGCCAGATGTAACCATGGAATGGCTGGTTAACCCAAGTGGAACCATCCGGGTATCCTTTTTTTACCGGACTAATGCCGATTACCTCTCCGCCAGCTCTACAGCCACTGCTGCCCGCTCCAGAAGAACCGGTGGAAGCCTTTCCTATAAAAGAGAATTCGAGAAACTGGCAGATCTCTTTCGGCGGAAGAAAGGAAAAAACACCAAGTAATTGATTTTCATTACTTTAGGATTTTTTTGACCCAAGATTTAGGAGAAAAGAAAAGCGGGATTTTCAAAGGGGCCAAAAAAGTTGCCCACCTTGTTCTAACACATTACTTTTCAGGGTTTCCATTCGGGATAAATACTTAAATTTATAAGGAATATTTCCTTTCTTTGCAAGCGAAAACCAAATTACTATGCTTAAGAGAATCCTCTTTTTGTTAGTGGTCAGTTTATTTTCTAGTTCTGTGCTATTGGCACAGGTGACCACCGCAGTATTAACTGGTGATGTGAAAAGCAACACCCGTGAGCCTTTAGTGGGCGCAACAGTCGTTGCAACACACCTGCCTTCTGGAACAAAATACACTACCGTATCACGTACCGGCGGACAGTTCACAATCCAGAACATGCGTGTGGGTGGACCCTACCTTATAGAGGTCAGCTTTGTTGGACACAAAGCAGAAATGTACGATAACGTTTTTCTACAATTGGCTGAGCCTTTCTTACTGAATGCTGAATTAACAAGCGCTACTGCTGCACTTGAAAATGTTGTTGTCAGCACCAGAAGAAACTCAATTTTGAATGCGGGTAGAACAGGTGCAGTTACCAACGTTGGTACGCGCCAAATCAATCAGCTTCCTACCATCAGCCGAAGCCTGAACGATATTACTCGCGTGACTCCTCAAGCCAACGGAGCATCTGTTGGAGGTGGTAACTATCGTCAAAACAACTTTACGGTTGACGGATCTGATTTCAACAACAGCTTTGGAATCGGTTCTAACCTTCCTGCTGGTGGCGCTCCAATTTCTTTGGATGCCATTGATGAAATTTCAGTAAACATCACTCCTTTTGATATCAGACAATCCGGCTTTATTGGTTCTGCGATCAACGCAGTTACTAGAGCGGGTACCAATACTTTTACAGGTTCTGTTTACAACTACTTCAGAACGGAGAAGCAACGTGGTGACCAGGTTGAAGCTTCTAAATTCATCCGCCCCACTGAAGAGTTTAAGCAATACGGTTTCCGGTTGGGTGGCCCAATCATTAAGAACAAATTGTTCTTCTTTATCAACTACGAAACTGAAAACCAACCTAAGTCTATTCAGAACAATTTTGCGGCCACTGCTGCAGCACCATACGGAAGCGCCCCAAACATTGCACGCCCTACAGCTGATTCTCTTAATTTCATCAGTCAATTTTTATATGATAAGTATGGTTATGTTACAGGACCTTTTCAAGGTTATGTGCCCAATATTGAGCGAACAAAATACTTGGTTCGTTTAGACTGGAATATCAACTCTAAGCACAGAATGAATGTTCGCTACAGCCAAGTTGAAGGTGGAGAGCCTTACACGCCTAGTACAAGTACATCAGGATCTAATGTAAATTATACGAGCAACCGTACTGCGAGCACCTCACTTTGGTTTAAAAATTCAAATTATTTCCAGGGAGCTAACCTTTACTCTTTGGCAGCTGAGTTAAACTCAACTTTTGGTAAAGCAGCAAATACTTTACGCGCTACCTACACTTTCCAAAATGACTCCCGTTCTACAGACAGCCAGATCTTCCCATTTGTGGACATCTTAAGTAATACTGGAGGTGTAACAGGTCCTGCGCCTTACACTTCTTTTGGATACGAGCCTTTCAGCTTTGGAAACCTTCGTCAGGTAAAAACTTACTCTGTAATTGACAATCTTAGCTGGACAAAAGGAAATCATAACTGGACTGTAGGTGGACAGTTTGAATTAAGTGAAACAATCAACGGTTTCCAACGCTTTGCAACTAGCTACTACGTGTTTAACACGTGGGCAGATTTTGCAAATGGAAATAGACCTCGTGATTTTGCTATCACTTACTCTCTATCAAAGAATTTTGCCCCTGCATTCTCTGCATTCAAATTTGGACAGTACTCTGCATATGCACAAGATGAGATTAACGTAAATAAAGATCTACGTGTTACGCTTGGCTTGAGAGTGGATCTTCCAACATACCCAGATGTACCACAAATTATTACCCATCCTCTAGTAGCTGCTATGAATTTCGCTGGTGGTGAAAAAATCAA
Source organism: Bacteroidota bacterium (assembly GCA_041175905.1). Taxonomy (GTDB): domain Bacteria; phylum Bacteroidota; class Bacteroidia; order Chitinophagales; family Chitinophagaceae; genus JJ008. Next base: position 5,327 of record JBEDEC010000097.1, read on the forward strand.
CACTGGTAACCTCCCAAAAAATCGTCTGATGTGGTCTCCTCGCTTGGGTTTTAACTGGGACCTATATGGTGATCGTTCTTTACAGATTCGTGGTGGAACCGGAGTTTTCACAGGACGAGTACCCTTTGTATGGATTGTTAGCCAGTCTGGCGACAATGGTATGATTCAAGTAACTCAGTTTTGGAATAATTTTGCAACACCTGGATCATTCAATCCAAATCCTGCTGCCTACAGGCCCACAACGGTTCCAAGAGCAGGAACGATTGTACCTGGAAGTATCACGGCTCTTGTAGAGGAGTTCAAAAATCCCCAAAGTTGGAAATCTAC
>JBEDEC010000098.1:0-2604 GCA_041175905.1 Bacteroidota bacterium
TGCATATATTTTCTGAGATCTTTCCAAAAGGCTAGAACCAGGTAAATAATGACGGGTGAGCCTAAGGTGAGTACGGAGGTATACAAAAAATACTGCCTGATGCGACTGGTGGAAATACCCATTCGAAGGCCAATAGCGGTGCAAACTCCAAATACATTCCACTCCACAAAAGATTTTAGTTTTTCCATAGGGGAAGGATTCGGTTTTTATTTATTCCAAAAATACAAAAGACCGGTCATCCCTCAGTTTGATTTTCTTAATTTTGCACCGCGAAAACAAAATCGAAAATCATGGTATTTGATCTGGACTTAATTAAGAAGACCTATGCAGGAATGCCTGCTAAAGTGGAGGCTGCTAAAAAAGCGCTGGGAAGACCCCTTACTCTGGCAGAGAAAATTTTATATGCGCATTTGTGGGATGGTGTTTCACCTCGTGATTTTCAAAGGGGAAAGGACTACGTAGATTTTGCGCCAGACCGTGTTGCGATGCAGGATGCAACCGCACAAATGGCTCTTTTGCAATTTGATACAACTGGCCGTAAAAAAGTGGCGGTTCCTTCAACGGTGCATTGCGACCACTTGATTGTTGCCAAAAATGAGGGCAAGTCCGATCTTTCTAAAGCGGTTAGTGATAATGAGGAGGTGTATAATTTTCTTTCTTCTATTTCAAATAAATACGGGATAGGATTTTGGAAACCCGGTGCCGGAATCATTCACCAGGTTGTGTTAGAGAACTATGCGTTTCCGGGTGGAATGATGATTGGTACGGACTCACATACAGTGAATGCAGGTGGTTTAGGAATGATCGCAATTGGAGTAGGAGGAGCAGACGCTTGTGATGTGATGGCGGGTCTTAGCTGGGAGCTACTTATGCCCAAATTGATTGGTGTAAAATTGACAGGCAAGTTGAACGGCTGGACTTCACCAAAGGATGTAATCTTAAAAGTTGCGGGTATTCTCACTGTAAAAGGAGGTACCAATGCCATTGTGGAATATTTTGGAGAAGGAGCAACGAGTATGAGTTGTACAGGTAAAGGCACCATCTGCAACATGGGTGCAGAAATAGGAGCGACTACTTCTACATTCGGATATGATGAAAGTATGCGTCGTTACCTGGAGGCAACAGGAAGAAAAGAGGTAGCTGATGCTGCCGATCAAATCAAAAATTACCTGACAGGTGACCCAGAGGTATATGCAAACCCTGAAAAATATTTTGATAAAGTCATTGAGATAAATCTGAGTGAACTAGAGCCTCATCTGAATGGTCCATTTACACCAGATCTTGCTACACCTATTTCAAAAATGAAAGAAGTAGCTGCACAAAATGGTTGGCCCACAAAAGTTGAAGTGGGTTTGATTGGTAGTTGTACTAATTCCTCCTATGAGGATATTAGTCGTGCGGTAAGTTTGGCCAAACAAGTTGCAGAGAAAGGATTAAAAACAAAAGCAGAATTTACAATCACTCCCGGCAGTGAATTGGTGCGCTACACCATTGAAAGAGATGGCTTCCTGGATACATTTTCTAAAATTGGTGCGCGCGTATTTGCGAATGCCTGCGGACCTTGTATAGGAATGTGGGATCGTATGGGTGCAGAGAAGCAGGAGAGAAATACGATTGTACATTCTTTTAATAGAAATTTTGCAAAGCGTGCTGATGGTAATCCAAATACACTTGCTTTTGTGGCTAGTCCGGAATTGGTTACAGCACTTGCTATTGCCGGGGATCTCACTTTTAATCCTATCACTGACACGTTGATTAACGAAAAAGGGGAGGCCGTTAAATTAGATCCGCCAGCAGGAAACGAATTGCCTGCAGCAGGTTTTGCAGTGGAGGATGCCGGATATCAGGCTCCTGCAGAAGACGGAAGTAAAGTAACAGTTGATGTGAAATCAGATAGCAAGCGCTTGCAATTATTGTACCCATTTGCAGCTTGGGAAGGAACGGATCTAAAAAGTCTTAAACTCCTAATCAAAGCAAAGGGAAAATGTACTACTGACCACATTTCAATGGCCGGCCCTTGGTTAAAATTTAGAGGACACTTGGATAATATCAGCAATAACATGTTGATTGGTGCGGTAAACTTTTTTAACGAGAAAACAGACCTTGTCAAAAATCAATTGACAGGAGAGTATGGTCCAGTTCCTGCTACACAGCGCGCCTATAAAGCAGCTGGTATCAGTTCTATTGTAGTGGGAGATGAAAATTATGGAGAGGGTTCTTCACGCGAACATGCGGCCATGGAGCCTCGTCATTTGGGCGTTCGTGTTGTGTTGGTTAAATCGTTTGCCCGTATTCATGAAACTAATTTGAAAAAACAAGGGATGCTTGCCTTGACTTTTGCGAATAAAGAAGATTACGCAAAAATTCAAGAGGATGATAACATTGATATAATTGGATTAACCAATTTTACCCCTGGAAAGCCGCTGGAGATTGTCTTCAATCATGCAGATGGAAGTCAAGACATTATTGTAGCCAATCACTCCTATAATGAACAACAAATCGAGTGGTTTAAGGCTGGGGGAGCGCTCAATGTAATTCGTAAGCAAGCGGGCATTTAACTCAATGGCCCCACCTGTAGGTTTTGATTGAAAAACCTGCAAGATC
>JBEDEC010000099.1:0-10137 GCA_041175905.1 Bacteroidota bacterium
AACTAGCGCAATGGAGTGGCAATCGCTTTCTACGGCAATTACTACTACTGCGTGGTCGCTAGATGGAAATACTATCACAACAGCGGGTACTGGAGCTGGGCAGCAATTTATTGGAACGACCAGTGCGCAGCCTTTGGTTATCGCAACAACACATACTACAGCGCAACCCATAAAGTTTTTAACAGGGAACACGGAGCGAATGCGAGTCAATGCTGATGGAAAAATAGGAGTTGGTTCCTCCTTAAATGCAACGAGTACATTAGAGATTGGCGGCACTTTTAAAGTAACAGGAAATTCAACAATTGGAGGAACGGTAGATGTTGCTGGAGCTACATCGGTGGCAAACACGTTAAGTGTCACAGGTGATGTGAGTTTTTCAACTATTGCAGGAACAACGCCCTCAATAATACCTTCAGGCTTTGATCGTATTATTTTGGCAAATAATACCGGTCTTTTAAAGCATGCTTCAATTGAGGCAGTATTAACTTATAATGGATATCACCTTACAAAAGCAAAAGGATTTAATACTTATAGCACTGCGGTTGAATCTGTTGAAATAACGCCAACTAATGGACAGGGTACAGCCATTTCATTGGATACAAATGATGCTATCACATTAACGTTAGAAGGGGCGGCTGCTGATATGCCCATACCATCTTATTATATTTCCCGAAACACAGGTGCAGGAAGATTCACCATCTATTTCTCATCTCCATTTACCGGATCTGTTAACTGGTCAATTTTAGAATAATCATTAAGCTGATTTAATGAAAATTTGCATCAATTTCCAGTTAACTGTTTTAATTAGTAGCTTACTAATAGCCAATTCCTTGAAAGGACAAGTGCGACCTTCCATCCAAAAGTCTATACGGTTGGTGTCTCCTGCTAATAATCGTTCAATTAGCATTTCATCGTTGGCCAACCCACAAACGGATTACACGCTATCGCTTCCCCCACAATTAGGAACTCCAGGTCAAGTAATAGCAGTACAGTCCCAACAAAATGGGATCAATCAATTAACTTGGAGTTCTGTTCTTACCACGCAAGAGGGTTGGACTATTTACGGAAATAACACTACAGATGCTTGGGATGGTACCGCAGGGGCACGATTGGGTACAACCTCAAATCAGGATTTAGTTTTTGTGACGAATGCACAAGAAAGATCGCGGTTAACTAAAACTGGTTTTTTCGGCTTGGGCACATCTAACCCACAGTCTCCATTAGAGGTTAATGGGCATGCAGATATAAATGGTTCCATTGCTGTGGGAGATCAATTAACACCAGCTAATATGGTAGCAGATGGTATTAATTATTTTCCTGCGGTGGGAGTACAAAAAAATGTTGTAACATCTTCTTCAGCAACGCCACGTACTATTGCGGTACTTGGTCAAGTGATTGGAACTGGAAAGTTTGAAAATCGGTTAATGGGCGGAGCATTTTTTACACTATCTGATCCTTCCAATACGCAACCTTTAGGGCAAATGCGTGCCATGCAGGCATGGTCTGTTCATGCAGGAACAGGCAGTATGATTAGTGCATGGGGGTCCTATAATGTTGTCACAAACAGAAACACTGGGATTATTCAAAATGCATACGGCGGAGTAAGCGGAGTTGAAAATGGATCCACGGGTACCATCAATAAATTACACGCACAGTCAATTGAAGCGTGGAATAATAGAGGAGGGAGAGTCGATACGTTATTTGGTCTCACGGTAAGTGTATATAACAGTAATCCGAGTTCTTCTATTGGGGCCGTTTATGGTATATCAGTGGGGAAGGGTTTGATTTCCACTACTAACGGGACCCATTTTTGGAGAAATTCAGGAACTATCGATTACTCCTATGGAATTTATCTTGATGAAAGTATCGATGTGGGCACAAACCGTTATGCACTTTATTCTCGCTCCAAGTCAATAAGTAGATTTTCAGGACATTTAGAACTGGGTAATATTGATAATAATGCAGCTGAACTTCGTTTGATGGAGCCAAGTTCGTTCGGAGAGAATTACACCTCACTTAAAGCGCAACCACAGTCCTATTCAATTCAATTGACTCTTCCATCTATCACTCCATCAGCTGGTCAGTATTTAAGCGCGAGTCAATCTAACCCAACCCAATTAGAATGGAAAACTCCCGTGTTAGTGGCATCTAATATGTCTACTGCAGAGCGAGATGCAATTACCTCGCCAACTATCGGCTTAATAATATTCAATACAGATACGTCGCGCCATCAGGGGTATAATGGAAGAGGATGGCATGACCTTTATTAAAAATGTAAAATGAAAACAATTTTTTTTCTCCTTTTTGTGTTGACCTTACTTAGTTTTTCTACTGAAAGATTTTTTGTTTTTAAAATGACTGAAAAACAAGCTAATTATCATTGGCAAAATATGGAGCAGATCAAGTCAATTTTAGATCAAAGTATGCTACCTCATGTTCAAGTAAGGCAAATCATTACAGCAATTGATACTTTGCAACGTGACTTACAAATTGGGTTGAAGGTTGACTCTTCAAGCTCTCCTGATAATAATTGATAGGTTTTGTACCTTCGCTGGGCTACAGACCAGGTCTTCGACTCTCTTTTGGGAGTAGGAAAGTCCGGACAGCAAAGTGCGATGCACCGGTGAATAGCCGGGCGCCGGGTAACCGGTGACAGCAAGTGCCACAGAAAATAACTGCCTTTAGCAATAAAGGTGAGGATGAAAACGTGGGGTAAGAGCCCACGGTCTTCCCTGGTAACAGAGAAGACGGGTAAACCTTGCATGCTGAAATGCCACGTATAGTAACCTTTGAGAGCTGCACGTTCGAGTTCTGAAAAGACAGGTTACAGGGTAGGCAGCTTGACCAAAAGGGGCAACTTTTTTGGCAGATAAATGAAGGCCCTCGACAGAATCCGGCTTACAGGTCTGTAGCTTTTTTAAAATTACCTAGTTGAAATACCAAATTGGTGATAAAGTTTTGTTGTTGCATTCCAAAGAGGAAGCGACCATTATTGAATTTCTAGATAATGAATTGGTATGTGTAGACGTGCAAGGTGTGCAGTTTCCGGTATTTCTAGACCAAATTGATTTTCCGTACTATTATCGGTTTTCCTCCTCTCAAAAAAGGGTTTCTTCGGAAAAGCAAAAAACTATAAAAAGTAGTTTTGAGGATCTACAAGTAGAAAAAAACAATCCTGATCGATCTGTAGTTGGAGGAAATCTTTCTTTTGTACTTCTGCCAGTTGTTGTCGATTCCAATGAAGAATGGCTAGTGGAATCTTTTAAACTTTATTTACATAATGGATTACCCCACTCTCTTCTGTTTTCTTATAAAGTCAGCTTACTAGGGAAGGTCGAGTGGCAGTTAACTGGTAAAATTGAAAAAGGACATGATTTCTATCTCCATGATTTTTTAATGGAATCTTTTAATGATAATCCGCTTTTTCTTTTTGAATTTTCTTTAGTTGAAAAAGTAAAGGGAAAACTAGATCATTACTCACATACTATTCGAATTAAACCAAAGCAACTCTTTACGCATCTTGAAAAATTAAGGCAGAATAAAGAGGCTAGTTTTTCCTATCCAATTATGAGTCAATTTCCTGATCATAAGAGTATTGAATTATTTGATCCGAATGAGCCGAATTTCAAACAAGCAAACAGCATTCAATCTTTAAAATCCAACTTATTTGAAAAATCATTCTATCATGTGATCGACTTGCATATTGAGGAACTTGTCCCTGATTGGAAAGGCCTTTCAAATTTTGAAATTCTATCCATTCAGCTAAGTGCATTTGAGAAACAAATTGAATTAGCAATTCAACATCATCAGCCAACTTTAACGGTAATTCATGGGGTAGGTAAGGGCAAATTAAAAGAAGAAATACATCTATGGCTTAAAGGGAGACCCTTTATCCGAAATTACTCTGATCAATTTGACCCCTTTTATGGGAATGGTGCTACTACGATCCATTTTCAATATTAATAAGCTATTTTTGCCTTATGACAGCTGAAAAATTACAGGATATGCGGTCCCGCATAGTCGGGATAAGGAGGTTTCTTTGACGTCGATAATCGACTTCAGAAAATTGCACAAGACAAACAATTATCCCTAAGCCCTGGATTTTGGGATGATAACAAAAGAGCTACTGATATTATGAAAAATATCAAGCTCAATGAATATTGGGTTAATCTGTATGTCAGTTCAGAACAATCAGTAGAAGATTTTGCCGTGTTATTTGAGTTTTGGAAAAGCAGTGATGCTACAGAGGCAGAAACACAAGAAGCCTATGATAAGGCGCTTTCCTTACTAGATGATGCTGAATTTAAGGCAACCCTTAATGAACCCGAAGATGAATTGCCTGCTGTTTTACAAATCAATTCAGGTGCCGGCGGAACAGAAAGCCAAGATTGGGCTGAGATGTTAGCCAGAATGTATCGCATGTACGGAGAAAAGCAAGGGTGGAAAGTAACTGAGCTTGATTGGGTTTGGGGTGATGGCGCAGGTATAAAAACCTGTACGTTGCAATTTGAAGGACCTTTTGCATATGGATTTTTAAAAGCAGAAAGTGGTGTGCATCGATTAGTGCGTATCTCACCTTTTGACAGTAATGCCAGAAGACACACTTCATTTTCTTCGGTTTTTGTGTATCCATTGGTAGATGATACGATTAATATTGAGATTAAAGATGCGGATGTAAAAATGGAAACAGCCAGAAGTGGTGGCGCTGGAGGTCAGAATGTTAACAAGGTGGAAACAAAAGTGATGTTGACGCATATTCCTACTGGTATCGTTGTTGTATGTCAAACCGAACGCTCACAGTTGGGTAATCGAGAAAAGGCGATGACAATGTTGAAAAGCCGTTTATACGAAGAGGAGTTGCGTAAAAGGAATGAAGTGAGAGATGCCGTAAATAGTACCAAAAAGAAAATTGAGTGGGGTAGTCAAATTCGTAGCTATGTTTTTCATCCTTATAAAATGATTAAAGATCACCGTACTGATTTTGAAGTGGGAAATGTTCAGCCTGTGATGGATGGTGAGCTAGATGGTTTTATCAAGGCTTTTTTAATGAGTGAAAAAGACCAGCAACAAGCATAAAGTAATTACTAACTTTAATCCTTTAATACAAATCCTCTTTTATGTCAACAGGGACTTTTTCTTATCCACTACCAACTAATGAGCCCGTTCTGAGTTACGCACCAGGAACGACTGAACGAAAGAAGTTGAAAGAAGTATTGAAAGAATTAAAGTCGCAAGTGGCTGACATTCCTCAGTATATTGGTTCTAAGGAAGTAAGAAGTGGAAATAAAGTTGCAATTCGTCCACCGCATGAAAAAAAACATTTGCTTGGCTACTTCCACAAGGGGGAGCAGAAGCATGTGAGTATGGCTATTGAGGCTGCATTAGCGGCAAAAAATATCTGGAGCACTTACTCATGGGAAAATCGCGCACATATATTTTTAAAAGCAGCTGATTTACTTGCAACGAAATACCGTCCTTACATCAATGGGACAACGATGCTCGGTCAAAGTAAAAATGCTTTTCAAGCCGAGATAGATGCTGCCTGTGAGTTCATTGATTTTTTACGTTTTAATGTTCATTTTTTATCGGAAATCTATAAGCAACAACCCATTAGCGGACCTGGTATGCACAATCGTTTAGCTTATCGTCCTTTGGAAGGCTTTGTATTAGCAGTGACTCCTTTTAATTTTACATCCATCGGTGGAAATCTCCCAACTGTTGCTGCGTTATGTGGAAATGTAGTGGTTTGGAAATGTGCTTACACACAAATTTATTCTGCACAATTAATTATGCGTGTACTCAAAGAAGCGGGTTTGCCTGATGGGGTAATCAATTTAGTATACGTGGATGGTCCAGCAGTTGGAAATGTTTGTTTCGCACATAAGGATTTTGCTGGGGTTCATTTTACAGGTTCAACACAGGTTTTTAATTCAATGTGGAGCACTATTGGCAGTAATATCTCCAACTATAAATCGTACCCGAGAATAGTAGGAGAGACTGGAGGAAAGGATTTTGTGTTGGCACATAAATCTGCCGATCCTGATGTGCTTGTCACTGCACTATTGCGAGGTGCATTTGAATTCCAGGGTCAAAAGTGTTCAGCTGCCTCTCGAGCTTATATCCCTTCAAACATTGCAGAGGAAGTAAAAAAGAAGTTGATAGCTGGAGTTCGACAATTTAAAATGGGTACGGTAGAGGATTTTAGTAATTTCATAAATGCGGTGATTGACGAAAAAAGTTTTACCACGATTAAACGCTATATCGACGCTGCCAAAAAAGATCCAAAGTGTACAATCTTAGTAGGAGGAAAGTGCGAGGATAAGGAAGGATACTTTATACAACCCACCATCATTGAAACAAAGAACCCCCAATCACAAACCATGTGTGAGGAAATCTTTGGTCCCGTATTAACCATTTACGTATATCCAGCTAATAATTTTGAAAGAGCGATGGATTTAGTTGATAAAACATCTCCCTACGCATTAACTGGATCAATTATTGCACAAGACCGCACTGCTATTGAAGAAGCTACCAAAAGATTAGAGAATGCTGCTGGTAATTTTTATATCAACGACAAGCCCACAGGTGCTGTAGTTGGACAACAACCTTTTGGTGGAGCAAGAGCCTCTGGCACCAATGATAAAGCCGGTTCACATCTTAATTTGTATAGATGGTTAAGTGCAAGAACAATAAAGGAGACCTTTAATCCTCCTTCTGATTTTGCGTATCCTTTTATGCTGGAAAAATAAATCAACGAAACGTGAAAGTTATAGTTCAACCAACAGAGGTTTATTCAATGTTGCAGCAATTAGGAGACCAATTACTGCAGAAGCATCCTCGCTTTGAAAATACCGTGTTAGTAGGAATACAACAGGGTGGCGCTGTCGTTTCAACTTTTTTGCACACTATCATTGCCTCTAAAATTTCTTCCAGCCAGGTATTGCATGGTCAATTAGACATTACTTTTTACAGAGATGATGTAAGAAACAAAATTGTTACTCCTGATAAAATGAATCTTCCTTTTTCCATTGAGGGTAAAACGGTCATCTTGGTGGACGATGTTTTATTTACAGGTCGTACAATTAAAGCGGCTTTAGATGCATTATTGGATTATGGTCGACCAGAACGGGTTGAATTATGCGTACTCATTGATCGCAACGAGCACCGCCAATTTCCCATTCAGCCAGATTTTTCAGGTAAAAAAATATCGACCCAACGGACAGAGAAAATTAAACTAATGAGTACAGAATCGGGTGATCCTCAAGTGATTCTGTTAAATCAATAAAATACCCTAATTTTGTTTTTTAATGCAACTATCCACCAAACATCTGCTGGGCATTAAAAATCTCACCCCACAAGATATTTCTCTCATTCTAAGTACGGCAGAACAATTCAAAGAAGTTTTACAACGACCCGTTAAAAAAGTGCCCTCCCTTCGTGAGGTTACAATCGTAAACCTTTTTTACGAGAATTCGACTCGTACCAGAATTTCATTTGAGTTGGCAGAGAAGCGATTAAGTGCTGATACGATCAATTTTACTGCATCCTCTTCTTCAGCGGCAAAAGGGGAGACCCTTCTTGACACGGTAAATAATATTTTATCGATGAAGGTAGATATGGTTGTTATGCGACATAGCGCTAGTGGCGCACCTCATTTTTTAGCAGATCATATTCCTGCTGCAATCATAAATGCTGGTGATGGCATCAATGAACACCCCACTCAAGCATTACTGGACGCCTTCTCTATAAAAGAAAAAACAGGCACATTACAGGGACGAAAAGTAGCGTTAATCGGTGATATACTCCACAGCAGGGTGGCACAAAGCAATATTTATCTTTTGAAAAAGATGGGTGCTGAAGTGCTGGTATGTGGACCACCCACTTTAATTCCAAAGCACATCAGTGAGGCGTTAGGTGTTCATGTAAGTTATAATCTCAGAGAAACACTTGAATGGTGCGATGTGGCGAATGTATTAAGAATACAATTAGAGAGACAGAATCAGGTACTATTCTCCTCCCTAAGGGAATATAATCTTGCTTATGGAATCAGTAAAGAACTATTGGATAGCTTGAAAAAGCATATTCTTATTATGCATCCTGGGCCTATAAACAGAGGGGTTGAACTTAATAGCGATGTTGCGGATAGTGATCAGTCGATTATTCTTCAGCAAGTTGAAAATGGAGTTGCCGTCAGAATGGCTGTGCTTTATTTGCTCTCTGGTCGTACTTTAGCAGAGTAAATCTGAGTTATGAACCGTATCGGTCTTTTTCCTGGAACCTTTGATCCTCTTACATTAGGTCATGTTGATATTATTAACAGGGCCTTGCCTTTATTCGATAAGATTGTTGTTGGAATCGGTTTGAATTCATCTAAGGCTCCCATGTTCACTCCAGAGCAGCGATTAGAATGGATTTCTTCAATTTACAAAGACGAATCACGAGTAGAAGGTGCTATTTATGATGGGCTTACTGTTGAATTTTGTAAAAAAATCGACTCCAAATTTATATTACGTGGAATTCGTTATGTAAGTGATTTTGAATACGAGAAGACGATTGCTGATGCAAATCGTACGCTAGATGCCTCAATTGAAACCATCTTTTTGACAGGAGAACCTAAGTATACTTCTGTTGCCTCCACTATTGTGCGTGATATTATTAGAAATGGGGGAGATGCTTCTCCTTTTTTGCCTGCTATTGTTGCTGCATCTTTACAAAAGCGATAGAACTTGCCGGATTGTGTCATAGCTATTTTCTAAATAGGTGGGTAATAATCCAACATCTACCCATTCTATTTTTTCAATTTCCTCCTCTAGTTGAGGGGTGAGAAATTTGTTATCTAACGTTGTTGCAGACATGTGATACCAATGTGTTTCCTTTATGAAGTGAATAGAATCTTGTAGATAGGCATGCTGTGTTACTGTCAGTTTTTTAATTAGCTCAACCGACTGCAAACCAGTTTCTTCCTTTACCTCGCGAATAGCACATTCTTCTAACGTTTCTCCTGGGTCCAATTTACCTTTAGGAAGATCCCATTTTTTTCTACGATAAATTAAAAGAACTTGGTTTTTTTCATTTTTGATTACACCTCCTCCTGCCTGAATTATAATGGACATGTATTTGATTTTACTAATTTTGTTGGATGTCAGATGCAGTGATAATAGCTGAAAAACTTTTACAAGTTAAAGCAGTTCAATTAAATCCTACACAACCCTATACGTGGGCCAGTGGTTGGAAAAGTCCGATTTATTGTGACAACAGAAAGGTTCTTTCTTTCCCTTACGTTAGAGACTTTATTAAATCGGAGTTATGTAATGTGATTTTCGAGCAATTTGAAAACACAGAATTATTGGCAGGCGTCGCTACAGCTGGAATTCCTTGGGGTGCAATGGCTGCTGATCAGTTAAAGCTTCCATTCATCTATGTTAGACCTAAGCCAAAGGAACATGGTCTGGGTAATCAAATTGAGGGGGAATGTAAAGAGGGGCAAAAGGTACTAGTTATCGAAGATCTGGTTTCAACCGGTAAGAGTAGTTTGCAAGCCGTAGATGCACTTCAGGCCAAAGGATTGGAAGTGGTTGGCATGGTTTCTATTTTTAATTATGGGTTTAAACAAGCAAAAGAGCAATTTGAACAACGTAAGCTTGCATACATCTCTTTAACCGACTATCCCACTTTAATTCAACTTGCGCTTAGAGATGCTTTAATAGGTCAGGCAGAATCTGAATTATTGGAGCAATGGAGAAAAGATCCTGCAAATTGGTCACCCACTAAATAGTTTATGCGTTCAATTTTAATTTTAATCGTTTGCATCCATTTTGGCGTTTTAGCAAACGCCCAGGTAAAACCGGTTATAACTGCAACCGTTAAGATTCCGCAAGCGCTTTGCATAAACTGTAAAAATCGATTGGAGTACCAATTAAAAAGACTGGATGGGGTATCAGAGTTTTTAATTAATTACAGAAAAGGGGAGTCTAAGACAAAATATATTACGGATAGAATTGATATCGAGCAGATAAAAACAGCAATTTCTAATTGTGGTTACGATGCGGACGATGTTCTAGCTAATCCAGATGCCTATAAAAGATTGCCGATTAGCTGTAAGAAGAAAATTGACGGCGGAGGGCACCCTTTTTAAAT
>JBEDEC010000100.1:0-6989 GCA_041175905.1 Bacteroidota bacterium
CATCCTGCTCTACGAAAGGAATTGAAAGATATTTTGGAAATTCAATTGGAAGACACTGTTAAAGCAAGAATTTTAGATGCTGAGCTGAAGAATGAGTACGTAGCGCACGCTAAAAAGAATCCAGTTCGTTCTCAATTGAAAATTTATCAGTATTTATTTCGAAAAAAAACCTACTAGATCAGCGGATAGGTAGTGTAAAGCCAATCGTTGTGCCAATTTGTTCTGTGCTTCTCACATGTATCGTTTCACCGTGCGCTTCAATAATATGTTTGCAAATTGCAAGTCCCAATCCGCTTCCTGCGATATCACGAGAACGGCCTGTTTCAGTGCGGTAAAACCGTTCAAATATTCGACTTAATTCTTTTTCAGGAATACCGATACCGTCATCTGTGATCTCTATTAAGATGTGGTTTTCATCGGTTTTATACATGCTTGCTGTGATTCTTCCACTCTGTTTGCCATATTTCACAGAGTTTTCAACCAAATTAGTTAGTACTTGTCTTATTTTCTCTTTGTCAGCAAAAACAGAAAGTGGGCTTTCGCATTCTTTTTTTATTTCGCAGGTAATATTAATTACTTCTGCGCGCGTAGCTACCTCTTCAAAAACTTCTCTGACTAATTCCTGGATTACAAAATTCTGTTTTATCAAGGGTAGTTCACCTCTTTCCAATTTTGAAATTTGTTCTAGGTCACTTAGCAGATTTGAAAGTCGTTCAACATTTCGGCCGGCTTTTTCGAGGTATTTTTTATTTACACTCGGGTTGTCGAGCGCACCATTTAATAAGGTTTCTACATATCCTTGTATCGCAAAAATGGGGGTTCGAAACTCGTGCGATAGATTTTGAAGAAACTCACGGCGAAACTGTTCATTTTGTCGAAGGACCTCCATCTCCTTTTCATTCTCATTTGCCCATTCTTCCACTTCACGACTTACCTCATCAAGCGTTTTAGCAGGTAACACATATTTATAATAGGTCTCTTCTTTTTTAGTCGCTTTTGTTTTGTGAATAAACTTATAAATCAATCGGATCTTACGATTGATAAATTGTTCAAGTAAAGTCGATATCACTAAGTAGCTAGCTAAAAAGATAATAGAAAAGGAAAGAAATCCTAGTGCCCATTTACCAGAGGCCCAAATCACAAGTATGCTCTCAGGGATGGAAAGAATGAGTGCTGCTAGTAATGAGATTTGGCGAGGGGTAATATTGCTTTCTCTACTCGGCATATTTACAGTGGTGTAAAAGTACAGCCGAATTGATCAGTTAGACTGAAAATTTATACCCAACTCCTTTGACTGTTTTGATACAGTCTATGCCAAGTTTTTGTCTGATTTTTCGAATATGTACGTCAATGGTGCGATCGCCCACAATTACATCATTTCCCCAGATCTGGTTGAGAATTTCATTTCGTAAAAATACCCGTCCAGGTTTATGTGCTAATAGTTGCAATAATTCAAATTCCTTTTTGGCAAGAACAACTGAATTGCCTTCCACCAATACTAAAAATTTTTCTGCATCAATTGTAATCGGCCCATTGGATAGAGTGGTGCTGGTAGATTTTATCTGTCTTCTAAACAAGGCATTGAGTCGGGTGATCAATACTTTGGGGCTGACGGGTTTTGCAATATAGTCATCCGCTCCAGTTTCTAATCCCTTAATTACAGAGCCGTCATCACCTAGTGCTGTCAGCATAACAATCAAGGTCTCCGCAAAGGCGGGCTGTAAACGAAGTAGACGACAAACTTCAACACCTGATTTTTTGGGCATCATTACGTCCAATAAAATCAAATCTGGTTTTGACTTTTTGGCTTTGTCAAGTGCGTCATCCCCATCTTTTGCAACCACTACTTCAAATCCTTCAGCTGCTAAATTATACTCGAGTATCTCGCGGATATCGGGCTCGTCGTCTGCAATCAGTACTTTACGGGCCTTATTTTCCATGAACGGGTTGTTTGTACAAATTTATCTTTTTATTTCTGGCAATTGGACGCAGGAGTTATCACAGTTTAAGACTTAATGATAACTTAATATTAACGCCCGAACAGTAACTTCGCATATTGATGGTCCGGCCCTTTTCTATATTGATTGTTTTATGTGTAACCTCTCTTTTTGGGATACAGGGGTTTGCTCAAAGTTTCACTGATACATTCCCAACCCCAGTCGGATATAAGCCTGAATTTAGAAGAGAACGAAATCATGACCTGATTTTTACAGAACGCCGTTTGATTGTAGAAGGAGATGGTACAAAGGATACCCGTTTCACACCCAGTGATAATACCGTACTCAATGAAGCTTTAACCAGAACATTGCTGGTTGATGTACCACGTCTTTGTTTCACAATTGAAACGGATACGGAACTCGACCACCGTTTAAAGGTTAATTATTTGTCTGGTTTGGAAGGCGTGCTAAAGTATTTCAGAGAAAATTGGAAAAGACCTGGTGCAGAGGGCGTAAAACCTCAGTATTTGTCTATGCTCGTTGCCAATTATGAAGCTTGTATGTTAGCCGATCGTAAAGGGGAAACTATTGCGCCATTTGTAGTTGCACTTCCCTATGATGCAGGAACAGCTTTGATGGCGGCAGGGATTTTTGAAAGAAATAGTGGATACCGAGTTTGTAGAGAGAATTTGTTACTGAAATATTGTGCGCTATTTCCCGAAAAAACATTTACTGTTTTGCAGCGCAACCCAGACGTTTCATTCGCTGATAGTTTAATTAAGGCTGTTGCACGTTTATTTCCTCGGCAATTATACGACTATGCAGCATCTGGTGATCGTCTGGGTAATCGGATACGGTCAATTGACGATGATCCTTTTGTTGCGATCGTTTCTAAAATGGCGCTCAGCAAAAGTGGGCAACAGTATTTCCCCTTTGTTGACAATATTCTACAAGGAAGAACCTCTATAGAACAGATTGATGCGGTAAAAGAAGATACATTGGGTTATTACCGTTTACTGGTGGCAACACAAATGGATTATGTGGCGCGTGCTATGCGCGGGGATACCGCAATGGAACATCGAATTTTGACCAGTCGCTTAGAAGATAAAGCACGTGCTCATTTTGTTACAGTGATTAATACGCTCCATAATGAAAAGGATTTACAACTTCGCTTTAAAATTTTGCAGCCTTTGACGGCTGCCGAGCTATATTATCTAGCTGTTTCCTCCGATGGAACAATTTATACTTCCAGTTTTGTACGAGGGGTATATCCATTGATGATGACTAAAATTGGTAATCGGGGTGACTCATTACTAAAGCTCATTCGATTTGATCGTTATCGGAAGTTTATCAAAATGGCAGCGGCCTTCAATACACTAGATGAGTTTTTGGCGTCATTCCCAGCTTCAAAAAAACAAGGACAGGAAGATCCTGCCAGTACCTTGATGCGCGCTTTTGTAAAAAACCTTGACAAAACAGATGGGTTAGAAGATGGAGCTGATGTGGCTGATTCGTATGCCAGCATTGCAGAGACACTTCAACCTGTTGCTATCCGGATGTTGCAAAATATAAAAGAGAATTACAATGAGGCAGCACAACGCGGAAGTAGAAAGGGGATGGTTATCTATTCTATTTTAGAAAAACTTTTTTTGTCTGCGGATAGCACAAAAAAAATTGACTTGACGAAGGAGTTGGGCATTCCACCCGTTTATCAAGTGCCTTTCAAAGATCTGGCAGATGATAGTGGGCGAGTAGCAGTACAATTATTTATCTATGGAGATAAAGATGGTATTGGGGTATTTCCGGGACTGGTTAATATGTTTAACAATGCAAACTGGCGAATTGATCAGTCCAGTAAATATTGGGTAAAAGTGAGTGCTAGCAAAGGTCGCCCAGTCAATTTGTATATGAATCGACCCTTGCCAGAAGAACTCAATGAAGATGCAAAAGCACAAGAAGAGCTCAATAACTTTTTACAGGAACAAAAAATTATTCCACGCGTCACCATTAATCGGGGTCATAGTTATAATGCGCCTTACACCATTGCGCAAATGTCTCCTGCGTCCAAAATTGTTTTCATGGGCTCTTGTGGAGGATATAATATGATTCATGATATCTTGGAAAAAGCACCTGATGCGCATATTATCGGTACTAAACAAATTGCAGATGCACCAGTCAATAATCCTTTTTTGCGATTATTGATGGAAAAGCTTCGTTCTGGTAATGATATCGAGTGGATTGGTTTTTGGCAAGAACTGGATCGCCTGGTTACAGATAAAATTTTTGAAGATTATGTTCCACCGCATAAAAATTTAGGCGCACTATTTATCAAAGCTTATACAAAAGCCATCGGCACTTCTTCAACTCCTTAATGTGGCAACTTCTTCCCGCACTTTTTTTGATTGGAACTTACTTAGAAGAGTATTAGCCTTTGCAGCTCCTTACAAAACACGTTTTTGGGCTTCAGTTGCGTTAGCGATTCTATTAGCTGTGATCACTCCCATTCGTCCCTTGTTGATTCAACAAACGGTCAATGCATACATTTTAAAAGAGATTCCGCGCATGGTTGTGTTGGTAACGATGATTCAAGTTGGGGTGATTATTATTGAAACAGCCTTGCGCTTTGGGTTTACTTTTTTGACGGCATCATTAGGTCAATCCGTTGTGATGGATATGCGGACAACCACCTATGAAAAAATATTGCGTCTACATCTCTCTCAATTTGACAAGACGCCTGTGGGTACGCTTACTACGCGAACTGTCAATGACATTGAGTCAATCAATGATATTTTTGCGGAGGGGCTTGTGCCGATTATTGCCGACCTGCTTTCTATTTTTTGTGTGCTCACGTATATGTTGTGGGCCGACTGGCAATTAACCTTGATTGCGCTGATTCCTTTTCCGATCATGATTATTGCTACCTATGTTTTTAAAGAAAGCATCAACCGTTCTTTTCATGCTGTACGTAATGCGGTGGCAGCACTGAATGCCTTTGTTCAGGAACACTTAACCGGAATGTCAATTGTACAAGCCTTTGCAGCGGAGGATCGAGAAATGGAAAAGTTTAAAGTGATCAATCGTCAGCACCGCGATGCAAATATCAAAGCGATATTCGCCTATTCTGTTTTTTTTCCTGTGGTAGAAATTGTGTTGGCTCTCTCCATAGGTTTAGTGGTGTGGTGGACCTCTAAAGAAGCACTTGATCTCCAGGAAAATCAGCAGGGAACCGTCATTGCATTCATCTTATGCCTTAATTTATTATTTCGTCCGCTTCGGGTATTGGCAGATAAGTTTAATGTATTACAGATGGGGATCATTGCCAGCGAGCGCGTGTTTAAAGTCTTAGATAATCCCGAAGCTGCGCCTCCGATTTCTACACAAACAATTAATCCAGTTCGATTCAAAGGAAAAATCGAATTTGAAAACGTCAAGTTTTCTTATTTGCCAGATGTTCCTGTGTTAAAAGGAATCTCATTTGTCGCTCAGCCTGGTGAAACAGTGGCATTAATTGGCCATACCGGAAGTGGTAAAACGTCTATCACGGGATTATTGACACGTTTGTATGAATTTCAGGAAGGGGATATTCGGATCGATGATAAATCGGTTAGTTCTTATTCCCTAGATGAAATTAGAAGCCAAGTAGGGGTGGTTTTGCAAGACGTTTTCTTGTTTTCCGGCTCCATTTTAGACAATATCACACTTCGTAACCCTTCCATAACGCTGGAAAAAGTAGAGGAGGCCTCTCGCATGATTGGGCTCCATGATTTTATCGTGAAATTACCCGGCGGGTACCATTATGACGTGCGGGAAAGAGGGGTGGGACTCTCCATGGGGCAGCGCCAGTTACTCTCCTTTGTAAGAGCATTATTATATAACCCCTCCATATTGATTTTGGATGAAGCCACTTCTTCGATTGACTCAGAAAGCGAGCAATTGATCCAGCTGGCTATCGATACCCTTATCAAGGGACGGACCTCAATTGTGATTGCGCACCGGCTATCAACTATTCGCAAAGCCAACAGGATCATGGTTTTGGATAAAGGAGTACTGGTTGAGAGTGGCACCCACGAGCAGTTAATGGCCTTAAACGGACATTATGCCAAGCTGTTTCGGATGCAATTTTCAAACCCCCAATAGCCTGAAAAAATCGGGCTAAAATCGCCTTCCATTTTGTCCGTTTTTCTTCGATTTTTCAAGCACTCACCCCTATCTTTGCGCAAAATTTCGAGGCAGGTATGTGCAGAAGCTGTAAATCTTACATTCAAACGCTGGTTTTAACCCTCGTTTTTACCTTATCTCCTTTGTTTTTCTGGGCGCAGGAGCATACACAAGAACATGCGCAGGACGATGCACATGCTGAAGCAACAACGCCTGCTGGCGAACATGCACAGCCCACTGAAAAAAAGAAATTTGATGCCGCTGAAGTGATTTTTGGCCACGTATTAGACGGGCATGAATATCATTTCATGGATATTGGTGAGCATCCTGTAACACTTCCTTTGCCTATTATATTATATTCTCCTACACGGGATACTTGGGATATTTTCATGTCTTCCAATTTTGAACATGGTCATGCTGCATATAAAGGTTACACGTTATTAACTGAGCATTCCATTCATGAATTGGGATTAGATCCAAAGAAATTCTCTGCTGGAACGATTGTTCCGCTCGATACCAATGGAAAATTTGATCCAACGGTGAAGTACTACGATTTGTCAATGACAAGAAATGTAGTACAAATGCTGTTGGCCTTAATCGTTTTTACTGTGTTGATGTTCCGTGTGGCAGGACGTTACAAAAAAGGAATTGGAGTTACCTCTGCTCCGCAGGGTTCTCAAAGTTTGCTCGAGCCAGTGATCACCTTTGTGCGTGACGAAGTAGCAAAACCAAATTTGGGTCACAAATACGAGCGTTATCTTCCTTTCTTGTTGACTGTATTCTTTTTCATTTTAGTCAATAACATTTTTGGATTGATTCCAGGTTCCGCTAACGTAACAGGTAATATTGCGTTTACTGTTGTACTTGGTCTACTTTCTTTTGTTGTGATTCTAT
>JBEDEC010000101.1:0-18118 GCA_041175905.1 Bacteroidota bacterium
CAATTCACTTCGCCGGCACATGGATTGTTTATGAATATTCAAAATCTGAAAAATGGGAAAAATTATAGGTATTGACTTAGGAACTACTAACAGCTGTGTTTCCGTAATGGAAGGAAACGAGCCAGTAGTTATTGCCAATGATGAGGGAAGAAGAACTACCCCCTCCATTGTTGCCTTTTTGAAAAATGGTGAGAGAAAAGTAGGTGATCCTGCAAAGCGTCAGGCTATCACCAATCCTTTAAATACAATCGCATCGGTTAAGCGTTTCATGGGCCGTCGTTTTGACGAGGTAGGTGAAGAGATTACGCACTGGAGCTATAAGGTTGCAAAAGGGGACAACAATACAGTACGTATTGATATAGATGGTCGTCTTTACACGCCGCAAGAAATTAGTGCGATGGTTTTGCAAAAAATGAAAAAAACAGCCGAAGATTATTTAGGACATGAAGTAACAGAGGCTGTCATTACAGTGCCAGCCTACTTTAATGATGCACAGCGTCAGGCTACAAAAGAAGCTGGAGAAATAGCTGGTTTAAATGTTAGACGCATCGTGAATGAGCCTACTGCCGCCGCATTAGCTTATGGTTTAGACAAAGCACAAAGCGATAAGCGTATTGCAGTATTTGACTTGGGTGGTGGCACATTCGATATATCAGTTTTGGAATTAGGTGATGGTGTTTTTGAAGTTAAATCCACCAATGGAGATACGCACCTGGGTGGGGATGACTTTGATAAAGTAATCATGGATTGGTTAGCAGATGAGTTTAAAAATGAAGAGTCAATTGATTTGCGTAAAGATCCTATGGCTCTACAACGTTTGAAAGAGGCAGCTGAAAAGGCAAAAGTGGAATTAAGTTCTTCTGCAGAAACAGAAATTAACCTCCCTTATATCACTGCAGTTGACGGAGTGCCAAAGCACTTGGTTAAAAAATTAAGCCGTGCTCGTTTTGAACAGTTGGCTGACAATTTATTTACCCGCTGTTTGAAGCCTTGTGAGTCTGCACTAAAAGATGCTGGATTAAGCACCTCCCAAATTGATGAAGTTATATTGGTGGGTGGATCAACTCGTATTCCTAAAGTACAAGAAATCGTAGAAAAGTTCTTTGGTAAAAAACCTAATAAAGGTGTAAACCCCGATGAGGTTGTTGCCATTGGTGCAGGTATCCAAGGGGCTGTTTTAACAGGTGAAGTAAAAGATGTCCTTCTTTTGGATGTTACACCCCTCTCTCTTGGTATTGAAACGATGGGTGCGGTGATGACTACACTGATTCCCGCCAACACAACTATTCCTACAAAAAAATCAGAGGTATTCTCTACAGCAAGTGATAATCAGCCGGGTGTTCAAATTCATGTTTTACAAGGAGAACGCAGCATGGCAAAAGACAATAAAAGTCTCGGAATTTTCAATCTAGATGGAATTCCACCAGCGCCACGTGGTGTCCCTCAGATTGAGGTTACCTTCGATATCGATGCAAACGGTATTTTGCATGTGACCGCTAAAGACAAAGGAACTGGCAAAGAGCAAAAAATTCACATTGAAGCAGGTTCTGGTTTGAGTAAAGAAGAGGTGGAGCGAATGAAAGCAGAGGCGAAGGCTAATGAATCTGCTGATAAAGCCGAACGTGAAAAGGTTGATAAAATTAATCAAGCTGATTCACTGCTTTTCCAAACTGAAAAACAACTTAAGGAATACGGTGATAAGATTCCAGCAGATAAAAAGGCGGTGATTGAACAAGCTGCAGAAAAGCTCAAAGAAGCACACCAATCACAAGATCTTGTTGCAATTGATGCACAGCTTACAGCGCTAAATACTGCTTGGACTGCAGCTAGTGAGGATATGTATAAAGCAACACAGGGTAATCCTCAAGGTGCTGCTCCACAGCCCGAAGCTGGATCTCAGGCCGCTGAAGATGTAACCGATGTTCCTTTCGAGGAGGTTAAGTAACCCGGAATTCCTTTACAAAATTTAGGTCCGTTCGAGAAACGGACCTTTTTTTTTACTAAATCGGACACTGATTATGCTAAAGCAATAGTTTTGTGCCGATTTTACTCCTACTTAAAAACAGACTATTGCACTAAACATGACAAACGCCTATTTAGATCTTGTAAAACAAACGTTTAATTTTCCTCAAGAAGGAATTGAGGTTGAAGATGGTAATCTCTATTTTAATGGGTTGGATCTTAGGGCATTGATTGCTAAGCATGGTACGCCTTTAAAACTAACTTATTTGCCAAAAATTGGTTCACAGATTAAAAAGGCAAAGAACATGTTTGCGGCAGCTTTCAAAAAGCACAAGTATGAGGGTAAGTATCATTATTGTTATTGCACCAAAAGTTCTCATTTTAGTTTTGTAGTTGAGGAGGCGCTAAAGCATGATATTCATTTGGAAACATCTTACGCATATGATATTGAGATCATTAAAAAATTGTATGCGAAAAAGAAAATTTCCAAGGAGACTTTTATCATTTGTAATGGCTTTAAACAAAAGGGGTACACCAGAAGAATCGCTCAATTGCTGAACAGCGGTTTTTCAAATGTCATTCCTGTTTTGGATAATAAGGAAGAATTGAAAGACTATGCGCACTCTGTCAAAGTTCCTTTCAAATTGGGTATTCGTGTAGCAGCAGAGGAAGAACCCAATTTCCCTTTTTATACTTCTCGACTTGGAATAAGAGCAAAAGACGTTTTGGAGTTTTATGTGGATCGGATTGAGGGATACGAAAGTAAATTTCAGTTAAAGATGTTACACATTTTCTTGAACAAGGGTATTAAAGATGATATCTATTACTGGAGCGAATTAAATAAAGTGGTGAACCTTTATTGTCAGCTCAAGAAAATTTGTCCCGAATTAGATTCCATAAATATAGGTGGTGGATTTCCGATTAAGCACTCATTAGGATTTGAATATGACTATCAATTCATGATTAATGAGATTGTACGAAATATCAAGGTTGCTTGTAAAAAAGCAAAAGTTCCCATGCCTAATATTTTTACTGAATTTGGAAGCTTTACTGTAGGAGAAAGCATGGCACACATTTTTAGTGTGACGGCGGAGAAAGTGCAAAACGATCGTGAGACCTGGTATATGATCGACTCATCTTTCATAACCACGTTGCCCGATACCTGGGGAATAGGAGAAAAATTCCTAATGTTGCCCATTAACAAATGGGATCAGGATTACCAGCGTGTAGTGTTAGGGGGCATAACTTGTGACAGTCATGATTATTATGATTCTGAAGAGCATATCAACGAAGTATTTCTCCCTAAAACAAACGGAACATCCGAACCTCTTTATGTAGGATTTTTTCATACGGGTGCCTATCAAGATCAAATTAGCGGATATGGTGGCATTAAGCATTGTCTTATTCCATCTCCAAAGCATGTGATTGTTGGGCATGATAAAAATGGAAAGTTGACGGATTGGGTTTATGCAAAACAGCAAACTGCACAAAGTATGCTTAAAATTTTGGGGTACTAAATATGAAAAGATTCTTATTAGTAATTATTTTTTTTATTTCACTTTTGTTTGACGGTTGGGCACAATCAGAGGTAGCACTACAATTGCCATCAAAGTTTACCGCTACTGCCTTATTGAAAAATCAGGGACGGGTAAGACATATCGCCATTGCTCCAAATGGAAATCTCTTTTTGAAACTGGAAAAACTTCGTGAAGGTGCTGGAATCGTGTTATGGAAGGATAGGAATCACGATGGCATTTATGAAGACAGTTTACTTTTTGGGAATTACATAGGTACAGGAATTGCTCTAGAAGGACATTACCTTTATGCGTCATCAAATAATGCCATTTTTCGGTATAAACTTGATGATAACTACATACCTGTTTCACCCAGTAATCCGGAGCGAATTGTAGTTGGATTAGTCGATAAGGGGCAGCATGCCTCTAAATCTATTACGCTGGATAAAAAAGGATTCATCTATGTCAACATTGGGGCTCCTTCTAATGTTTGTCAAGTGGAGGACAGAAAAGCAGGATCTCCAGGTCGTACGCCTTGTCCAATTCTGGATTCCGCTGGAGGAATTTGGCGATTTTCAACCCACGCTATCGATCAAACTTATTCACAGGGTAGTAGATACGCGACAGGGTTACGAAATGTTGTTGGGCTTGATTGGAATCATCAGGTAAATGACTTGTATGTCACTGTGCATGGTCGCGATTTGTTGTATCAACACTTTCCTCAGCTCTATGATGCTAAGGCAGGTGCAGAGCTACCCGCAGAAACTTTTTATAGATTAAAACAAGGGCAAGACGCAGGTTGGCCCTATGTTTATTGGGATCAATTCAAGAATAAGAAAATATTATCTCCTGAATATGGAGGGGATGGTAATAAAGAGGGAGCCCCGCAGGCAATTTCACCTTTAGCGGCGTTTCCTGGCCACCTGGCACCTAATGCGCTTTTGTTTTATACGGGCACTCAGTTTCCAGAGAGATATCGAAACGGGGCTTTTATAGCCTTTCATGGTAGCTGGAACAGAAATCCAGAATACCAGGAAGGTTTTTATGTTGTTTTTCTACCTCTCAAAAATGGGGTGCCCACTGGAGATTGGGAAATATTCGCCGATGGATTTACTGGAAAAGGAAAAGTAATGAGTCCTCGTGATGCGCAGCACCGGCCATGTGGTCTCGCTCAATCTGCTGATGGATCATTATTGGTTTCTGATGATGCAAAAGGTTGGGTTTGGAAAATATCCTATGAACCTAAATAGGGAACTGTGAATCGACTTTATTTTTCTGCTATTTTATTTTCAACACTTCTATCGCTTGCTGGTCAAGCACAAGGGAAAGTTAATTCATTAAGCGGTCAACAGTTATACCAAAAATATTGTTTGACTTGTCATCAAAGTGATGGTGGGGGAGTTCCTCGAATGACGCCTCCTCTTTTTGGTACTGATTATACAACGGGTGATAAGAAGCGATTGATTTCAATAGTGCTAAACGGACTTAATGAACCAATAGAGGTGCAAGATGAAAACTATTTTAGTCCAATGGCTTCTTTTTCATATTTGACTGACAAAGAAATTGCTTCCATCTTAACTTATGTACGAACTCATTTTGGCAACAAAGCTGGTCCAGTTACTGATAAGGAAGTAACTGCAGTTCGTAAAGCATTGGTAAAAAAATAGCCCCTCGTTGAAACGAAGGGCGGTAAACCAAAACCAACTGCTTATGAGAAAGATTCTTCTATTTTTTCTATTATATAGACGAAATCTTGTTTGTTTCCCGTCATTTTTCGTTCCAAGAATTTGTGAAAATTCTCTTAAAGAAATGGATAACCAATGTGGTGGATACTCCTACTTGTGTGAAGGATGTCAATAGGATTGTCTATTTTTGCCGCAGCTAAAATATTTACTATGTATCCTGTTGAGATTGTGAATCCAATGAAAGAGGAATTAACTGACTTTGGATTTTCAGAGTTGTTATCTGCAACTTCAGTAAACGAGCAGTTGGCTAAGCCTGGTTCAACCTTGGTTGTTATTAATTCAGTTTGTGGTTGTTCTGCTGGCACGGCACGTCCTGGCGTATTGATGGCGGTTTCAAACAGTGCAAAAAAGCCTGATTTTTTAACTACTTGTTTTGCTGGTTTTGATCTTGAGGCTGTAAAAGCAGTACGTGAACATTTGTTACCCTATCCTCCGTCCTCTCCAGCCATTGCTTTGTTTAAGGATGGAAAGCTTGCTCACTATATAGAGAGACATATGATTGAAGGTCGTTCTGCCCAAGCAATTGCAGAAAATCTAATTGGTGCGTTTAATCAGCATTGCAACTAACGAACCTCACTGAATGTATCCTAATCTTTACTATGCGTTCAAGGATTTATTTGGCTTGGACTTGCCTTTCCTGCGTTTTTTAAATACGTTTGGTTTTTTCGTAGCCATTGCTTTTGGAGCTGCCGCCATTTCACTTTCCTATGAGTTGAAGAGGAAATCTAAATTGGGGCTTTTCCAACCTACCGAAATCACACATATTGTTGGTGGTCCAGCTCATTGGACAGAAATACTATCCAATTTTATTCTTGGATTTGTTTTTGGCTTTAAATTCCTAGCTCTATTCTCACTTGACGAGAGTGTTTCAATAACTCCAGCTGAATTTATCTTTTCATCCCAAGGAAATTGGATACTAGGAATTACATTTAGTTTGCTTTTTTCTTTTTTAAAGTGGAGGGAAAAAGAAAAGGCTCGATTGCCTAAACCAGAAAAACGTACGGTAAGGATTTGGCCACAAGACAGGGTAGGTGATATCACCTTGCTGGCGCTGGTGTTTGGATTAGCGGGAGCTAAACTGTTTGACATATTTGAAAACTGGTCTGACTTTTTAAAACAACCCGCAGCATATTTATTTTCTGCTGCAGGATTAACTATGTACGGAGGATTGATTTGCGCAGCTATTGCCATCGCTATCTACTCCAAAAAGCATAAGATTGGATTTCTCAGGTTAAGCGATGCTATTGCACCAGGTCTGATGCTTGCCTATGGAATAGGGAGGCTAGGTTGCCATTTTGCAGGAGATGGAGATTGGGGTCTTGTAAGTGACCTGGCTCAAAAACCATTTTTCATACCCGATTGGGCTTGGTCTTATACTTATCCTAATAATGTAATTGAAGCAGGCATTCCAATTCCAGGCTGTATTGGGCCTTATTGTAATGCACTTCCTCAAGGGGTTTATCCAACTCCACTATACGAAGCAATCTCTTGTATTTTACTTGCTTGTATTCTCTTTTTAATGAGAAAGCGGTTTAAGATTGATGGTATTATATTTTCTATATATCTAATATTCAACGGATTAGAGCGTTTTACTATAGAAAAAATACGGGTAAATAATCAAATGAATTTGTTAGGATTTAACCCGACTCAAGCCGAGGTCATATCCATTCTCCTTTTTGCTGCTGGTCTGATTCTGTTTTGGTATCGTTTAAAAAAGAAAGACAAACAGGGTGTTCGATAAAAATCAGTAGAAAAAACACTGTTATTTTCAGTAACTTCGCACACGTTTGAAGGGTAATTTTTCGTCTTTATCCCCTAACTATTAAAAAAGTCAAATTTCATGCGGCAGCTCAAAATCGCCACCCAGATAACAAACAGAGATTCACAGGCGGTAGAAAAATATTTACAAGAGATTTCCAAAATATCCATGATCACTCCCGAAGAGGAGACGACACTTGCGCAACGTATAAAGATGTTCAATAGGAATCCTGTGGATTCTCAACGTGCATTAGACAAGCTCGTGCAAGCAAACCTTCGATTTGTTGTATCTGTTGCAAAACAATACCAACACCAGGGGCTTTCATTGAGTGATTTGATCAATGAGGGTAATTTGGGATTAATTAAAGCTGCTCAACGTTTTGATGAAACTAAAGGTTTTAAGTTCATCTCCTATGCTGTGTGGTGGATTCGTCAATCGATTTTACAAGCTTTGGCTGAACAAGGTCGTTTAGTACGACTTCCTCAAAATAAAATCGGTACCTACAACAAGGCTAACAAGGCATATATGGCTTTTGAGCAAGAGCACGAACGCGAACCTTCTACAGAGGAGCTTGCGGAGTTGTTGGAGATGAGTGAAACTGAAATCAATAATATTTTCCAAAGTAACACTCGACATACTTCCCTTGATGCTCCGGTCCATGAGGCAGAAGACGTTGCTATGGGTGATCTACTGGAGGGTAGCGATGACACAGACGACGATGTTATGAAAGATTCTCTGCGCAATGAAATACGTAGAGTGCTTAAATCTCTTTCTCCAAGAGAGGCTGAAATTGTAAATGCTTACTTCGGGTTGGATGGAGAAAATGGAGTTACGATTGAGCAGATAGGACAGAAATACGATTTAACTAAAGAGCGTATTCGTCAAATCAAGGAACGTGCTATTAAGCGCCTTCAAAAGGCACGCTATAGCAGTGCGCTGAAGGCCTACTTGGGATAAGTGAGTTGCTAAATGCGTTTAAGTTTCTTTTAAGTCTCCCGTTTAAATTTATAGCATTCCTTTAATTATGGATACAATAGAAACCGTACAGTGTTTAATTATTGGCTCTGGTCCGGCTGGCTACACTGCCGCTATTTATGCAAGTAGGGCTGGATTAAAGCCTGTTCTTTACCAGGGAATTCAACCAGGTGGTCAATTAACAATCACTACAGAAGTTGAAAACTATCCTGGTTATCCAGAGGGAATTCAAGGGCCAGAGATGATGGTCAATTTTGAAAAGCAGGCTGCTAGAATGGGTGCTGATATCCGCTACGGAATTGCAACAAAAGTTGATTTTACGGGGCCGATTCATAAAGTTGAGATTGACGAAGAGAAATGGATTGCTGCACATAGTATTATAATTTCTACTGGGGCTTCTGCAAAGTGGTTGGGATTGGAAAGTGAGCAGCGATTAAATGGATTTGGAGTGAGTGCTTGCGCAGTGTGTGATGGTTTCTTTTTTAAAGGAAAAGTAGTCGCTATTGTTGGTGCAGGAGACACAGCTGCTGAAGAGGCGTTGTACCTTTCTAAGATTTGTTCAAAGGTTCACATGATTGTAAGAAGAGATGAAATGAGGGCTAGTAAGGTAATGCAAGAACGTGTTAAGT
The DNA here is from genome assembly GCA_041175905.1 of Bacteroidota bacterium. GTDB lineage: Bacteria > Bacteroidota > Bacteroidia > Chitinophagales > Chitinophagaceae > JJ008. The sequence continues at coordinate 8,585 of JBEDEC010000101.1, forward strand.
CAAATCCAGCCATAGAGATTCATTGGAATAGTGAAACAGAAGAGATAATTGGCCAAAATAAAGTTGAAGCGGTACGATTACTCAATACAAAAACAGGTGAAAAAGAAGAGTTTGCCATCAGTGCATTTTTTGTTGCAATTGGACATAGTCCTAACTCCTCCATCTTTAAGGATTGGATCAGCATGGATGAAACGGGATATATCACAACAATTCCAGGTACAAGTAAAACAAATATTGAGGGCGTTTTTGCTGCTGGTGATGTGCAAGACAAAACCTACCGTCAAGCAGTTACTGCTGCAGGTAGTGGTTGCATGGCTGCTTTGGATGCAGAGCGTTATTTAAGTGCCAAGGGGATACACTAGCAATTACACACCTACTTTGTTTGCATTATATTGCTTTGTTTCTCCACTTATTACTTCGTAAGTAAAGAAAAGAGGGGATTAATAAACAAAGCCAGTATATCCATTCGCTCATCCATCCAATTGCGATTGAGTAATGAAAATATTCCAATACTATATAGATATATGCACAGTACGTAACAATTGCCCCAACTTCAATCGCAAAGGTAATTCGTGTATTTCCAGAAGCTGTTACAGTGCTTAGAAAGATCGTGGCTACAGAAGAGAGGATTAATGCGGTTGAAACAACTCGTAGCACAGGTATGCCTTCATTCACAAATGAATCTCCTTGCCCAAATAAGGAGAGAAATGCACTTGGGAATATATTCAGTACAACTACAATAAAGAGAGCTAAGGATAGGCTGATTACAAGAATTTTTTTAACTAAATGGAAGACTTCGTGCTGCCTTCCTTGCCCAATTATGTTACTTACCATTGAATTTGCAGTGGATGCGAATGCCCAGCAAAAACAGCCAAAAATTCCGAAAATATTTCGCATAACATTTGAAATTTTTAATGCCATGGCTCCGTGGTGTTCAATCAGTAAAAAAAAGTATTGCCAGCTAATAATGCTTATTGCGTGTTGAAACATTAATGGGGAGGCAACTAATAATATCGTTCGTTGAAGGGGCCAGTCCCATTTAATTGCAGAGAATAAACTGAACTGCTGTGTAATTCCTTTCCTGCTGATTACAATGTAAATAACAAAAAGTCCAATGAACTCTGAAATTATCGAGGCGATTGCAGCTCCATTGAAACCCATTGCAGGTATTTGTCCAAATCCAAAGATTAAAACATAATCCAGTAAAACATTAGCGGCTGTCTCAGCAAGGGTGCCTGCAACAAGATATTTAGATTGATTAATGCCTACCAGTAACGCGTTTCTAAGTTGGTAAACATATAAAAAGGGTAACCCCCATATCCTTATTTGCAAAAATTGGAGAGCCTTTTGCAAGGTAGTTTGATCCTGAATGATATGACTAAATAACAATGGGGTTATCGTATAGGTCAAGATTATTCCAATAAGAGATAATAATAGACCGATATAAACACCTTGGCTAAATAATCTGCCTACTGCCTCTGGTTTATTTTCTCCTGCTCTCCTGGCGATCAACGTTTGTAAACCATTGTTTAAACCATAACCAATAGCCGCAAAAATTAAGTAATAAACACCAGTGATCCCAGCTATGGCTAGGGCATTTGGGTCTTTGTCAAAATGACCTAAGTAAATGTTATTGATTACAAAGTTGAGTTGTGGAATAAAAATGGCCAAACTGATTGGAAGGGCCATTTTTAAGATGGATTTATTGTTGATTTCGATTTTTAAACTAGACTGACTCATTGTGCTGATAGCTGCAAACCTACAATTATATTAACTTTGAACTTGTAACGCTAATTATAAATTAATATTGAAACCTCTTTTTTCTTTTAAAAGCGCCGAGTCAGTACCTCAAAAATTGGATCTATCCATTGGGCTGAGTAACAAGTTAGCTTCTTTTATTGTTGTCGATTCTGTGAATGGTGCTCCTGTTGGGTTATCTTTTTTTGAAATTGACAGTTGGGACCAAAATACAATTTCAACATTTTTAGATCAATTTTCTCAAATTGGCGAATATTCTTCCGTACAGGTTTCTTTTACTTCATCACATCATACACTTTTGCCAATAGCTATGTATGAAAAAATGGCTTTACAAAGTCAATTACAATTGACATTTCCTTTTCAGCCCAATTCAATATTTGTCCAAGAATCTTATGCTGACTGGCAATTTTATTTAGGGTATTTAATTCCTACTCCAATTTTTAGGGCTATTGAACAGAAGTTTTCTGGTTGCCAGATCAAGCATGCCTTTAAGCCAATGTTAAATAATTTACCTACCAGAAGTGTAGGCAATACGATTTTTATTGAGGTTGGGATACAACAAATAGACTTACTTGTATTTAGAGCAGAGCAACTTTTATTTTGCGGCACATTTCAATATATAACAGAACACGATGCTCTTTATTTTTTATTAAAAATATGCCGAGAATATTCCATTGAGGTAGCTGAAGTACAATTACAATTGAGTGGACTTGTCGATTATTCTTCCAAGCTCTACGCTGAATTGGCTTCTTATTTTATCAATGTGAACTTTCGCGAGAATCACAAAGACTGGTCTTTGACAAATTTTCCTGCACATTACTTTACTTTATTGACTAATAACCTGCCATGCGCATCATAAGTGGAAGACTAGGAGGCCGACGATTTTCTCCACCTGCACAGATGCCAAACACGCGTCCAACCACAGATGTTGCAAAAGAGGGACTCTTTAATATTTTGCAAAATAGGATTGATTTCAATAGTCTCAAATGCCTTGATCTGTTTGCTGGAACGGGTAGTATTAGTTACGAGCTTGCCTCTAGAGGCGCAGACTCTTTGATTTTAATAGAAAAAGATAGTAAGCAGGTCCATTTTATCCAGCAAACAGCTAAAATGCTTGGGTTGGATAATTTAACTATTTTAAAACAAGATGTTTTTCAGTTTTTAAATCATTGCACTGAGCAGTTTGATTTCATTTTTGCAGGTCCTCCTTATGCGTTGACCACCATTGACCAGCTTCCTTTGCTGATTATAGAGAAAAACCTACTTGCTCCCGATGGCCTTTTTGTTTTAGAGCATACTCCTCGAAACAACTATTCCACTTTTAAGGGTTTTGATAGGGAGCGAAATTATGGTACAACTGTCTTTAGCTTCTTTGTAACTTCGTAGGACAGATGTTCTACGACTTCTTTCTACGCTCTTTTAGACTTCTTTTGTTGCCAATTGCCATCGTCTATTGGGCTGTTATTTATATCCGTAATTATTTCTATGACAAGCAGTGGCTTCACACTGCTGAATTTGGAATTCCTTTAATTACAGTTGGAAATTTAGCTGTAGGAGGTACAGGTAAATCCCCACTAATTGAACTCTTAGTAGAATTTTTATCTCCACATTATAAAGTTGCTACCCTTAGTAGAGGATACAGAAGAAGGACACGTGGGTATGCTTTTGCGAAGCCAACGTCGACGGCTCTCGACATTGGAGATGAGCCCTTATCACTTTTTAGAAAGTTTCCAAATATTGCCGTTACAGTGGGAGAGGAGAGGGTACTTGCTATTCCTGAATTATTACACGATTTTCCGTCTACAGAAGTTATTCTATTAGATGATGCCTTCCAGCATCGTTCTATTCGAGCTGGATTTACCATTTTACTCACTGAATACGCCAATTTATTTACCCGAGATTTTTATCTTCCTACGGGGGATTTAAGAGATTTGAAAAGTCGATATAAAGATGCAACCATCATTATTGTAACCAAATGTAGTCCGGATTTGAGTATTATTGAGCGAGATCAGATTATTGCAGAAATTAATCCACTTTCGCATCAGAAGGTTTATTTTACTTTTTTAGAGTATGGGTTACCCTACCATATCATTACACATGAACCTTATCCACTAAGGCCAGAAAATGAAATTGTCTTAGTAACAGGTATTTCTAATCCCAAACCACTAAAGCGGTACGTGGAGGAACATTCTGCCTATTACCGTCAACTTCAGTATAGAGATCATCATATATTTACCATTGAAGATTTTGATGAGATTGAAGTAGAATGGAGAAAATTAAATAAGAACGAAGGAATTATTTTGACAACTGAAAAAGATGCAGTGCGATTAGAAAAATTTTCAGATCGACTAATTGATTTACCTATTTATAGTATTCCTGTTTGCCACCGTTTTTTGTTTAACGCTCAATTAGAATTTGAGCGAAGTATTAACTTTTTTATTGACAACTTTAAAAACAGGGAGTAATGGGAAGAAAAAACTCTAAAAAGCAAATAAAGCGAAAGGAAAAAAAATCCTTCAACCCCTATATCAAAGGAGTAATTGATATTTCTCGTTCTGGAATGGGATATGTGATTTCAGAAGGTATTGATTTAGATATTTTGGTTCGTCCTTCAGATATGAATGGAGCTTTGCATGGAGATCTTGTTGCGGTTGCTATAAAAGAAAGATCTGTAGCTGGAAAAAGAATGAAGGGGGTGGTTAGAGAGGTATTAAAAAGAAAGCGCTCTGAGTTCATTGGTAAAATTGAGATGGGCAAGGGATTTGCTTTTCTTATCGTTGAGACTGACAAGCCGGTTCCTGATTTTTTTATTCCCATCCATTCCCTTCAGGGTGCGCAACAGGGAGATCGAGTTCTCGCAAAAGTGACAGATTGGTCAACACAGGATAACAAGAGACCTCAAGCCGCTGTGGTAGCTATTATGAAGGAAGAGAATATGCATGAAGCGGCCATGCGAGAAATTTTGTTAGAGGCAGGATTTCCACTTCATTTTTCTGATGAAGCATTGGAGGAGTCATTGAGAATTTCTTCTCACATCTCTCAGGAAGAGATAAAAAAGCGAAAAGACTTTAGAGATACGCTTACGTTTACAATTGATCCCATTGATGCAAAAGATTTTGACGATGCAATTTCTTTGAATCGGCTACAAAACGGACATATCCAAATTGGAATCCATATTGCTGATGTCGGTCATTATCTAGAAGAAGGGTCTCAACTTGACAATGAAGCTTTTCAGCGCGCCACATCAGTGTATTTACCAGATAGAGTAAATCCGATGCTGCCAGAAAATATATCGAATGTTCTTTGTTCACTTCGGCCAAAAGAAGATAAGTTAACTTTTTCAGTGGTGGTAGAGATGAGTGAAACGGCGAAGGTAAATGCTGTTTGGATTGGGAAAACGGTAATACACTCTAATCATCGATTTACCTATGAAGAAGTGCAAGCGATTCTTGAGGAGAAAGAGGGAATATATGCATCAGAATTAGTAGAACTAAACAATCTCGCGCAACAATTAAGAAAATTACGGATCGCTAATGGGGCTATTAATTTTTCATCACAGGAAGTTCGGTTTAAATTGAATGAGAAAGGTGATCCTGTTGGAGTTATGATTAAAGAAAGTAAAGAAGCGCATCAACTAATTGAAGAATTTATGTTGCTGGCAAATCGATTAGTGGCTGAGCACATTTCCGCAACCTCAGTGAATGGTAAGCCTATTCCATTTCCCTATAGAATCCATGATGATCCTGATGAGGATCGCCTAATCCCCTTTATGGACTTTGCACGTAAATTTGGCCATTCCTTTGATCGCTCTTCTCCTGCAACGATTGCTGCCTCCTTTAATCAACTTCTTAAAGATGTTCAAGGAAAGCCAGAGCAACATGTTTTAGAACAATTAGGAATTCGTACAATGGCAAAGGCGCGCTACACAGCAGAAAATGTGGGCCATTATGGTTTGGGATTTGAACATTATTGTCATTTTACATCCCCTATACGTCGGTATCCTGATGTTTTAGTACACCGTACAATTTTTTCACTTTTGAAAGGTCAACTTGTTGTTGATAAAAAAATGGAAGAAAAGTGTAAGCATGCCAGCGATCGAGAGCGTGCTGCCATGGATGCAGAGCGTTCGAGTATCAAGTACAAGCAGGTTCAGTACATGAAAAACTTCCTAGGGGAAGAGTTTGAGGGGGTTATAAGTGGTGTGGCACATTTTGGTTTTTGGGTAGAAACAATTGAACATAAATGTGAGGGGTTAGTTTCCGTGATGAGTCTTAGTGACTATGACGATTTCAGGTTAATCGAATCAGATTATTGTCTGGTTGGAATGAGGAGCGGCCGTAGATTTAGAATGGGTGATAAACTATGGATCAAGGTAATTGCTGCAAATTTGACCAAACGGCAACTTGACTTTGAATGGATGATCAAGCCAGATAAAAAGAATTAACAATGTAGGTGGCATCTTGGGTAGTTTCACAAATTCATTATAACTTCCGCTCATGCAACCCTTCTCTGCGTTAGTCGCTGATTTTGCTTCCTATTTTGACCGGAAACATTTCCCTACTGAGCCAGCCTCACTGTATGCTCCCAATGATTACTTTTTAGGACTAGGCGGTAAAAGAATTAGACCAATTTTATGCTTAATGGGGAATGAATTGTTTACTGAGATTCATTCATCAGCCTGGGAAGTGGCAACCGCTATTGAACTTTTCCACAATTTTACTTTGATTCATGACGACATTATGGATAAAGCTCCTTTGCGTCGTGGATTACCTACTGTACATGAGAAGTTTGGTCAAAATACCGCATTACTTGCTGGGGATGTCATGCTGATAAAAGCATATGATTGTCTTTCAAAAGTTCCTCCCGCCAATCTGCTTCCCATTTTTTCTCTTTTTAATAAAACAGCTACAGAGGTTTGTGAGGGACAACAGCTTGATATGGACTTTGAGCAACGCTCAAATGTGGTTTTGAATGATTATCTGTTAATGATTGAAAAAAAGACTTCAGTATTACTAGCAGCCTCTTTGGTGATGGGAGCAATTGTTGGAGGGGCAGGAGAGCGAAATCAGCAGCTTTTGTATCAATTTGGAAGAAAACTTGGCCTTGCTTTTCAAGTTCAAGATGATTACCTGGATGCATTTGGAGACCCGCAGAAATTTGGAAAACAAATTGGCGGAGATATTCTTGCTGATAAAAAAACATTTTTATTGATTCATGCATTTGAAACTGCAGATAAGGCTGATTTGGCAGTTTTAAATTCATGGCTTGGTAAACAAGGCGATAATAAGGTTAAGGAAGTGTTATCGATTTATAGAAAATGTGGTATAGATCAATGGGCCTTATCACTTAAAAATAAATTTTTGGATGAAGCGCTTTCAGATTTAGATCAAATTGCTGTGGTTAGTGCTCGAAAAAAACCTTTGAAAGAATTAGCAGAGTATCTAATTCAACGTGATGTATAGTACTTAAAAAAACTCATTTTCATGCGTTCATTGTTTCGTAAAAAATCAATTTATCAGTTACAAGATTCTTCATCTACCCACCTCAGTTCTTTGCAACGTATTTTAGGAGTTAGGGATCTTACCTTCATGGGAATTGCAGCTGTAGTAGGCGCAGGTATTTTTTCTACAATCGGCTCTGCTGCATTTCATGGAGGACCAGGCGTATCACTTCTTTTTATTCTAACCGCAGTCACCTGTGGATTTTCTGCCTTGTGTTATGCAGAATTTGCAAGCCGTGTTCCGATCGCTGGAAGTGCCTATACTTACTCTTATGTTGTTTTTGGTGAAATTATTGCATGGATCATCGGGTGGGCTTTGATTTTGGAATATGCCATAGGGAATATCGTTGTAGCAATTTCGTGGAGTGGGTATTTCAACAATTTACTAGTACATATTTTTCATATTGAATTACCTTCTTGGATGCTTGTTGACCCTATAACAGCACAGCAAGCCTATGAACAAGCTACTAATGCTCTAGCGAATCCTGCCAATTTATCTATTCAACAATTGGAAATGTACCAGTTCGCTGTAAAGGCCTATCTCTCTGCTCCTCATATTGGCGGTTTACCACTATTTATTAATCTCCCTGCATTTATAATAGTTGCATTGGTTACTTATCTGGCATACAGCGGAATTAAAGAGAGTAAAAGAGGCACTAATTGGATGGTGCTCTTTAAAATAGCAGTGATTCTTTTTGTTATTGTAGCTGGTGCATTTTTTGTAGATACTAATAATTGGACTCCATTTATGCCAAATGGATTTTCGGGTGTATTAAAAGGTGTTTCTGCTGTTTTTTACGCCTATATTGGTTTTGATGCCATTTCTACAATGGCAGAAGAAAGTAAAAATCCACAAAGAGATCTTCCGAGAGGAATGATTTATTCATTACTTATCTGTACAGTACTTTACATACTAATTGCATTAATACTCACGGGAATAGAGAACTATTCTCAATTTGGAGGTATTGCAGATCCGTTAGCTTTTGTTTTTGAAAAAAGAGCACCTTGGATTGAAAAAATAATATCTATCAGTGCAGTAGTCGCAACTACCTCCGTTTTGCTAGTCTTCCAAATTGGTCAACCGAGAATTTGGATGAGTATGAGTCGGGATGGACTTCTTCCAAAACGATTTCAGCAATTAAACAAATTCCAGATTCCTGGATTTGCGACACTTTTAACTGGATTTATTGTCGGTGTAGGATCACTTTTTTTACAAGCAGGGATTGTAACCGATTTAACTAGTATTGGTACGCTATTCGCATTTGTGCTTGTTTCAGGGGGTGTTTTATTTCTACCTGTTGTTGAGAAAAAACCTGGTCAGTTTAGGCTGCCTTCTTGGAGCGGTCGTTACTTAATAACTGGAATTGTCATATTGTTTATTTATGTGAGTAATCAACGTTTACAAGATTCGTTCCAACAAATTTTAGCTGGCAGCTTTACAGAAATGCCCTTTTTGCTGTTTACAGTTTTGTCGGTCGTTATTATGTTTTATACTGTAGTTAAAAATTATGCGTTTATTCCTGTAATGGGAGTTTTATCCTGTTTGTATTTGTTGATTGAAATTCCACCCGCTAGTTGGAAGTGGTTTTTTGTTTGGATGGCATTAGGACTGATTATCTATTTTCTTTACGGAAAGAAGCATAGTAAACTGAACCAATAAACATATTCTGGCTAAAATCTCATTCTATCCCGTTATATAATCTTGCATTAAAAGATTGTATACTTCCATATTTGGGTCAGAAGGGGTATAAATGGATAAATTATTTGCTTTTTTATTATTTTTCTTTCAGATCTCATTTCTTTTTGGGCAGCCTATGCCCATTATTCAATGGACGGGTCTATCTAGCTCTAACATTCAATTATTTGCGACACATTCCTTCAGTTTATTAGACTTTTCCAATGGGTGTATTCGTATCGAAAATGGATTAAGAATCTGGAAGAAATATTCCGCAGGGGGAACTTTCACTTACCCGTGTGTACAAACAAGTGATAAAATCCAGCTCCAACTTCACTTATATCCTAACCCGGCAAGTATCGTAGCTACAATAAAAGCAATTGTATACACAGATCTACATAGAGTTATTTCTTTGACCATTACGGATGAAATTGGGAGGTTAATATTTCGGGAAAAGTATCGACTATATGATTTACATCAAGGGGTGGCACTGCCAGTCAATTATTTTTTATCGGGTATTTATTTCGTAGTAGTATCTGGGGATGGGGTTTCAGGTTTTAAAAGGTTTGTAAAGATTACAAAATGAACAATAGTATAATAC
>JBEDEC010000102.1:0-6333 GCA_041175905.1 Bacteroidota bacterium
GTATCGCCATCGGCAATGGTATACTTCTTAATAAAGCGCCAAGCAGTTTGATTGGCATTTGTATTTCTTACTACATATACATTGGCAGTAACAACAGGATCATTACCCCATGAACGAACACGTACTCCAACTCTTGTAGTGGCCAGATTCCCGGCATCTAATGTGTTTCCTAAAACACTTTGATCTGTCCATGTGTTTGTACCTGGATCAAAGCTAGCCTTACCCTTCAGGTAAGAACCAGTAGACAGCCCAGACATAAAACGGTCGAAGTCGTTTTCAGTTTTCTTGGTACAACCTGACAACCAAATAAGGGCTACCAGCGCTGAAACAAGTACAGAAATTTTAGCTTTCATTTGAAATTGTTTAAACGTTTAGAAACAAGTGGCCGAACCGTTATCCCAGAATACTTTTACGGTATTGTCAGTCTTTTGCTTTGCATTTAAGTTAAGTGTTACGTGATCGGTGGGATACCAAACACTACGGATGAAAGGACCAGGCTGAGGATTTAGCATGGGCTGCAGATTAGTTGGCATACCCGTACGTCGGTAACTGTTGTAAGGTTCAATACCATTACCTAATGCCGCGATATGATACTCTTTCATCACTACGTTCAACTTCGCAGTGTTTGTTGAAGCCGCATCAAACCCAGCTAGAACTGTATTTACATATTGTGTTACCTCTGCAGTGCCAGGAACAAATGCTGGATCTGGTGTGACACTCATGGTTCCAGGGAAAGCTATCACTTTGGCAATAGATTGACGTACGCCAGCTTCTAATAGTGTACGAGCAGAGGACGCAGCTCCACCCAAAACCAACTGCGCTTCAGCTAAAAGAAAATGTGTGTACGATGAAAGCCAAATGGGATGAATACCAGCACCACGTGCACCAGGTGTACCACTCAATGTAACTGTGCTAGCCTGAACACTTGAAGCAGCACCTGTATTAACACGAAGTGCATCAAAATCACCACCTGCAGGATAAATTCCCCATGCAGTTCTATGTTGACCATCTGGTGGGATACCTGAAGGATCACCATGGTCACGTCCAAAATATCCGTCACCTGCCATACAATAAGCCATATTTGCAGGATAATGTCCAGGGCTCAACGCGCCTTGACAAGCTAATGCGGTTGCAGGAATGGCGAATTGACCAGAGATAGTTTGACCATTTCTTGCATTGATTTGGCGACGGAAATAGTAGCGACTACGAGGATCAACAATGCCTTTTTCAGTCACCATTTCCCAAGCCAAGTACGTTGAAATATAAATTCCCACTCCACCAGCTGCACGGTAGCAGTCATTGTACTTTGGATGACGTGAGTTAGGATTCTCTAACTGAGTACCAAAACGGAAAACAAAATCCTCAGCCTCTGTGTCGATGATATTTCCACCAGCGACAATAGCAGCGATTTTAGTTCCAGCAGTTGCATCTACGAGTCGGGTAGTCATGTAAGCCTTAAGCTTCAGAGTATTAACTAATGTTACCCAGCGTGCTTTGTTACCGCCGTAATAAAGGTCACTAGTGGGGCTAGAAGCAGCAGTTTTTGCAAAATTTGCAAGTGCAGAATCTAGAAGACTGATGCAATTAGCATATACAACATCTCCTTTATCAATTTTAGGATTGATAACAGAGTTTGCTGGATTAGCAGCCTCTAACCATGGAATATCTCCAAAGAAATCTACCATAGCCATGCCGGTGTAAGCCTTCAAAACCTGGCCTATACCCAAATGGAAGAAACGATTTTGAGCACGAGCAAGAGGCTCCATCGCATTAATCTGTGTCAACACGTTTCTATATGCATTTCCCCAAACACCGTTAAAGGTTTCAGGACGGTAGGAGTTTAGATAAATGCTACCCCCCATATTCCAAAGTCTGGACATTTCCATTCCACGGTCAGAGAGTGAACTAAAAACATCTTTAAAACTCAGCTGAGCTGCGTTCAAATAAAGATCAGTGTCAGCCTTATCCAACGTAGGTACGTTTGGATTTGCCAACATATCATCTAGTCTTTTCTTACAGGATGACAATGTAAGCAGTGAGGCTGCAACAGCTATAAGAATAATTTTATTTTTATACATGGTTGCTGATTTTAGAAGGTTAATCTTAAGCTCACACCCATACGACGAGAAGAAGGAGCGGTCATCAATTCAAAACCACGGGCAAAGCTACTTACACCCAATGTTGAGGTCTCAGGGTCAAAATTAGAGTACTCAGGGAAACTAGGTGCCTTATACCATAAATTCTGCCCAGAAACTGTTAATGAAGCACTTCCAAACGGAGACTTCTTCAACATTGTCTCAGGGACTGAGTAAGAGAGTGATGCCTCACGTAAACGAATTACAGTGGCATCCCAAACACCAAACTCATCGGCAGAAACTAGACGGTTGTTAAAGAAAACGTCAGAAACTGAAATCTGTACGTTGTTAGGCTCGCCTTGTTGGTTCACCCCAGGTATTACCCACATCTGTTGACGGTCAACCTCTGTATCCTTGGTCACACCACGAGATAAGAGAATTAATGGAGTCATTGCAAACATATCTCCACCACGGGAATAATCCCACTGCATACGGAAGGAAAGGCGCTTGTAGGAGAAATTTGTGATACCAGTCATTTGGAAGTCAGGATTAGAATCTCCGAGTATACCAAGCGTTGGATCAACTAAATAGTTTCCATCAGGACCAACTACAGGTTGATTACCCTTATTAGGATCACGCAATACACGTGAGCCATAAATCATACCCAAAGGCTGGTTCGGGAATGCAAATAATCCCAAATCACTATAACCAGCTAATCCAATTTGCTGGATTTCATCAGGGAAATCATACGCTTTGTTACGATTCAACGTAAAGTTTGTGTTGATATCCCAGTTAAAATTCTTGTTACGAATAATTGTATACCCTAATCCCAACTCAATACCCTTATTCTCTACAGTTGCGGCATTGATACTTTGAACTGTATAACCAGATGCAGGATCCAGGTCTTTATCCAAAATCTGATCAGGATTTACACGGCGATAAAGAGTAAGATCAAGGTTCACACGACTGTTGAAAAGACGACCCTCAATTCCAAACTCAGTTTCTTTTGACAACTCAGGACGAAGAGTCGGATTTGGACGACGTCCACCCAATGTGTTGGAATTAACCACTGTTCCAGAAGAAGTCACAAATCGGTTAGCCTGGATACCAAGCGTTGCACGTGTTTGATAAGCATCTCCAAAAGAGGCACTGGTAGAATACCCCAAGCGCATCTTCAAGTAGTTTACTACTTTGCTATTGCGGAGGGCATCAATTGCAGTGGAAGGAATGAAAGAAGCAGTTATATTAGGATATACCTTGTTGCGATTAGCAGACTCAAATTTAGAAGACCAATCGCTTCTAGCACCTAAGTTAACATATAGATAATCCTTATATCCGAAGGACGCAAATCCGAATGCACCCAACAGCATCTGCTCCACTTTGTAATCGAGGTCATTTCCACTATCACCAGTCTTGTTCTGTGTGATAAAGTTTGAGTGGTCAAACAAATCGAACACCAACTGTTGAGAACTGTATTGTCCAAATTGCTTATAGTTATTGATATATGCATTTGCGCCAGCCTCGACATTTAATGTAACATCATCGTTTATACGAGTGTTATAGCTAGCAAGCATGGAATGATCCCAAATAGCACGGTTCACGTAAGTTGTACGGTAGAAACCAAGAGGAAACTCAGCAGCACCCTTATTGTGCTCATGGATGTGTTCTTCTGAATAGTTATCGAACCCGATTTTATAAGTTAAGTTGAGAGACTTGCCCAAATCATAACGTAATTGCACGTTTCCATAAGCACGATTTGTATTTTGCTTAACGCGAGAATTTGCAATTGTCCAACGAGGGTTTGTAATATCATTACCAGAGCGATAGTACACTGAGGAACCATCAGCAGGGTTTTGATAGGGCCAATTCATTAAATCCACTGAGGTTGGCGTGTAAATTAAATCTCCAAACACAGAAACTCCATTATCGGAACCACTACCAGTGCTACTTGCTGTTGGAGGTGTATTGAATTTAGTAGTAGCGAAATTTAAAGAGGAAGTAAGAGTAAAGTTATTTGTCAATTTAGCATTACCTCCCACTCCAAATGTATGACGCACTACGTCATTACCAGGAGTAAATCCTTTGTCAGTCAGTGTACTGAAGTTGGCATTCATGGCAAGTCCAGGACCTCCACCATTTATGTTGATAGCTGAATTAGAGACCATGCCTGTACGGAAGAAATCCTTTACAGAAGGATAGAATTTGTAATCATATTTAGCCCCAACTAATTCAGGAAAAGCACCGCGCAGCGCGGGTCTATCATAAGGGTGTGGTAAACGCATCGGAGGGTCGGTAAATGCTATTGAAGACCAGTTACTATAAAAGTTTCCAACCGCATTATTAAAACCATTACCGTATTTATCAGTGTAAACAGGAATATTTGCAACCTCGTTTGCGAATACGGATTGACTTACAGTAATCTCCGTTTTTTTACGAACGCCACGTGTAACTGCCCCATTCTTTGTGGTGATAAGAACAACCCCATTACGACCCAAAGATCCGTATTGGGTTGTCGCACTCAAACCTTTTAGCACGCTTACACTTTCAATGTTGTTTGGGTCAATATCAAAGAAACGGCTACCAGTTTGGTTACCGTATAAGAAACTTCCTTGCGTATTCGTGGATCCGTCAAAAGGAACTCCGTCTACTACAAAAAGAGGTTGTGAGTTTCCACTGATAGTGGATACACCACGAATAGTGATGTTAGTACCTGAACCGGAGATACCACTACTATTTAAGATGTTTACACCAGGTGCTTTACCTTGTAACAAACGCATGGGGTCTCCGTCTGGACGCAATTCCAATTGCTTTTTGTCAACTGAGGCAACTGCATAACCAAGCGCCTTTTTTTCACGTTTGATACCTAAAGAAGTTACAACAACCTCAGAGATAGTCTCAGAGGAAGCAGCAAGCGTGACCTTTGCCGCATTAGATGCAGCGATTTCAGCAGAAGCAAATCCCACACTGGAAATTACCAATACGGTGCTGGAATTAGGAACACTCAAGGTAAAGCTACCATTAGCGTCGGTAGATGTACCATTCTTGCGATTGGTCTTTTGTACAACTGAAGCTCCTGCTACAGGTGCTCCCTTGTCATCAATGACCTTACCAGTTACTGACTGCTGCGCCAATAAAGTGGAGCTACAGAATAGTACCAGCGAAACAAGTAAAAGAAATCCTTTTCTCATTAGCGACTGTTTTTAGTTTAAGTTTTTTCAATTAACAACTGAACGCAAAATATTCACCTTTGGCAAATAATTGCGTATAAAAGCTGCTTGTAAACTTAACAATTTTTTCACAAAAGAAAAAAATCTGAAAGATTTTTCGAGGGGGATTGCCAAAAATAAATCCTTAAATACTGATTTTCAGGAATTTAAACTTCCTTTTCACCCTCTTGGGGATCAAAAAGGCCCTCCTGCTTAGAAAGAAAAATAGTGGCCACTGCGTTACCGATAAAATTAGTAATTGCCCTTGCTTCCGACATAAATCGGTCAACTCCTAACAAGAGTGCTAAACCTTCCATTGGAATTACTTTAACAGCATTTAATGTAGACGCTAAAATTATGAACCCACTTCCGGTTACTCCTGCGGCACCTTTCGAGGTAACCATTAGCACACCAAAAATTGTTGCGATTTGACCCCACGATAAATCAACATGGAAGACCTGCGCCAAAAAAATGATCGCCATTGACAAGTAAATAGAAGTACCATCCAAATTAAAAGAATACCCAGTTGGAACAACAAGCCCTACAACTGAACGGTGGCAACCCATTTTCTCCAACTTATTCATCAAATTAGGAAGAGCTGCCTCGGATGAAGAGGTGCCGAGTACAATTAGTAATTCATTTTGAAGATAGCGAAGTAAAGTCCAGATATTTTGCTTGTAATAACGAAGAATCGCGCCCAATATAAAAACAATAAATAAAAACATGGTGATATAGACGCACAACATCAACTTGCCAAGTGGTAACAGCGCTGCAAGACCATACTTACCAATGGTGAATGCCATTCCCCCAAATGCTCCAATAGGCGATAACTTCATCACCCATCCTAATGCCTTGAAAAGATAAGAAGATGCCCACTGAATTTTCTTTAATACTTTCTCTTTATAGATAGAGCGATTCAAGAAAATTCCAACTCCAATCGAAAGAATCAAAAATTGAATAGTAGAATTTTCTCTAAAGAATGAGAGAAGTGAAATGGCATCGGACTTATTGAATTTAGAAACGTCATCCCATTGCATTCCTTTGGTATCAAT
>JBEDEC010000103.1:0-4922 GCA_041175905.1 Bacteroidota bacterium
AATTTCTTTGCTTAAAGCATAACGAACACATTCTGAGAAAATTGGGATTTTTTTATTTCCGTCACCATATGTAAATGGTATAATTTTTTTTGCATGAATCCGGCCAATCGAATCAGCAATGTTCACCGTTGAGTGAAATAGCATTTCAACTTCAGTAAAAAGCCCCAAATCATTGTTTTTAATAAGAAAATTGCTAAACTCTCCATTTGTGCCTTCTGTTAGACAGCCACTCAATATTACCGTTTTGTATGCTTTTATATAGTCTTCCTCACTGATGTAAACCGTGTTAGATTTTTTATTCTGTTTGCTGATTCCACATGATAAAAAAAGTACTAAAATGGCCAAATAGAATTTTATTCCAGTACCCATATTCTTATAGATTTTACACCTGCGCGAGGTGTTGTGTATGCCCTGCTTATACATATTCCATTTAATAACAAATCTGCTCAAATAGTTACCCGTGTGTTGTATATTCAAAAAAGGGATTACCCTTCATTCTAATTATCCGTAGTGGCACTATCGTAAACTTCTATGTCTATAACGATAAATTCTTTATAATTACGAAAGTCATCCTCAGTCCAAGTTTGGCTTGTTTCTTTAGTTCTTTTGGTGCGTACGTACCAGTCAATATTTTCTTTTACGTAAACATAAATTACTATTGGAGACAGATTTTTTGCCCTAAGACTATCGGATTGTTCTTTTGTGACAAACTTAAATCTGAAATATGCGGGCCTTCCACTGGCGCCAGCATCATAGCCAAATGCGTTTTTAATCTCTGGTTTAATTTCTTTAAGTAGGTCTTTTAACGGCTTATTGATGAATCGTTCTTTTTGTTGGATTATCAATCTTGCATCCTCTTGTTTTTTTACGAGCTGTTGGGAAAAGCTACTGCTGGCTATACAAATCGTCAAAAGACTTGAAAGAAAATAGTTTTTTATTCCTTTTATATCCCATCCGTGATAGGTTGTTTTACAGTCTAAAAGAAGCAAGCACAAGAGGAGGTGGTAACTCGACTTTTTCACTATTTAAATTTAATGCAATTTACTTGGATCTTGGTCCTTTGTGTCTTGAAAGAATGGTGTGGCTAAATATTTTGTAAGGACTCAATAAGGAACGGCAGATAATTGTTTCGGATATCCCAAACAATACCGAAATCAATACCCATATAGTCGTGAACTATTCTGTTTCTGAATCCTCTTATTCTATGCCAATCAATGGCGTTATGTTTTTCTTTGAAGTCTTCGGGTAGGCGATTTGCGGCTTCGCCGATAATTTCAAAATTTCGAATAACAGCATCGATTGTTTTAGAGTCTTTTGAAAACTCTTCAAAATCCATTGAATTGGTGTATTGCAAAATCTTTTTGCAACTATCTAGAATGTCATTGATAAGGAGCGCAGGGTTCCTTTTAGACATAAACAATGTCATTTTCGATTGCAGTGAAGTATTGGGGCTTGATTCCGTTTCGGGATACCAAGTCAACTTTAGTTTGCATTTTCTGTTCTAAAAAGTCCGCTAGGTCGATAAAAGAAATACCAATTGGTTGATCGAAATCAACAATCAAATCAATGTCACTTTCTGGCGTGAAATCGGTTCTGACGGCAGACCCAAAAATGCCTATAGATTTGACATGAAAGGCCTTCTCAAGGTCAGGTTTGAGCGTTGCCAAAACAGATTTTATAGTGGCTAGGTCTTTCATTCATGTCAAAGATAATAAATGTGGGCTGAGCTGTCAATACCTATCAGATGTTCGTCTTAATGAATTAAATATCAATCTGTAAAATCCAGTAAATTATCCAGGTGGTAGTTAGATAATCGTCCTATCCCCGGTACCCTGTTATTTTAGAAAATAACATTTGAAAAGGCCCTGGATGTTGATCCGGGGCCTTTGGCATTGTTAAGTTACTTTAATAACGTCTATAGATTTTTTTAAAGTATTTATATCTAGCTTTTGCCAAGCTATCAAGCCATTTGCTATTGTATGCTTCTATCGCGTAGGCAATAACATATTTACCTTCTGCGCCCTCGGCAACTCTCCCTATTCTTTCAATGGAATCTTTAGTAAGTTTTACATTAGCCTCTTTTGCAAAGTCGTTTATTAATTTTAAATCCTCAGGGTATAGGATTGGCTCACCATATCCACTGAATTGATTATCTACTATAGACTTAATGGCCTCTGAATTGTTGAAACCCTCCTTAAGCACGCTAGAGAAGTAAGCCATTTTAAATACCCGTAAGTAAATATTTTTCATTTCTTTTTTTTGCCCTCCTTGATAGGTTGCTTTACAGCCTATTAGAAGTAAGCAAAAGATTAGATAACTACTGATTTTTCTCACACTATGAATTTACTGAAGTTCCCAAATAAATATTTCTTTAAAACTGTTTTGGTAACCCTTAAACCTGAGCTTGAGAAGGCTTTCTATTTCAAATCCCCGGTACGATGTTATTTTAGAAAATAGCATCGTATGAGCCCATCTAAACAGGAGGGGCTTTATTTTTTCATTGAGTGGGCCTCAGATTTTTTTTAGGGACTCAATCAAAGAGGGTAGATAACTATTTCTGATGTCCCATACGATACCAAAATCAATACCCATATAGTCATGTACAATTCTGTTTCGGAATCCTCTAATCTTGTGCCAGTCTATTGATGGATATTCTTCTTTGAACTCATCTGGTAAACGATTCGCAGCTTCTCCAATGATCTCAAAATTTCGAATGACGGCATCGATCGTTTTAGAGTCTTTTAAAAACTCTTCAAAACTCATGTAACTGGTATACTGTAAGATTTTGTTGCAACTATCTAAAATGTCATTGATAAGGAGCGCAGGGTTCCTTTTAGACATAAATAATCTCTTTTTCTATTGCTGCGTAGTATTGTGGCTTGATGCCTTTTCTGGATACGAGATCAATTTTTGTTTGCATTTTCTGTTCCAAAAAGTCAGCCAAATCTATAAACGAAATACCGATGGGCTGGTCGAAGTCAACAATTAGGTCAATATCGCTTTCCGTAGTAAAATCAGCTCTAACGGCGGATCCAAAAATGCCAATGGATTTGACATGAAAAGCCTTCTCAAGCTCAGGTTTGAGGGTTGACAAAACAGATTTTATGGAAGCCAAATCTTTCATTCTTTACAAAGATAATAAATGTGGGCTCAGCTGTCAATACCTGACCGCTTTGCTCCCGCAATAGCTTAACCATTAGGGAGTAAAGTCCAGCAAATCGTCCAGGAGGAAGTTAGATAATTGTCCTATCTCCGGTACTTTTAATTCTTCCCCAATACCGTACCTGACCAATCAGGATCTGCAGCACCAACCCATTTTCCGCTGCTACTACGATAGGCTGCCTGTACTCTACCAAATTGTGCTGTTTTTAAAACAACCTCTATGGTAGGTTTTTTTCTTTTTAATTCATTTAATGTTTCAGGGTTTTCCCAAAAAATGCCAGAATGGTTTTCGATTAGTAATTTGTCTGATAGTTGAAAAACTCTAGCTGCTGCAATTGCTTGATCAAGTGATAGATTTCTGTCAATAAACCGACTGATAGTTTGAACTATTGCAGGAACAATTCGCGCACCACCCGCCGCACCTAATGCAAGAAAAGGTCTTCCGTCTTTATAAATAATTACGGGAGAAATATGAGAAGACGCACGTTCGCCAGGACTCATTTTACCAAGATAAGGCCCCATTGTTGTGGCAAGCATAAATCCGCCTTTTTCAGAAGCAACCTTTGAACCCATAGTAGGGCCTAATGATTGCGTAAGACTAATCATATTGCCTTGGGTATCTGCTGCTACTAAATGCGTGGTATGTCCACTTTGAGAATCAGAAGATGGAGAGACAGATGCGGTTTTCTTAACTGCAAGCGTATCTTCCATCCATCTCTTCTTGGCAAAATCAGATTTTGTCAAAAGTGTTTCATTTGTTTTAAGGTATTTTCTGTCTTCATATGCCAAAGCATGTGCTTTGGCGTGATAAAGTAAAAAATCAGATTCGCTACAATTTTTTAAATCAACTTGATCTAGCATTTGCAGCATTTCAATAACAACTGCACCGTAAGAGGGCATTCCTAGTGAATAAATTTCATAGCCTCTGTAATTTCCTTTATGGATTGTTGAATTTTGTGTTTTATAGTTAGCCAAATCTGTCAAGGTCAAACTTCCTCCGCCTGTTTGAATCTCTTTAGAAAGATTGACAGCAGTAGTGCCCTGGTAGAAAGATTTTCCTTTGTCTAAAGCAATTTCCTCTAGTGTACTGGCGAGGTTTGGTTGTACAAAAACTTCGCCACCCTTAAAAAGTGAATCATTTTTGAAAAAATGTTTTTTTGTGGAAGGGAATAGTTCAAGTGATTTTTTTACAGATTTAATCCTGTCTGCCTCATCAGTTAGTAATTGAAAACCATTTTTGGCGTAATCAATCGCAGGGCCTATAACAACTTCTAGCGGCAGTACCCCGCCAGCTTGATGTAATTCTATTAGACCTTTAACAACACCTGGAATACCAATTGTTGTGTATCCATCTTCCTCTTTCGCTTCTGCGGGGTTGAATTTTTCTGGCACTAGCGTAGTGGCATCCAAGCCTTTAATTTTTCCCTTAGCATTTCTATGAATTACTTGCAGCCGTCCGCCGAGTCCGCTCATGGAAGGCTCAACCACACTTAATGCGAAAGCTGCTGCTGTAATTGCATCATAGGCATTCCCTCCCTTTTCATAGATGGCTTCACCTGCTTTGGTAGCATATGGGTTTGCACTTGCAATGATAGAGGCTGCGCTATCAATTTTTCCCTGTCCATTTGAATGAAGTGAAAGGAATAATACTACAATTAACAGATAATTTTTCATGGGAGCTTTTTTAGTGAAATGGTGACCTCGTGATCTAAATGCATTGGTTAAGCAAATAGATAATTTCATCTATTCCTTTCTTAAAC
>JBEDEC010000104.1:0-5819 GCA_041175905.1 Bacteroidota bacterium
TGTTCAATTTTATTCATTTTCAAGTCGTTTTGTCAGGGCTTACGAATTCGGTAAAATCTTTGTAGCCATGAAATTACCCCATTCGAATAGAACCTTTTGGGATAATTTTGCGTTGTACAAAGGAAACAAAGAATTTATGCTAAAACTTCCCATTTATCTGGATCACAATGCAACCACCCCTTGCGACCCCCGGGTGGTAGAGGCTATGGTCCCTTATTTTACCCAGAATTTTGGGAACGCTGCAAGCCGAAACCACCCGTTTGGATGGCAGGCTGAAGAGGCAGTGGATTATGCCCGTGAACAAGTGGCTAAGCTGATTGGCGCGGATCCCAAAGAAATCATTTTCACCTCCGGTGCTACCGAAGGTGATAACCTTGGAATCAAAGGTGTATTTGAAATGTATGCCAGTAAGGGAAATCATATCATCACCTGTAACATTGAGCACAAGGCTGTATTGGATACTTGTCGCAATTTGGAAAAAGAAGGAGCTGAGGTTACCTATCTCAATGTAAAGCCGAATGGATTAATTGACTTAGCTGAATTGGAAGCTGCCATTAAGCCTACTACAATTTTGATTGCAATCATGTACGCCAACAATGAAATTGGCACTGTGATGCCTATGCGTGAAATCAGCGCTATTGCTCGCAAGCATGGTGTATTGGTGTTTACGGATGGAGTACAGGCGGTAGGTAAAATTCCAGTGGATGTCAATAAAGATGGCATCGACTTGATGGCTTTCACGGCTCATAAAATGTACGGTCCTAAAGGCGTTGGTGCATTATATGTGCGTCGTAAAAATCCTCGAGTAAAAGTAACAGCGCAAATAGATGGTGGCGGTCACGAAAGAGGAATGCGTAGTGGTACATTGAATGTTCCAGGTATCGTAGGATTTGGAAAGGCTTGTGAGATTTGTATGAATGAAATGGAAGCAGATGCGGCTCGTATCAGCAAGCTTCGCGATAAATTGGAAAATGCGTTACTCAAATTGGAAGAGTCTTATTTGAACGGTGATAAAGAGCATCGTTTGCCACACGTCACTAATATTTCTTTCAAATATGTAGAAGGAGAAGGACTAATGATGGGTTTTAACAAGAACATTGCTCTTTCTTCTGGTTCTGCTTGTACCTCTGCTTCGCTAGAGCCTTCTTATGTATTGAAAGCATTAGGACTGGGCGACGATCTTGCGCACAGTTCATTACGATTTGGCTTAGGACGTTATACCACAGAGGAACAAATCGATTATACAATCGAACATGTTTCTTCTACGGTAACGAAACTTCGCGAAATGAGTCCGCTTTGGGAAATGTTCAAAGAAGGTATCGACCTGAACACCATTGAATGGGCGCATCATTAATTAAAAAGTAAATAACAAAATTGTATGGCATATTCAGAAAAAGTAATCGATCACTACCAGAATCCTAAAAATGTAGGAACACTAGACAAGGGCAAGAATAATGTGGGAACAGGTCTTGTAGGTGCTCCTGAGTGTGGAGACGTAATGCGTCTTCAAATTGAAGTAGACGAAGCAACTGGCGTGATCAGCGATGCAAAGTTTAAAACCTTTGGTTGTGGTTCTGCAATTGCTTCTTCATCACTTGCTACAGAGTGGTTAAAAGGTAAAACAGTAGACGAAGCCGTTAAGATCGATAACATGACTATTGTTGAAGAACTTAATCTTCCTCCTGTAAAAATTCACTGTTCTGTATTGGCAGAAGATGCTATCAAGGCAGCGATCAATGATTACCGCAAAAAGAACGGTTTAGAAGAGTTACAATTTGAAGACCGTCCCGTTCACTAATTGATTATAATGAGTACAGAAACACTAACTACACCGGCTCCTACAGAAATGGCTAATACCATTTATGTAAGTGATAAGGCGCGTGTAAAAGTGCTTCAATTACTTGCAGATGCTGGGGTAGCCGATGACCCTTCTTATTTTCTTCGAGTGGGAGTAGTAGGAGGTGGTTGTTCCGGGTTAAGTTACAAATTGGACTTTGACAACGAACAAAAGCCAATGGACCAAGCCTTTGAGGACAATGGGATTCGCGTGGTGACTGATCTCAAAAGCTTCTTGTATCTGGTTAATACTACTCTTGACTTTTCAGATGGTCTTAATGGAAAAGGATTCTTCTTCAGCAATCCCAATGCCAGTCGCACCTGTGGATGTGGAGAGAGCTTTGCTGTTTAAGACCTGTTAAAGGAATTAATTTCAGGGCCGCTTTGTAAAAAGCGGCCTTTTTGTTGTGGCTATATTAGTACTTTAGCAACCATGTGGGCGCTATGTAAAAAAGAGTTGTCGCAGTTTTTTAGTAGTCTAAGTGGCTATATTGCCATCGCCGTCTTTTTATTGGTCAACGGATTGGTTCTTTTTGTTTTTGAGGATAATGTGCTTGACTACGGATATGCAACCCTAGATCGTTTTTTTGAATTGGCCCCGTGGATCTTATTACTCCTGATTCCAGCTATAACAATGCGAAGTTTTGCTGAGGAATTTCGCACAGGAACCTGGGAAGTACTTCGTACGCAACCATTAACTGATTGGCAAATCATCGGTGGAAAATTTGCAGGTGCATTTTTAGTAGTAGCCATTGCACTCTCTCCAACTTTTTTATATTCATGTATTGTTCATGCACTCGCAGCAGATCAAGGATTGGATTGGGGAGCTACCATTGGGTCCTATTTAGGGTTGTATTTGCTAGCTGCTGTTTTTACTGCGATTGGTATTTGGTGTAGTAGTATGACGGCAAATACGATTGTTGCCTTTTTATTGGCTGCGCTTAGTACGGCCGCGTTGTATTATGGGTTTCATGCCATCAGTTTATTACCAACACTACCTGCTGGTTTAGATTATTGGATTGAATGGATGGGGATTGACTTTCACTATCGAAGCATTAGCAGAGGATTGATTGTGAGCACAGATTTGATTTATGTGAGTAGTGTATGTTTTTTATTTTTTGTATTTACCATTCGTAATCTCCGCAAGCGATAAATGAAAAAGCTATATCATTGGATGATTCAACAGAAGGCTGGAACTGTTCTTGCGGTGGGGCTGTTTTTTTTGATTAATCTTCTATCTTATCAATGGCCAATACGATTAGATTTAACTGCTGAAAAAAGATATTCAATCGATTCAACGAGTCGTTCTATTATTCGTTCATTAGATGACGAGCTGGAATTAGTTGTCTTTTTAAAAGGCGAGTATCCATCTGGGTTTAAAAAATTGGCTACAAGCACCGATGAGTTTCTTTCCTTGTTACAAGCGGAAAATCCCAGTCGTTTTCGTTATCGATTTATTTCTCCGATGGATGAAGTAGAAAATGGAAAGCTATGGGGTGACTCATTAATCAAGTTAGGCGCACTCAATATCAATCTTACGGTACAAAAAAAGGCAGGGCAAAGTAGTAATATAATTTTTCCTGTTGCCTTAATCCGATATAAAGGTCAACAGAGTTTGGTGACGCTATTGCCAGGTGCGAGTCGTTCCATTTCACAGGTAGAGTTAAACCAGGCAGAGGCGTTGATGGAGCACCAGTTTACTAGCTCTATTGATAAATTACTGCATCCCAAACGCCCAGGCATTGCCTATGAAACCGGACATGGTGAGCCGATTGATGAGCGGACCTATCAATTACGAATGGCCTTACAGCCGAACTACGAGTTGCGTACGCTTGATCTTACAAAGCAGCCTATTGTACCTGTTGGAGTAGATGTGCTGATGATTGTAAAACCTTCCTTACGATTTAACGAGAAGGAAAAGTTCAAGATAGATCAGTTTGTGATGCGGGGTGGAAAGTTGATTTGCTTTCTGGATCACTTATATGCTGAGATGGACAGTTTTGCGCGTAAATCTGAGTTAGTCGCTTTTGATCGTGATCTTAATATTGAAGATCTCTTTTTTAAATATGGCGCTCGCATCAATCCAGATTTGTTGATGGACTTGCGCTGTGAGGTTAGCTATGTTCAGGTGGGCGGAACAGCCCAGCAACCTCAAAATGAGTTTCTGCCTTGGAATTACTTTCCATTGGCAGTGGCTCCAGTTGCTGATAATAAATTAAAGACAGCTGGTTATGTATCTATGCGGTTTGCTAATTCGATTGATACTATTCAAACACCTGGAGTTATTAAAACACCTTTGTTGGCAAGTTCTGATCGGGCTCGAGTGATTAGCACTCCTGCCTTGATTTCGTTAAATGAAAACAGTACGTTGCCTGAGAATAAATTATTTAATCGGTCATCTATACCTTGCGCATTTTTATTAGAGGGTCAACTTTCTTCATTATACAGAAATCGAGTTGTTTCTTCCCTTATGGATTCCCTGACGCCTGCTGGTATGTCCTTTATACCGCAAACTAATCGGGGAGCTGTGATACTAGTGGGCGATGGCGATCTTGTCTTAAACGATTATATTCCTGCTGTCAATGAACAGGGACAGTACGATCCAGAAGCACCACTGGTTCCTACAGAAATGGGGTGGAACAAATACACCCAGTTTGAATATCTCACGGGTGGAGACGCGGGTCGTTATTTTATTCCGGTAGCCAACAAAGAATTTCTGCTCAATTCTGTAGAGTACCTGGTTAGTAATTCTGCAATCAGTCGATTACGAAGTAAAGAAATTGCACTTCGATTGTTAGATGGTGAAAAAGTAAAAGCATCCCGCATTCAATGGCAACTTATCACTCTGTTAGCTCCATTAGTCTTATTAGTGCTTGTTGCGTATAGTGTGCTGTTTTGGAGAAAAAAGCAATTCGTACGCTGAGGCCCTATCTTTGAGGCTGAAATACAGCTATGAATATCGATCAAATCAGTTATCTCGTTTTTGGACTCGTGTTGGTGTTAGCCCTTTTTTTTGACCTGGGCTTGATGAGCAAAAAAAACCAGACCATTACCATTCGCAAAGCATTAAATCAAACATTTTTTTGGGTTGGACTTGCACTATTATTCTTTGTTTTTGTTTGGGTTGAAAAAGGACAACAACTCGCTCTTGAATATTTGAGTGCCTACTTGATGGAATGGAGTTTGAGTATCGATAATATTTTTGTTTTCATATTAATCTTTACTGCTTTTTCAGTTAAAGAGAAAAACTATGGCCGAGTTTTATTGATTGGAATTTTGATGGCGATTGTGTTCAGGGTCTTATTTATTTCGGTAGGGGTTGTATTGGTCGAACGTTTTCATTGGATTTTATACGTGTTTGGCGTTTTTCTGGTTTATACCGGATTTAAAATGTTTAAAGCAAATGAAGACGAAGAGTTTAATCCTCAAGAAAGTAAAGTATACCTATTCCTAAAGCGCTTTTTGCCATTAGTTCCGCATGATGGTAATGGAAAATTTATGGTACGAGAGAATGGTCGACCGCTCTATACTACTTTATTCGTTGTCATCATCATGCTTGCTTCCATTGATATTGTATTTGCTTTGGATTCAATCCCTGCGGTGATGGGTATTTCAAGAGACCGATTCGTTATTTATACCTCTAACATATTTGCAGTGCTGGGGCTTCGGTCTTTATTCTTTTTGTTGCGGGGCGCAGTTAGCAAATTTGATTATTTACAACAGGGGATTGCTATTGTTCTGGTATTTATCGGCGTTAAAATGCTGGGTGAACACTGGATCAATCAATGGATTTCCAAATCAGAGCAGGTTGCTATTTCTTTAGGCGTGATTGCCATTTGTATTAGCGGGTCCATTTTTTACTCACTCTTTATTCAAAAGAAAGGAGTGCCGCCTGACCAATTGGATGAAAGTGTATAAGTAGTTTAAATTGCAATAGCAGTGTATACGGTCAAAGAGATTGCAAAGATTCTGGGAGTTTCTGC
>JBEDEC010000105.1:0-3834 GCA_041175905.1 Bacteroidota bacterium
CGATCCCCATCTTTATCGAATGGAAAATAATAATACCGAAACCCTAACGTCTGCTGAATAGCACGAATATTATCATAGAATGCAGGATTCTCTGAGGTATAAAACTCTTGAAGACACAAAACATCTGCTCTTTGTTCTTTAAGAAGTGATAACATCTTTTTTCGTGTCGTACTGCCTTTATTATTGTTGCGGGCTAACTCAATAAATCGGGCCACATTCCAACTCACAATTCGAATAGATCGCACGCCAGAATTGGCAGCAAAGGTTAGTGGCGCATTAAATCCAATAAAGACAGCTATACTTTTATAGCCAAGTCCCAGCGCAATCAATGAAATAAAAATAAGATCGAATTTTAAAAGTATCAACCAACCAAAAAAGAAGCAAACCACTAAGAAAAGCAGGATAGGAAAACTCAATCCCATCATAGAAACCCACCACCACTGTTGAGGATGTAAGAGCGGAATCAGACAAGAAAGCAAAAAAAGGAGAACGACCAGCCAGTTAGCATAGATAAAAAAACGTTTGGTAAAAAGTCGAAGCTGGCTTGCCATTTCTGCAATATAAGAAAAACAGGCGGGGCTATTTTTTTAGCAACGTATCAGCTTTGGCTAAACTATTTAATACTGCATCCTTAACCTTAGAAACTTTATCAAACTCAGCACGTAAATAAGCCAGTCTGATCTCGATATTATTTTTTCCAGAATCAAGATTAAACTCCATCATCCATTGATCCATTGCGTAATCGGCATAATTCAACTCACTCACCAGTGTCTCTAACTCTTTCTTATAAGGCGTAAGTGTCGCAGCAGAACGAGTTGGCAATGACCCGATTGAGTCTAGCAAAGCCTGTGCTCTTTTTTGAGCGCCTCTCACCTTTCCCATTTTTGGCATCACCAAATCGTGCATCTCCATAACCTGCCCATACAAACTGTCTGCTGGGGTTTTTGGTGCCTCCATGGCAGAATGAGCAGAGTGATCACCAGAATTATCAGAAGAGGACTGGCAAGCCAGTAAAACAGACAAACCCATGAAACAAAAAAAGCATACTCGTAACATACCTATAAATTTTAGCAAAGGTAATTCCATTCACGTCGGGAAAAAAGCATGAATGATAAATAGGTAACTTCGCCACTGTAAGCTTCCCCTATGAAACAACTCAACAATTATATCCAGGGACAATGGATGGCCGGAACAGGTAATGGACAGTTATTGTCTGATGCTGTAACCGGGGAACCCATTGCAAAAGCCAGCACAGAAGGAATCGACTTCAAATCTGTAGTTGAATATGGCCGAAAGGTGGGAAACCCAGCACTACGTTCATTAACGTTTCACGAAAGAGGACTTCGTTTAAAAGCATTAGCACTTCACTTACAAAAACATTTACCAGCCTTTTATGCACTCAGCTATAAAACTGGTGCAACAAAAGCAGATAGCTGGGTAGATATTGAAGGAGGGATCGGCAACTTGTTTGCGAATGCATCGCTTAGAAGAAAATTTCCCAATGAAACATTTTGTATTGACGGAGAGTCACACAACCTGAGTAAACAAAATACATTCATGGGCACTCACTTGCTTGTTCCTAAAGAAGGAGTAGCCATTCATATCAATGCTTTCAATTTTCCAGTTTGGGGCATGCTGGAGAAAATTGCGGTCAATTTATTAGCAGGTGTTCCCGCTATTGTTAAACCAGCAACAATTACTTCGTACTTAACTGAAGCAGTTTTCAAAGAAATCATTGCCAGCAAGATTTTTCCAGAAGGATCCTTACAATTATTATGTGGAAGTGCAGGAGATTTACTCGAGTGGGTCGATAGTCAAGATAGCGTGACCTTTACAGGAAGTGCCCATACCGGAGCACTCTTGAAAAGAACTCCTTCCCTACTTGCAAATAATGTCTCTTTTACGATGGAAGCCGACAGCCTTAATTGTATTGTGTTAGGTGAATCCGTACAGCCAAATGATCCTGAGTGGGATTTGTTTATCAAAGAAGTGCGAAAAGAAATGACATTAAAATCCGGACAACGCTGTACCGGAGTGCGACGCATATTTGTACCCCAATCTCATTTAAGTGCCGTAGCCGAGTCTTTACAAAAAGCGTTAGCGCAAACTATCATTGGGTCTCCGCTAAATGAAAAAGTTCGCATGGGCAGTTTGGCTGGAATCTCACAACGCGAGGAGGTATTAACGCAGGTTAGAAAATTATTAGCTAGCTCTCAACTCATTTATGGATCACTAGACAGTGTTGAAGTAGTAGATGCTGATGCAATCAAAGGAGCATTTCTCTCTCCCTTATTACTGCTCAATGAAAAACCATTTCATAGTCATGAGCCGCACGAAATAGAAGCGTTTGGCCCCGTGAGTACCTTGATGCCTTATAATGGAATAGAAGAAGCCATTGCATTGAGTAAACTAGGTAAAGGAAGCCTGGTTACAACCATTGTTACGAACAACGAACAAGAAGCAAAAAAATATGTGCTAGGTGCAGCCACGCATCATGGAAGAATTTTAGTTCTCAACAGAGAATGCGCCAAAGAAAGCACAGGTCATGGTTCTCCACTTCCTTTACTTGTACATGGGGGTCCAGGCAGAGCAGGAGGCGGGGAAGAGATGGGTGGCATACGCGGAGTAAAACATTACCTGCAACGAACCGCGATACAAGGTTCTCCCAGCATGATCACTGCGATTACCAATGTATATCAACCCTACGCAAAAGGAAAAGAACCCGGAAAACATCCGTTTAAAAAATACTTTGAAGAATTAGAGATTGGAGACCAACTTTTAACTGAACCGCGCTTCATTACAGCCGAAGACATTGATCGTTTCGCCGATTTAAGTGGTGATCATTTTTATGCCCATTTGCGTGAAACAGATTTTTCAAATACGATGTTTGAAAAACAAGTAGCACATGGCTACTTGATTATGAGTTTGGCTGCGGGACTATTTGTAGACAGCTACGAAAAAAATCCAGTACTGCTCAACTATGGAATTGATGAGCTTCGTTTCACAAAACCTGTGTATCCGGGCAGCAGTATCCAAATTCGCTTTACTTGTAAAGAAAAACTATTACAAGATAAACGAGTAGTAGAAAAGCCCGAAGATTATAAACGAGGAGACGATATTGAAAAAGGGATTGTTAAATGGCTGGTAGAAATTTTAGATGAGACCAACGAAATAACCGGAGTAGCCACAATCCTGACCATGGTTGCGAAAAAAGAACAAACAAAATAATTGCAATGGAAACCGCATTTGTAAAATCAACTACTAACGAAGGTCTTTGTACCATTTCATTTTTTCATCCCCAGAGCAATTCACTTCCAGCGGCTATTTTACAGCAATTGGCACAAGCAATCACAGAGGCCGGAAAAGACAAAAACTGTAAATTGATTTTAGTACGTAGCAGTGGTGAAAAAGCATTTTGTGCAGGAGCCTCATTTGATGAATTGACACAAATTAAAAATGAAACAGAGGGGCTGCATTTTTTTAGTGGGTTTGCACATGTAATCAATGCGATGCGTACCTGCGGAAAAGTTATTATTGGACGCATTCATGGTAAATGTGTAGGGGGCGGAGTTGGTTTAGCAGCTGCTGTTGATTATGCACTTGCTACTGAAGATGCTGCCGTTAAATTAAGTGAACTAGCAGTGGGCATAGGACCGTTTGTAGTTGGCCCTGCCGTGGAAAGAAAAATAGGACTCTCCGCCTTTTCTCAATTAGCGCTTGATGCAACCGCATGGCGTTCGGCAGAGTGGGCGCACCAAAAAGGACTATTTGCAGAATTATACGAAGACACACAAGGACTAGACGAGGGTATTAACCGAATTGTTTCAAGATTAC
>JBEDEC010000106.1:0-5257 GCA_041175905.1 Bacteroidota bacterium
GTTGATAACTCTTCGATGTGGGGTCGCATCTCTTTTGCACCTAATGCGCAATTGAGGCCAACACTTAGGGGTTGTGCATGTGCTACAGAAGTATAAAATGCTTCAAGGGTTTGTCCACTCAATGTACGACCAGAAGCATCAGTTATAGTTCCGCTAATCATAATGGGAAGAGGGGCCTGTTGCGTTTCATCAAAGTACTTTTTGATCGCATAAATTGCACCTTTTGCATTCAGCGTATCAAAGATGGTTTCAATCAAAAGCACATCTACTCCGCCTTCTACCAATCCACTTATTTGCTCATAATAGGCCTCTACCACTTCATCAAAGGTGATGGCTCTGTATCCAGGATTATTAACATCAGGAGAAAGTGATAGTGTTTTATTTAAGGGTCCAATTGAACCAGCAACCCAAGCTTCTTTTTTAGATCGAGTTACGGCTTCTTTTGCGCAGCGAGCTGCAGCAATGTTTAATTCCTTTGCCAGTGTCTGCATGCCATAATCTGCCATGGCAATAGAAGTGCTGCTGAAAGTATTGGTTTCAATAATGTCTGCACCTGCTTCAATATATTGCTGATGAATACCAATAATGATTTCAGGTTGTGTGATATTGAGCAGGTCGTTATTCCCTTTTAGATCCGAGGGCCAGTCTTTAAAACGTTCCCCCCGGTAATCCGCTTCGGTCAGTTTATGCCGCTGGATCATCGTTCCCATGGCACCGTCAATTACCAAAATACGCTGCTGTAAAGCAGTCTGAATACTTTTCATAGTCAAATGGTTATTACTGACAGGCGAATTTGCAAGAAATCCAAAACGTTGCTGAATAAACGAGGGAAACAGTGTTATGTTCCTGCGTTTATTAGTTCCGTTGGAGAAAGGCCGAACAATAAACAAATCCGCCCGTAAGTGGGCACAAAGCTATGAAAAATAGGGATATCTCCCAAGGAAAAGCCCTAACGACCATTTACATACCGTTCTACTGGAAGACGGTTTTGCAAGCTGCGTGCCAGTGTCATTTCATCGGCATATTCCAATTCGCCACCAAAAGCTACCCCTCTGGCAATTGTAGTGATACGAACGGGTTGGTCTTGTAATTTCTTTTGTATGTAATAGATGGTCGTATCTCCTTGAATAGTAGGATTAAGTGCAAAGATGATCTCCTCTGTTTTTTCTTTTTTGATCCGTTCAACTAGCGAATCGATAGTAAGTTGTTCAGGGCCTATTCCGTCGAGTGGAGAAATGATACCGCCTAAAATATGATAGATGCCATTAAACTGCTGTGTGCTTTCAATCGCAATCACATCGCGTATACTCTCTACTACACAAATCAGTTGTTGTTTACGTCCTGGATTATCACAAATGGAACAAAGCGATTTATCGGCGATATTGCCACAACGCGAGCAAAATTTAATTTCTTTTTTCAATCGAGTAATTGCTTCGCTAAACTGCGTCACGGTTGCTTCTTCTTGTTTTAATAAATGCAATACTAAACGTAATGCAGTTTTTTTTCCGATACCTGGTAATTTGGAAAAAGCCTGTACTGCATTTTCAAGTAAAGCAGAAGAGAATTGCATGGTGCAAAGATAGGGGCTGGATCAACGGATCCCCGATTCGATTTCGTACTCGTTTGACCAATTTGGCTTAATCGAAATTCTCTTTTCAATGGGCAGTACGCGTTCGGGTTGTTTTCTCTTTTCAAAAAACTGACCAGTGTCCCATTTCCCATTTCCGTTTGAGTCCAACAGTATTCGTAATTGATATTCACCTGGAGTCATTAACTCCTCTTCAAATAATGGGCCCGTTAGCGGAACTGATTTTATCAATCGTTCTCCTTGGAAAAATAGAAGGACAGGCAATAAAGAAATATTGAGTCCACGTAAACGAATCTTGATTTTTCCGTAATCAACTTTCCGTTTTGTAGTAAAGTTGAGTGTATCTGTTTTAGTCCATTGTTTGCCGAGTGAATCTTCGGCTGCACCTTTTGCTAACACAAGATGATAAGCGGTTCCCGCTTCCCAAGGAATAGAAAAAGTGAGTAGCTTTTGTGTTGTATCCAGCGAAAAGCGGAAAGAATCTATTGGCGTGTAGGATGAATCCTTAAAAAGTTTGATCCCTGACGAATCTAGTTTGGTAATTCGGTTATCAAATTGGAAAGTCAGGGGTTCTAAAATATCCTGTTGTGAATTTTGCAGATTCGTTTGAAATTTTAATCGTTTATCGGTCTCTGGCTTAGGCTTTCCCGTTTCGGTTGGTATATAATTGGGAGCAGCAGGTGCAGCGGCAAAAGCATACAGCGTGATGCTGTCTTTACTTTTTAATGTTTCTACAGGAAGATCTGCAAAAGCAAATAACTGTGATTTTTCTGTATACCTGCGCATACCCGATTCATCTTTTAACGCATATAGGTAAAAGGTTCTTGAGGGCAGATTTCTGAAATGAAATTTTCCATCCCGGTCAAGCTTGGCAATATAGCTAGGCTTTTTTTTGGCCACTGCAGAATCTTCTGCGTCAGTATGTAAAAGAACAATGAGTGTGCTATCTGCTTTACCCGATTCAGCCAAAAGCACTTTCCCTTTTATCTCTAATGAGTCAATGAAGTTGCCTGTTGAAAAAATGTAGCGCAGGTTTTTAGCTACATTCCCCTCCGTAAAGTCTTTGATTGAGTTGCCAAAATCAATGGTATAGGTTGTGTTCGGTAATAATGAATCTTTCAATCGAACACTAAGGTCACGCAATCTTGCATCAATGGAGGGTGGATTGATTGGTAAAGGTGAAACCAATACGTTAGTCAATGCATCTTGCACATCTATATACTCATCAAAATAGAAATCAATTTTTTTTCCTGAAAAGCGTGTAGCAGAATCGCCTGGTACTGCTTTTAGTAAAACGGGTGGAATGCTATCGCGGGGTCCACCTTGTGGGGGCACAATGCTAGCACAGCCCGTTTGTGTGAGTACCGAAACCCATAGCAAACTTCCAATAAGGCCAATTAAAATGCCCCCTTTTTGCATACTTGCAAACATACAGGGTTTCGAGTGAAAGAGTCGTTAATCCTCCCCGGTTTCCGCTGTGAAATCTTCTAAATCGTGTAGGGCAATGGTTAGTTGATTTGTTTTTACAAATTGACACCAGTGACAGTCATCCTTACCGCAGCCTGTATAAAAGTCTCGCTGCTGGATTTTATTCCATACAGTAGTGATCTGCTCTTTAACAATTTCAACATCCGCTGGCGTGATGATTATTTTTTTCCGCTGGTATTCCTTTTGTTTGTCTGGTTCAATGAAGTCAAACTCTGTGCTCACAGCCGACCAGCCTCTTTGCTCATAATTGTCAACAAGAATTTTATAAAAAACAGCCTGTCTCCAATAGTCGCCCCCTAATGGATCTTTTGCAGTAGGGCCATTTAGCTTTGCTAATGCTTTATCCGGATCTCCGGTTTTGTAATCCACAACGTTGACTGATTTACCATCAAATTCCAGCTTATCTAATTTCCCCTTGAGTGGTATGCCATTGATGACCACATTTCTAATGTTTCTTTCAATCGCAACGATTTTGGTAAAGGAGGCAACTGAGTGTTGATAGTAATCTGTCAAAATGGTTTCGCCATATTCCATTCGCCGTTTGAACTGTTCCTTGGTAAAACTTTCACGGTGGCGACGCATGTACAATTCAAAATCCTGGATAAAAATTTCTTTGCCAGGAAACTCCTCCGTTCCACTGTCGAGCATACGTCTAAATAGACGCTCTAGTGCAAAGTGCACAGCTGAACCAAATTCGGTGGCTTCATTTTTTGGAGAAGGAATACGGATCAGTGTTCGGTAGTAAAATTCGAGTGGACAGTGTAAGTAATTATTTAAGGCGGTAACGTTCATGCTGAATTTACTCAGCAATGGGCTAATGATATCATCTTCAAGACTGGCAATTTCAGGTCGTGCAGGTTCTTGCAATGCCAACTCGGCAAATTCACTGATTACTGCTTGGTCAAGAATTACTTTTTCGGGGTGTACTTTTTTAGTGTCTAGCATTTCAGCAACAAATTGCGAGGGTTCCAGCTCCTTTCCGCTGTTGCTGTACTTGCAATAGGTGACTAGTAAATGTTCTTCAGCGCGGGTTAGTGCAACATAAAATAATCTTCGCAGTTCCTCTTCGCTTGAGCCTGTTGTAGTTAATCCAAAAAGGTTATCTGGATAGCTATATCCATCGGCGGGTTTTCTTTTTTTCTCCCAACGGTCAGCCATGGTTCCAACTAGAAATACATATTGAAACTCTAATCCTTTTGAGCCATGTGCTGTCATTAAATTAACGCCCTTTTCTTGTCCGCTCACTTGAACAAATGGCAGTTGTATCTTTTCTTTCCGCATTAAATCAATCAGTGTAACCAGTCCTTCCAGGGTTAAGTCGGGTTTTCGATGCGTCTCTTCTTTGATAAAATCAAAAAAGGATGTCAGCATTTTTAGACTTTCGTGTTTTTCTGGACTTTTCATGACCTGAGACAACAACCCGGTTTGCTGAATGATCTTTTCAATCAATTGTTGAAGGGTGCCATTTGCTACAGCAGCAATTAGTTCTTCTATTAATTGTCCTGCTTTTGCGAGCGGGCTAGGGTTAGCGCTGGTAAATAGATCTGCATTACTCGCCTTAACTTTTTCTGCCAATAGCGCACGGATTGAAGCAGACAGGTCACTTTGTTTTCTGGCACTCGCTTCCAGTGACAGTTTTGCAATTTCCAGTGGGGATATATTGAAAAGATCGAAGTGCAGTATTTCAAAAAGAAGTTCATCACCACTATAGGGAACATCATGCTCGCTCGCTAGATAATTTAAAAACAATAATACTTTTCTGATCAAGGGCAACTGTAACAGGTTAGCACTTTTCTTGGTGAAGAATGGAATTTTTAACTGCTGAAAGTATAAAGCAAGCTCTTCGCCATATTTATGCTCTTTGTAAATAATACCAATACGTCCGGGTTCCACCCCTTGCGCAAGTAGTGCTTGTATCTTTTTTGTTACGCCTATCATTTCTTGTCGCTGTGTAACAAATTCAAGTACCTGTGGAGGGTGTTGAATATTTTTTTTAACTGGATGAGAGGCAACCAATTCTTTCGTTAGGCCTGGTAAAGTATGTATTAGTCTTTCTTGATTACGCTCAATTAACGAAGTAGAAACATCCAGCACAGGCTGACTAGATCTGTAATTATTGGAAAGTACTACGCGTGTTAATTCCTCTGCATACTGATCAGTAAGAGAAGTCATGTTCGCTAC
>JBEDEC010000107.1:0-3385 GCA_041175905.1 Bacteroidota bacterium
TACGTTTGACTAATAAGATTGAAGTCATTGCCTATATCCCAGGTGAAGGCCATAACTTACAAGAGCACAGTATCGTATTAATCCGTGGTGGTCGTGTAAAAGACTTACCGGGTGTACGTTATCATATTGTTCGTGGTAGTTTGGATACTGCTGGTGTTAAAGACCGTAAGCAGTCTCGTTCTAAGTATGGTACTAAGAAAGAAAAAGCAAAAAAATAATCAAGTAACAACTAATTCATATTCGACATGCGTAAAGCACAACCTAAAAAGATTCCTTTAGCTCCAGATCCTCGTTTCAACGATGTGCAGGTGACTCGTTTTATCAACAACATTATGTTGGATGGTAAAAAAACAACTGCTTTCAAAATTTTCTACGATTCTTTAGAGAAAGTAGCAAAAATGACGAACGAAGATGGTTATGAAATGTGGAAGAAAGCGGTAGCGAATGTAACTCCAGCAGTTGAAGTACGTAGCCGTCGTATTGGTGGTGCTACTTTCCAAATTCCAGCTGAAGTTCGTGCGGACAGAAAGATTTCTTTAAGCATGAAGTGGTTGGTTCGTTTTAGCCGTGAGCGTAACGGTAAGACAATGGCTGACAAATTAGCAAATGAAATCGTTGCAGCTACAAAAGGCGAAGGCGGTGCATTCAAGAAGAAAGAAGATACACATCGTATGGCTGAGGCGAACAAAGCGTTCTCTCACTTTAAAGTGTAAGCTCCTCAAAAGGAATCATTTACCTTACTATATCAAAACCCCAACAGCAATGTTGGGGTTTTTTGTTGAAAAAAAGGGGGCGGAATCCGTTATTCAATCACTTATATGATTAACTTTGCGCCTCGGAAAACTGGATAAATAAAATTAAACAACCCTAATATGGCGGACTTAAGACTACAAAGAAACTTTGGTATTGCTGCGCACATTGATGCGGGTAAGACTACAACCACTGAACGTATCTTGCGTTACACTGGTATGATTCACAAAATTGGTGAAGTACATGATGGTGGTGCAACCACTGACTGGATGGAGCAAGAAAAAGAAAGAGGTATCACCATTACTTCTGCAGCGGTAAGTTGTCAATGGCAATTCCCAACTGTATTAGGTAAGCCGGATGCGAACACAAAAAGTTATTACTTCAATATTATTGATACTCCAGGACACGTTGACTTTACGGTAGAGGTAGAGCGTTCAATGCGTGTATTGGATGGTTTGATTGCTTTGTTTTCTGCGGTGGATGGTGTTGAACCTCAATCAGAAACTGTATGGCGTCAAGCAAACCGTTACAAAGTTCCTCGTATCGGTTTCGTAAATAAAATGGATCGTGCTGGTGCAGATTTCTTAATGGTGGTAAACCAGGTAAGAGAAATGTTAGGTGCGAAAGCGGTGCCATTACAATTACCAATTGGAGCTGAAGATGGTTTCAAAGGGGTAGTGGATTTAATTAAATTAAAAGGTATTATCTGGGATGATTCAACAGAAGGTATGACCTATACTGAGATTCCTGTGCCAGATGATATGAAAGAAGATGTGGATTACTGGAGAGCTCAATTAATTGAGGCGGTTGCTGAATATGATGACAAGTTGATGGAGAAATTCTTTGAGAACCCAGATTCAATTTCTGAAGCTGAAGTACATGAAGCAATCCGTAAAGCTTGTATCGATTTAAGTATCGTTCCAATGATGTGTGGATCTTCATTCAAAAATAAAGGCGTACAAACTGCATTAGATGCGGTATGTCGTTATTTACCTTCTCCAGTAGATGTAGATGATACAGAAGGTACAGATCCAGATACAGGAGAAAAAATCTTCCGTAAGCCAAATGCAAAAGAACCATTTGCTGCATTGGCATTCAAAATTATGACAGATCCATTCGTAGGACGTTTGGCGTTCTTCAGATGTTATTCTGGTCATTTAGATGCGGGTTCTTATGTAAGAAACGTGCGTAGTGGTAAGAATGAGCGTATCTCTCGTATCATGAAAATGTTCGCGAACAAACAAAACCCAATCGATTTTATCGAAGCAGGTGATATCGCAGCAGCGGTTGGATTTAAAGAGATTAAAACAGGAGATACATTATGTGATGAGAATCACTTGATTGTATTGGAGAATATGTTTATTCCAGAACCAGTTATCTCGGTAGCGGTTGAGCCAAAAACTCAAGCTGACGTTGATAAAATGGGTATGGCAA
Source organism: Bacteroidota bacterium (assembly GCA_041175905.1). Classification (GTDB taxonomy): domain Bacteria; phylum Bacteroidota; class Bacteroidia; order Chitinophagales; family Chitinophagaceae; genus JJ008. Next base: position 2,185 of record JBEDEC010000107.1, read on the forward strand.
TTGCTAAATTAGTAGAGGAAGATCCTACCTTAAGAGTAAAGACAGACGAAGATACAGGTCAAACAATCTTATCTGGTATGGGTGAATTACACTTAGAGATCATCGTTGACCGTATGCGTCGCGAATTCAAAGTGGAAATCAACCAAGGTAATCCTCAGGTTGCTTACAAAGAAGCATTTGGAACAACGATTGAGCACCGTGAAGTGTTGAAAAAACAATCTGGTGGTCGTGGTAAGTTCGCAGATATCCAATTCTCTATTGGACCTGCAGATGAGGATTGGTTAGCAGCAAATACTGACAAGGCATTCCAATTCCAAAACGATTTATTTGGTGGATCAATTCCTAAGGAATTTGTACCAGCTATCATCAAAGGTTTTGAAACTTCAATGACAACGGGTGTATTGGCTGGTTTCCCAGTGAATAACATGAAGATCCGCGTATTTGATGGTTCTTACCATGATGTGGATTCTGATGCTATGTCATTTGAATTATGTGCTAAAGCTGGATTCAGAACTGCTGGTAAGAAAGCGAAGCCTACTTTATTAGAGCCAATCATGAAAGTAGAGGTAGTTACTCCAGACCAATACATGGGAGACGTTACTGGTGACTTGAACCGTCGTCGTGGTATGTTAGAAGGTATGGATAGCCGCGGAAACTTACAAGTGATCAAGGCGAAAGTGCCATTGAGTGAAATGTTCGGTTATGTAACTCAATTGCGTTCTTTGAGCTCTGGCCGTGCTACTTCAACAATGGAGTTCAGTCACTACAACCCAGCACCAAACAATATTGCTGAGGAAGTAATGGCTAAGAACAAAGGTAAAGTGAAGGACGAAGAATAGTCAATTTCTTGATTTTCAATAATTTAGGAGCCCCCTCCAATCAAATGGTGGGGGCTTTTTTTGTCCCGATAGGGTGTTTTAAATTATTTTGAAAAAAAATTAAAAAAAACACAATATTTCTTGAATGTTAGGTCACAACCCATTACCTTTGCATCCCCAAGATAATTTGGAAAAATAAGCTATGTCTCAAAGAATTAGAATAAAATTACAATCTTACGATCACAACTTAGTAGATAAGTCTGCTGAGAAAATCGTAAAAACAGTACGCAGTACAGGTGCAGTAGTTACAGGTCCTATTCCTTTGCCTACACACAAACGCATTTTCACTGTGTTACGTTCACCGCACGTTAACAAGAAAAGTC
>JBEDEC010000108.1:0-6079 GCA_041175905.1 Bacteroidota bacterium
TACAAATAAGCAAATGAAAAGGAAGGATAATAATAACTTTCTCATGGCATCAAAATTTAGGTAACAAACCTACGAAAAACAAGCTGCTTCAGCTCTTCAATTTTATTCCCTAATTTGGAATTCCAATCTTGCTTATGAGACCTTACCTGTTTTTGTTTTTACTGGGCACTGCACTTGTTTTTGCAACTTGTCGTAAAAAGGATGCTACCCCTACGCCTCCTACACCAGTTGTACCTGGGTGCACCAGTTTGCTGGCCCCAGCCAATGGCGGGTTTGTAACAACTACAGCAGTTACACTTTCCTGGAACGCAGTAGGCACAGCTAGTAGCTATGATGTTTATTTGGGTACTACTCCTTCACCCACTACGCTAGTGGGGAATGCAGTATCTGGCACAACACACACGGTTAGCATTCCGGCAACGCCTAATGCCACGTATTATTGGTATGTGGTACCTCGTAACACTACGGGTCCTGCATCGGGATGTGCATCCGGCGCTCGTTCATTTACGTACATAGTTATTAGTATGCCTGTCTCATTGGGATATCACGTAGTTGGCTATTTTCCTTCTTATCGAAGCTTGGCTGATGTTCCTGATATTAAATTCAGAATGACCAATGTGGTGGTGTATGCGTTCTATCAAGTTAATTCAACGGGTTCGTTGGTTGCGCCGGGTTCGGCTACTGCTCCTTTGGCTGCAGTGGCATCAAAGGCAAGATCGAATAATGCGAAAATTCTTTTAGGAATAAATGATGGAAGTGGAGACGGAAAAACGAATTTCAAAAATATGGCTGCTAGTCCGCAGGGACGTACCAATTTTATTCGTGATATCATGAATGTGGTTCGTACTAACCAATTAGATGGTGTTGATATGGACTGGGAATTTCCTACTACCTCAGATGGAACTGATGTTACATTCACTTCACTCATGAAAGAATTAGCGGATTCCTTACATCGTGATGGTCGTTACTATTTGTCTTGCGCTATTACGGCAGGTAAGTATGCTGGTGGAATTCGTGATGCGATTCGTAATGAGTTGTTTCCTGTCGTTGACTTTTTTAATATCATGGCTTACGATGATTTTAGCACAACGGCTCCTTATCGACATCATAGTGATTATGCATTAGCTAGTTTATGTTTGAACTATTGGCTCAATACAAGAGGAATGCCTGCCGCAAAAGCTGTATTGGGAATTCCTGCCTATGGCAGGCCTTCTGGTATTACACAGTCTAATACGGTATTGTCTTATCGAAATATTTTATCGCAAGGCGGAAACGCTCAATTGGATTCTGCAATCGTTAGTTCGGGAACTTTTACGAATTATACGATCTATTACAATGGACAGTATACTGTAAAGCGAAAGGCTAAATTGTCAAAGGATATTGCTGCTGGTGTTATGTTCTGGGAAAAATGGCAGGACGCAACCGATGGTCAGTCACTCCTCAAAGCTGCCTGTGATACGGTTGGTCGGAGTTATTGATTCTTTTTTCAATAGCAGATTGGTATCGCAGTTGTCCCCATCACAACAAGGCATAATATTAGTAAAGCAAACTGGACATTGATAATGTCCATGCACATGAACAGGCTCTATCTCGTGTTGACAAAAAAAACAATGCTGTCTCATGCGGTCTGGATGGGCTCATTTAAAATTGACCACAATTTATCTTTTAGCGCCACTAGTCCTTGATTCGTTACCGAAGAGATAAATAGATGTGGAATATTTTCCGGTAACTCTTTAGTAACAGCTGCTTTCAATTCTTCGTCTAGCATATCACTTTTACTGATGGCAATGACAAATTGTTTATGTAATAGCTCCGGATTGTATTGTTCTAATTCGCTAATCAGAATTTCGTATTCTTTTCGGTGATCTTTACTGTCTGCAGGAATCAAAAATAATAAGACGGCATTGCGTTCAATATGTCGCAAGAACCGATGACCCAGTCCTTTTCCCTCTGCAGCACCTTCTATGATTCCTGGCAAATCAGCCATGCAAAAACTTCTTCCATCTCTGTACTCGACCATTCCAAGATTAGGGGTAATGGTGGTAAAAGCGTAATCTGCAATCTTTGGCTTCGCCGCCGTGATCACAGATAACAAAGTGGATTTGCCCGCATTGGGAAAGCCCACCAAACCCACATCAGCTAGTACTTTTAATTCTAATATTTTCCATCCTTCTATACCGGGTAGTCCGGGTTGTGCATGTTCAGGTGCTTGGTTAGTAGGCGTTGCAAAATGAGAATTACCTAATCCACCTTTACCACCGGGCATCCAGATAATTTCCTGTCCATCTTCTAAGATCTCTACTTCTTTGTTTCCTGTTTCTTCATCACGTGCGATAGTACCAAGCGGCACTTCGATGATAATATCTTTTCCATCTCTTCCATGACAATTATTTGCACCCCCTTTTTCTCCATCTTCGGCCAGTACATTTTTGTAATAGCGAAGGTGTAGAAGTGTCCAAAGATTACGATTACCTTTTAAAATAATGTGTGCGCCACGTCCCCCGTCTCCGCCATCAGGTCCACCCAGTGCAGTGAATTTATTGCGCATGAAGTGCTTATTGCCAGCACCACCGTGTCCGCTGCGGCAAAAAATTCTGATCTGGTCAACAAAGTTGCTTTTTTCCAAGTGGGAGATTTGTAAGTGACAAAGATAGTTGTATCCCTGTTACTTCTTTTTTCCAATTGAAAGTAAAATAGCAGGAAGTAAAATCAAATTTGTAAGTGTTGCAGTAATTAAAGTGAGAGATGTGAGCCATCCTAATGCCATCGTTCCACCAAAATCACTAAAACAAAAAATAATAAAACCTGCAATTAAAACCAGTGACGTGTAGATGATACTGATTCCGGTACTATAAATTGTTTGAATTACAGTGGCTTTGATGTCCTGATTTTGATTTGGTAATTCTTGTTTATAGTTTACCAAAAATCGTATCGTTACATCAATGGCAATTCCTAATGCCACACTAAAAACTAACACTGTTGAAGGCTTTAGGGGTACTCCTGCCCAACCCATTACACCTGCTGTAATAATTAATGGAATAATATTAGGAATGAGTGAACTGATTAAAATGCGGGCTGAACGAAAAAGGTATAACATACAAAGACTAATCAGTAAAAAGGCCCAGAAAATACTTTCTTTGAGTCCATTGATAATAAATCGACTTCCTTCCAAAAATGTTACGCTGGTTCCTGTTAATTCAATTTCATGTGTTCTTTTTTCTGAAGTATTGAATAACGAATCTGCTTTTTGTTGGATACTGTCAAGTAACAGCGGTAGCCGATAACTTCCAATATCTGCCATATTCACACTGATGCGAGCCTGTTGCTTGTTTTTATCCATGAATGAGCCCACCAACTTTGAAAGTGAATTCTTTTTGGATGTGGTGTCTTTGAAACTCAGGTATTGTGCAAGGGCAGGTAAATCATAGCTATTGGGAAGTGTATAACTGGAGGGATCACCATCAAAGAACGCTTGTCGAGCAAATTTTAATCCTTCTACTAAACTGAGTGGTCGCGCAATACCAGGGATGGTTGCTAGATAGTGAGAGAGGGAGTCGATGGCTTCAAGATTTTTTAAATTACGTGTTACACCTTGTTTCTTTTTGGTGTCAACCACAATTTCTAGTGGCATCACTCCTTTAAAGTGTTTCTCAAAAAATTTTAGATCGGTGTACACTTTATTCGACTTGGGTAAGTCATCAACAATAAATGCTTCACTTCTCAATTTGAAAAGTCCTGTAATGGAAATAACCATTATGACAGTGGTAATTCCATAGATTAAGGGTCGATGGCTGAGAGACCATTTTTCCAATCGAGCCAACCAGCGATTTAGTTGTGGATTATCTAGGTATTTGGTGTGACGCGTTTTTGGTGGAGGCAGATAGCTGAGTACAGCCGGAATAAAAATCAGCGAGATAAAAAATAGGGCCATGATATTAATTCCTGCAACGAGTCCAAATTCTTTTAAGATCTGACTACTCGTTAATGCAAACACTGCAAAGCCAATGGCGGCAGACACATTACAAAACAGAGTTACAATCCCCATTTTGTCGACCATCATTACCAAGGCTTTTCTTTTATCGCCATATTGATTCCAGGCCACATGAAATTTATTTAGGAAATAGATACAGTTGGGAATCCCAATCACCACTACCAATGGCGGAATCAATGCTGTCAGTAAGCTAATCTTAAACCCAAAAAGTTGAAGTGTACCTACGCTCCAAATTACTCCTATGCCAACCACTGCAATAGAAAGCAGCATTGCACTAAGGGAGCGAAAGAATAGTAAAAGAATTAATGCTGACAGTATCACAGATGCAATGAGAAAGAATCTCATTTCGTCTTGAAGCATAATGGCCACTTTGCTGCGGATATACGGCAAACCACTTTTATGGAGTTGAAGTCCCGTCTTATTTTCAAAACCTGCTGTGATGGCATCAATTTCTTCGATGACTTTCTCCCTCTTTTTAGAATTGAGTAGATCTTTATTGATGCGAAGGCCCATTAGGTAGGCATTCGTTTCAGGATTGTACAGAAGTCCTTGATAAAAGGGTAGGCTTTCAAAAATTAATTTACTGCTATCCAATTTTTCAGCTGTCAACTGCGTGGTATCAAAAATGGGTTTAACCTGTAATTTTTCAGTGACTGAATCTTTGACGAGATTGACGGCAGCTGGAATCGATAAAATGTCTTCAACACCATTTACTTTTTTGAGTTCGTCTTGAAGGGTAATATATTGTTTAAATGTAGCAAGTTCAAAAAAGCGGTCTGTTTCTACGCCAATCACTAGTAGATTTCCATCTTCTCCAAATTTTTCCCGAAAGGCCTGGTAAGCCTTGTATTTTGGATTATCTAACGGAATAGCTCGGGTGAATTCATAACTTAATTCTACTTTGCTGGCCAGATAGCCCATGCCTGCAGTAATCAGCAGTAAACTTATTAAAAGGGGGAGTCTAAATTGTAAAACAAAACGGCCAAGCCATTGCCACATAAAAAGAATATTTATTGCTTGCAAAGAAAAGCAAAAATGTCGGGGCTGTTTTTATAATATTGTTGTAATAAGCAAATGGCAAGTAAATTATTCAAAACGCAGGGGATTGTCCTTCGATCTGTTAAATATGGAGAAACCTCTCTAGTCGTAACGCTCTATACCGAGTTGTTTGGCATTCAGTCCTACCTCGTCAATGGGGTGCGTAAGGCGGCTAGTCGAAGTGGTGGAAAGGCTAATCTATTTCAACCGGCTGCCTTGCTTGATTTGGTGGTTTATCATCAGGAGGGCCGTTCGCTCAACCGGATCAAAGAATTTCATTGGGGGCATTTATATCAGCATATTTTTTCGGATGTGACTAAAAATGCTGTCGCTTTATTTATGGTGGAGCTGTTGTCACACTGTTTAAAGCAACCCGAAGAGAATACAGCGCTATTTGAATTTACAGAAGACTGTTTAGTACATCTGGACGAAGCACCACCTGCTGTAACGGCTAATTTGTCTTTGTTTTTTGCATTGCATCTGACTCATTTTTTTGGGGTGTCTCCTCGATTAACTTCATTAGAAGGAGACACTTATTATTTTGATTTAGTAGAATCAACCTTGTCAATAGAACCTCCATTGCATGAGCAATTTATTGAAGGGAAAAGAGCACAGGCCTGTGCCGATATCTTGCGAGCAAGACAGCCTGCAGAGCTGGAGGAGATTCGGTTGAATCAGGAGCTACGAAGACAACTTTTACAGATAATGGAGCGCTATTATCAATTACACATACAGGATTTTCGACCACTCAAAACGCTTCCCGTATTGGCTGCGGTATTAAGTTAGTTTAAGCAATACGTGTGGAATTTCCATTCTCAAGATCCAAAAGGGTCAATCCAGGTTTTTTCCCTTTTTCAAAACTGCCTAACCTGTTTTCCCATTTCAATGCGCGAGCGCCCGATTGAGTGGACCAATGTAAAATTGTTGCGAGTTCCAGGTGAGGAAAATGTTTTTGAATGGATTCTATTTCTTTTGCAATACTTAATTGCCAGTTGCTGCTATAACTATCCGTACCTAAAACTATTTGACAATTATGTTTGAGCAAAAGAT
>JBEDEC010000109.1:0-3533 GCA_041175905.1 Bacteroidota bacterium
CACAGATTCCCGGAAGGTTTATTAACTTTGTGCAATTATTGGAACTCTGCTATTGTTTTCCCAGAGTCCCTCCACAAAAACTGAAAACAATGGTATACGTCATCCGTAAGGAACATTTTAATGCGGCTCACCGCTTATTCAATCCAGCCTGGTCAGAAGAGAAGAATCATGAGGTTTTTGGACCTTGTGCAAACAATAATTGGCATGGCCATAACTTTGAATTGATCGTAACTGTGAAAGGGATACCTGATCCAGATACGGGATTTGTGTATGATTTAAAGCAATTAGGAGACTTAATTAAAGCGGAGATCATCGATAAAGTAGATCATAAGAACTTAAATCTAGATGTGGACTTTATGTTTGGCAAGCTAGCTAGTTGTGAGATCCTTGTGATGGAATTTTGGAAAATTTTAGCTCCCAAAATTAAGGAAACCTCTGAAACAGCTAAACTTCATAAAATACATTTGATCGAAACAAATAAGAACTCGGTCGAATATTTCGGGGAATAAAATGAAATACTTCATCCTAGCTGGCGAAAAATCTGGAGACCTTCACGGTTCAAATCTAATCCGAGAAATCGAATTATTGGATAAAGAAGCAGAAATTCAGGCTTGGGGTGGAGATGCCATGGCAGCTCAAGGGGCTGAAATACTACAACACCACAATCAATTAGCCATTATGGGCATATTAGGTGTTATTCAAAACCTCCAACGCTTAAAGGGATTATTTAAGACCTTTGCAAATCAAATTGATTCCTTTCAACCTGATGCAGTCATCTTTATCGATTATGGCGGATTTAATCTAAAGGCGGCAAAGATTGCAAAAAAGAAAGGATTCCAAACGCACTTTTACATTGCCCCTAAAGTATGGGCATGGAATAAAGGTCGAGTAAATGAATTGAAAAAGTGGATTGATCGCCTGTATGTTATCTTCCCATTCGAATTAGAGCTGTTTACAAAAGCGGGAATTCATACCCAATATGTAGGTAATCCTTTGCAAGATGCTATTCAGGCATTTGCACCTAATCCTACATTTACCTATCGAGATAAAAAATACGTGGCACTATTAGCCGGAAGTAGAAAGCAAGAAATTAAAACAGCTTTACCCTTATTTGAACAATTGGCTAAAGCTAATCCTGATTTACAATTTCTTATTGCAGGAATTAGTGAATGGAAGGAGTTATATCAAACAGAAATACCTGTTTTATTTGATCAAACCTATGATGTGGTAAAATCCGCTGAAGTAGCGATTGTCACCTCAGGTACGGCTACTTTAGAAACCGCCTTATTACAAACACCTCAAATTGTTGTCTATAAAACGGATTGGGTTTTCTATTCTTTGGCAAAAATCGTCATTCAAATAAAATACATCTCCCTAGTGAACATTATCCTAGACAAATTAGCCGTCCCTGAATTAATACAAGCTAATTTCTCTGTAGAGCACATGACCGCAAAGCTGAGAGAACTATTATTGAAAGGAACTATATATCAACAACAAAAGGAAGATTATCTAACCTTAAAGCAAATAGTAGGCGATTCAGGTGCCTCTAAGAAGACGGCATCTTTTATTTACTCTGCTGCTTCTGCTAAATAATTATTAATCCAAGACTTCTGAACTCCTGGAATCGTTTGATAGTAACGAGCAATATCCAATTTATCTTTCTTGAAATCACCGCTGGTATAATAAGGCTCCCTAATCTTAATTTCCTTATTTACAAAATCAAAACCAATCATAATTAAGGGTACCTTAGCTCCATCGGCTATATAATAAAAACCAGTTTTTAGCTCCTGCACATCCTTGCGAGTTCCTTCAGGAGCTAATACAGCATAAAAAGAATCCTTAGAATTGTAAATATCTACTATAGCATCGACTAAATTCGATTTAGTCCCTCTATTCACTGGATATCCGCCTAACCAAGAAAATATACCACCAAAAGGGCCTTCAAATAATTCTTTTTTACCCCAAAACAAAATAGGAATCTTGAGTAAGGACCGGGCGCCTAATCCAATAGGAAAATCTTTCCAAGTAGCATGCGGACATACAATCACTAATGCTTTCTTTAAATCACGAGGCACCTCTCCTACTAACTTCCAACCGGCTAATTTAAATAGAACATCAAAAATGGGACTACTAACTAACATATGAATCTAAAATTTCTTGAATTTGTCTATAATCTTTAGCGGGGTCTATCAAATAAGAAGCAATACCTAAACCTTTCGCAGAATTAATATTAGCAACATTATCATCAAAAAACAATACCTCTTGAACTTGAAGATTTTGTTCTCTTACTACTTGCTGATAAATAGCCGTATCTGGTTTCACCAAGCCCATATCAAAAGAAAAATATACCTGATCAAATAGACCAAATAAATTTTCACCAGACGGACCTAAGGGAACTTGTGTAAATCGCTTCGCGTGAATAGAACTCGTATTACTTAATAAATAGAGCGAAAACCTAGATTTCAAAGACGAAATCCACTCATATACACCTGCATGATACGATAAAAGTAAGGCAGAAAAGGCCTCATCAAATTCTACATCAGTACAGTTTAAAGCTAAATGAAAACGGACATGCTCCCTGTACTCTTCATCCGTTTGTTTCCCAGATTCGTAAGGGATCCACAGGCCCTCTTGTTGGATTTTTTGACCAATCGTAGCTGAATCGAAAGTTGAATACGACGAAAAGGCTTGATATGTCAGCTCTAAATCAATGGGCAATAACACATTGCCTAAATCAAAGATGATTGCCTTCATCCTACTATTCAATCACTTGACCCATTGCTCCGAACTTATCTATTCGTTGCGAGATGCGTGTAGCAGGATCTATAGCTGACAAAACGGCTATTTCCTTCTTAATTACTTCCTTTAACAGGGCAGCTGCTTCTGCAGGATTTAAATGTGCTCCACCTAAAGGCTCTGGAATGATACCGTCAATTAATTTATTAGTAAGCATATCATTGGCTGTTAACTTCAATGCCTCTGCAGCCTGCTCTTTATAATTCCAACTTCTCCATAAGATAGAAGAACATGATTCAGGCGAAATAACAGAGTACCACGTATTCTCCATCATCAAAACTCGGTCACCCACTGCAATACCTAAGGCACCGCCAGAAGCTCCCTCACCAATTATCACGCAAATGACTGGTACCTTTAACATGAACATATCGCGAATATTTCGCGCGATAGCCTCGCCTTGTCCTCTTTCTTCAGCCTCTAAACCAGGGAAAGCACCAGGTGTATCAATTAAGCAAACAATCGGCTTATTAAATTTCTCCGCCATCTTCATCAGACGTAAGGCCTTGCGATATCCCTCCGGATTAGGCATACCAAAATTACGGTACTGACGATCTTTTGTGTTGCGACCCTTTTGTTGCCCAATAAACATCACAGATAATTCCCCATCAATCGTACCAAAACCACCCACCATGGCCTTATCATCTCCAACATTACGATCTCCATGAATTTCAATGAATTCCTCACACAAGTGCTCAATGTAATCAAAAGTATACGGGCGGTCTGGGTGTCTTGACAAT
>JBEDEC010000110.1:0-3098 GCA_041175905.1 Bacteroidota bacterium
CTGGATAATTTTATCAATAAACTGGTATTGTGCTTGCGTTTCGGTGGACATAAATCAAAATTACGATTTTCTTTTATAAAGCGGAACCGTGCTGCAAGGTTCTCCATAAAACAAGCTCTTAGCCACCGGTTGCAATAATTGCGTGATTTTTAGGTAGGCATCTGTGGGAACGGATTCTTTCGAGCAACCTTTGATGACGATTTTGGCATCCTGAAAATCAGCTGGATTTACCTTTGCTAATGCCTGATCAAATAATAGTTTTTCCAAGTCTGCTAAATCCCCGAAAACAAGTGTCTTCGCAAAAGGAGTCAATTGAACCCCTAATAACATGTAGGCCCAGGTGGGAATAATCGCATCTTCGCTACAACCCACTGCTACGTGTTTCCCAGTATAAATGGACCAATCTTGCGACGCGATAAATTCTCGAAAGTCTTTTTCTCGTAGGGCAATTCCCTGGAATAACTGATCCTTGATATCGATAAAAACTCGCTCCCCAGGAATGCGCAAATCCTCTAGGTCGATTTGCGTTAATCCGCTTTGGTTCACCCGATTGATGATTTCTTCAGCCATATTACAGCGATTTTAAGGTCGGTTTAATGCCCATGTATTCCTTTAAATAATCAGGCTCTTTGGTAACGAGGTTTTCGAATTTTTCGTTCAAAAAGGCCTCATAAGCTAATTTACCCATGTGTTGAGCCTCTGGACACAAAGGTTCTTCTACAAAAGTGATGGCGGTGTGAGCGCAAGTTTCCATCCATTTTGCGGATCCATTTCCGAATGCAAGTACAGGCTTGAATTCCTGAAAAGATTCCGGGCTTAAAATATGGGCTACTTGTGGAGCTACTTCTTGTAAATCAGCGGTGTATACTGCCGCATAAACTTCCATTCTTCTCGCATCTAACAACGGTAAAAGTAACGTTTCAGCTGGCGCCTGAACAGCAGCAGCTAAGACTTGCAAAGTAGGTAAACAAATCAAGGGTTTATCTAAGGCAAAACAGATTCCCTTCGCGGTCGCTAAACCAATGCGTAAACCAGTGTAGGAACCGGGGCCATTTGAAACAGCAACAGCTGAAAGATCAGCCAGCGCGTACCCGGCGGTCTTCATCACCTTTTCAATCAAAAGCGTGAGTGCCTTCGAGTGTGAGCCCTCCTCAGAAACCAATTCCTGGCTGATCAATTGCCCTTTATCGTGGATGGCAACGGAACAATTTTGGGTCGACGTATCTAAACTTAGGATCAGACTCATGTTAATTTTTAATTAATTCTAGGCTTTTCAAAAGGGTAGGATCATGTTCAAACGACCATTCGTTGATCCCCTTTTTATAATAATAGTGATGTACGATTTCTTGTTCTAAAAGACCTTCGATGACCTTTTTATTTCCTTGCAACTCACGCGCCACGGAGGAATCCCATTCTGGTTTTAGTCGGTCTAGCTCTTTCGTTAAATTCGCGTATAAAATATCTTTTGAAGTCTCTTTCAATACATCGCGCATCTGTTTTTCCAAAGGGCTTTCGTAGTGAAATTTGCTCGCTTTCACCCATTGAACAAACGCTTCGTATTCCGAATCGTTTAAGTGAAAATTAGCGGCAGGGGCAATTTTAGCCTGCTTTAGTTTATATAAACGCGCATATTGGAAGAAAATCCGCTCTTTTAATAACTGCTGAATTAGGCTATTCGCTTGCGGTCTTCCCACGAGCACATCAGGCTCGATTCCTCCGCCCGCATTTACTTTGCGACCTTTCCGTGTTTTGAATTCTTGCTTAACAGTATCCTTATTTTCAGAATAGTCGATGGCCTGTATGCAACGTCCACTCGGGATGTAGTATTTCGCAGTCGTGATTTTGATCTTCGCTCGGTACGGTAAATCGCGGGTCACTTGCACTAGGCCTTTGCCAAAACTCCGTTGCCCCACAATCGTCGCCCGATCATAATCCTGCAAAACGCCTGCCACAATTTCAGCAGCTGAAGCCGAGTTTTGGTTGATTAAAACCATTATCGGAAGTGAGTTATCCCAGCTCGGATTTAATGCTTTATAGGTTGCGTTCCACTCTTTCAATTTTCCGCGTGTGCTCACGATGGGTGTTTCCTTATCTAAAAATAAGTTACAGATATCCACCGCTTGGGTTAATAAGCCTCCCGGATTGTTTCGTAAGTCTAAAATCAATTGCTTCATTCCATCCTTCTTCAATTGAAGCAAGGCGGCTTTCATTTCTTTCGTAGCGGATTGATTGAATTCTTCCAGTTCGATATAACCGATTCCTGGGCGAATGATGCCGGAATAGCCTACGTTTTTGATTTGCACAGTGGACCTTTGCACCGTCAAGCTATGCTTCTCCTCCCCACGTAAAATTTCTGCGGTTAACTTACTGTCTTTAGGGCCTTTGATTAATTGGCCTGGATCTGAATCTTCAGTGATTTTTACCCCATTGATCGAGAGTAATTGATCCCCTATTTGTAGCCCTGCTTGCAATGCGGGGCTGTTTTCGTCTACGTAGGTAATATAATATCCTTTGTCTACCCAAGAGGCCCGGATGCCGATGCCCTCGTATTTGCCGGTGGTCAGGGTGTTGAATTCGTCCAAATCCTCTTCCGGATAATACACCGTGTAGGGGTCTAACAGATCCAGCATGCCATCGATGGAGATTTTGACCACTTTGTTCGGGTCGATGGGGTCGACGTAGAATTGATTTAATTCTTTGATGACGCTGGCGTAAATATCCAGGTTTTTGGCAAGATCAAATAACTGGTCCGCCCGGCTAAAAGCCCACAAGCCTATACCCAAAACCACGAAAAGGCTTAGTCTAATTAGCTGTTTCATTCGGCTGGGTGAATTTATCAAGGATGGCGGCCATTTTCTTGTGGATTTTGTCAGAAGGTTCGATGGTGGAACCAATATAGACAAAAGCCAACACATCTGGAAGTTTCAACTTGCCCTCCACTTGAAAATGAGGTTTGTTTAGGCGGTAAGCCTCGCGGATGCGACGCTTGAGTGTATTTCGGTCCACGGCTTTACTGAAACGACGTTTGGGAACCGAAATCAAAATCTGTGGTTGCTCGAGTCCAGGCTCAAAGGTATTCTCCCGGATGTATAAAACAC
>JBEDEC010000111.1:0-4525 GCA_041175905.1 Bacteroidota bacterium
GGAACATGAATCAAAATCAAATGTAAAATGGCAACACAAACAAAATACCCATTCAGAATCTGTTGCTCAGGAATTTCAAATGTATCGGCTTGGCTATCTGTGAAAAATCGGATAAACTCGGTTCCATTTACCCGCAAAGCAAATTGGACCAACAACACTATAAGTGCAATAGCACCAAATGCAATATACGTTCGGGGTCTTCGAAATATTTTAAATAACTCGATATATAAAATGGATGCAAACATTAATGACCGGTTAACGATAAAAAATAAGCCTCCAGCACGTATCGCTTTTCAGGCACAGCCTGCAACTTTAGCTGACTGGCTTTTTCTGTGAGCGATTGCATAGACTCTTCAGCAACTTTTTTTCCTTTGTGAATAATCAGCACACGATCCGCAATCATTTCAATTTCACTTAAAAGATGGGAAGACACAATTACCGTTTTTCCCTGCTCTTTACACAACGAACGAATCAATTGTCGCATATCCGCAATTCCTTGTGGATCTAACCCGTTTGTAGGCTCATCTAGTATGAGCAGTTTGGGATCATTGACTAATGCACATGCTAAAGCCAGCCGTTGACGCATCCCTTGGGAATAGGTGCCTACACGACTGGAGGCTCTTTCCAAAAGTCCAACCTGTTGTAACAAGTCGTTATTGCGTTTTTCGTCAGGGCGACGACCTCCAAACCGGGCAAATAAATTTAAATGCTCTTGAGCAGTGAGATATTTATAGAGGTCTGGCTTTTCAACAATCGCGCCAATTTGAGAGAGTATGGAAGAGCGATGCTTCTCTAATGAATTTCCAAAAAAAGTGATTTCCCCAGCTGTAGGTTTAATCAAGGTCAACAACATTCGAATCGTTGTTGACTTGCCCGCTCCATTTTGACCGAGAAAACCATACACCTGTCCCTGCTCCACTGTGAATGATAAGTCATCCACCGCAGTGAATTCGCCAAACCGTTTCGTGAGTCCGCGTACGGTTAACAATGGAGGTGTTTACTTTTTATATTGAGGAATCAATCCGTTGGCTAATTCAACCATTTTCTTGATTCCATCTTCAGGCAGATTTCCTTTTTTGAACTCAGCCATTACCTCAGGAAGTTTGCTGTCCATTTCCATCAGGAAGTGTTCTTCAAATTCCTTCACTCGGCTCACCGCAACTTCTTTCAAAAGTCCGTTTGTTCCGAGATAAATAATGGCTACTTGTTTTTCAACAGTGAAAGGAGAATATTGAGCCTGCTTTAGAATTTCTACGTTACGAGCACCCTTGTCAATTACATTTTTTGTAGCGGCATCAAGGTCTCCACCAAACTTAGAGAAAGCCTCTAGCTCACGGTATAGTGCTTGGTCGAGTTTCAACGTACCTGCTACTTTTTTCATTGACTTGATCTGCGCATTACCACCCACACGGCTTACGGAAATACCCACGTTAATAGCAGGACGGATACCTGACAAGAAGAGGTTAGTCTCCAAGAAGATCTGTCCATCCGTGATAGAAATTACGTTGGTAGGAATGTAGGCAGATACGTCACCTGCTTGTGTCTCGATAATGGGAAGAGCAGTCAAAGAACCACCCCCCTTAATCAAATGACGGATGCTATCGGGTACATCATTCATGTTCTTTGCAACGTTATCGTCGTTGATCACTTTCGCAGCACGCTCTAACAAACGACTGTGCAAATAGAAGACGTCACCAGGATAAGCTTCACGTCCAGGAGGGCGACGCAGAAGCAATGATACCTCACGGTAAGCTACCGCTTGCTTTGAAAGGTCATCATAAATGATCAAAGCAGGACGGCCGGTATCACGGAAAAATTCTCCAATGGCTGCACCAGCAAATGGAGCGTAGAATTGCAATGGAGCTGGATCAGAGGCAGAGGCAGCTACAATGATTGTATATTCCATTGCTCCATTATCCTGTAATGTTTTCATTACACCGGCAATAGTGGAAGCCTTTTGTCCAATGGCAACGTATATACAGTAAACAGGTTTACCTGCTTTGTAAAACTCTTTTTGATTGATGATGGTATCTAAACAGATGGCTGTTTTACCAGTTTGACGGTCTCCAATTACTAACTCACGCTGACCACGTCCAATCGGAATCATTGCGTCAATCGCTTTGATACCTGTTTGAAGTGGTTCTTTAACCGGCTCTCTAAAAATTACACCAGGTGCTTTACGCTCTAGTGGCATTTCATACAAGTCGCCTGCAATTGGTCCTTTACCATCAATAGGTTGACCTAAGGTATTTACCACACGACCCAGCATACCCTCTCCTACTTTAATAGAAGCGATCTGACCGGTACGCTTTACTTTAGAACCTTCTTGGATACCACCTGTTTCTCCCATCAATACCACACCCACATTGTCTTCTTCCAGGTTCAATGCAATGGCACGAACTCCATTTTCAAATTCTACGAGCTCACCATAACGCACATTACCCAAACCATATACACGGGCAATACCGTCGCCAATCTGTAATACGGTTCCTACCTCTTCTAAGTCTGCAGTAGCATTAAAGTTGCTCAGTTGTTGTCTGAGTATCGCACTAATTTCATCGGGCTTAATCTCTGGCATATAACTTGATTTACTTGTTATTTGATCTTATAAACAAAATCGTTGTTCTCAAATTGTTTTGCAATTGCTTTCAAATCGTAAGCAATACTAGCATCCACTAGTTTATCATCTACTTGTAAAACAAATCCACCGATGATGGATGGATCCACTTTTTCTTGTAGTTCAACGGAAGAATATCCCCCAGATTTTTTAACCTGGTCTAATATAGACTGCTTTACTTCGTCGCTAGCAGGTGTAGCCGTTGTTAGCTGTACTGTCTTGATTCCTTTTCTCTCCTTGTAAGCATTAACAAAAGCAGCACAGATTTCGGGCAGATAACTCTCGCGATTCTTATTGACCAGTAACTGATTGAATGCATTGGAAAGTTCACTTAAATGCGTCTTGGTGACTGCACTAAGAATTTTTCCCTTTACATCTGATTTAATAATTGGACTGCGAAGCATGCTGGCAAAATCACGGCTTTGCTTGCAAACATCCTGTAGCCACACCATATCAGCATACACCTGCTCCAACTGTCCTTTTTCAACAGCTAGATCAAGTAGAGATTTGGCGTAACGAGCAGCTAAACGTGGATTTGGCATGACGTGCGATTAGTTCATTTTAACAGAATCCACCAGCCCTTTGATGTGAGACTCTTGGGCTGATTTATTTTCTAATTCTTTACGAAGTACTTTTTCACTTACCTCAATCACCAACTTACCAACCTGGTTTTTCACTTCGGTCAACGCGGCCATTTGTTGTGCCTGAATTGCCGCCTGTGTTTCCGCCATTATTTTAGATGCTTCTGCTTTGGCTTGATCCTTTGCTTCAGCAATAATGCGGTCTTTGGTTTCACGAGCTTCTTTAAGCAATTGTGCACGCTCTTCACGCGCCTTTGCTAACAAAGCTTCATTTTCACTTTTCAACTGTGCCATTTCTTCTTGTACACGCTTCGCACTCTCCAATGAAGTAGCGATACTTTTTTCACGCTCGCGCAATCCATTGATGATCGCAGGCCATGCATACTTGGCTAATAGAAAAAAAACAACCAAAAAGGCTACCAGTGTCCAAATCAATAAGCCAAAACCAGGTGTTAACAGATTCATAGTATAACTAGTTTCAATTTTTTAAAGTGAACTACTGCATCCTCCGCCCTGTGCTTCCGATGCAGTAGTTGCAGACCAGGTTAAAGTACCATGGCCAAAAATCCCACGATGATCGCGAACAGTGCAGCACCTTCTACAAGGGCCGCTGTAAGGATCATGTTACCGCGGATGTCATTACTAGCTTCAGGTTGACGGGCAATCGCTTCTAAAGCTCCTTTACCGATCTGACCGATACCGATACCGGCACCAATAGCAGCAAGACCTGCGCCTACTGCACCACCTGCGTTAGCAACTTCAGCCAGCAGCATTACATTCATAAGATCCATGTTGGTTGTATTGAGGGTTAAAAAATAAACAATTAATGATGCGCTCCTTCTGCACTGTCATGATGGTCACCTTCCAAAGCTTGACCAATGAACACCGCACTGAGCATGGTGAAAATAAATGCCTGAAGGAAAGCAACCAGTACTTCGATCAGGTAGATAAATACAGTAAAACCAATTGAAAGTGGAGAAGCACCCCATCCGGCAATTGGACTTAATTCTCCAAAAATGAAAATCAAAGAAATCAAACAAATAATAATAATGTGTCCCGCTACCATGTTTGCAAAAAGACGGATGATCAATGCAAAAGGCTTGATAAACACACTCAGAAATTCAACCGGCACCAGAATAAACTTCACACCCAGCGGAACCCCCGGTGGATTGAAAATGTGTGCCCAGTAATGTTTGTTTGAACTAAATAGAATCACAACAAAAGAAAGTAGACCAAGTACAACAGTAAACGCAATATTACCTGTTACGTTAGCGGAACCTGGAATCAATCCAAAAATGTTATTGACTAAAATGAAAAAGAATACAGT
>JBEDEC010000112.1:0-4151 GCA_041175905.1 Bacteroidota bacterium
CTTTTCTGTTATTACAGATTCTATCACTTTGGTTTCTGTATAGCTATAACAAATTTCATCAGGCTCAATTTTTGCAATGGGCTAACGAGTTGACGGGGCAGATAAATACCCGATACAAGAAGGTTGAGAATTTCTTTGTGCTTGGCGAAGAGAATAAACGATTGCATCGAGTTAATGATTCGCTATTAATTTTATTGGCACAACAATATGTGCAGCCCGACACAACTAAGCGGTTGGTGGTTGATACTATAATGCAAGATTCTACGCGTCAAACGCGTCGATATTATTTTAGGCCTGCTTCGGTGATTTTTAATTCGACTAGTGGTGAAAAAAATTATATACAACTCGATCGGGGATCAGTAGAGGGTATCACAGAAAACATGTCTGTATTAAATGCTGATGGAAGTGCAGTAGGAATTGTGGTGAGTGTCAGTCCTCATTTTTCACAAGTGATGAGCTTGTTGCATGTGCGTCAAAAAGTGAATGTGGCATTACAAAAGACGGGCGATTTTGGAACGTTGGAGTGGGATGGAGCCGATCCTAGTGTAATGCTATTAAAAG
Organism: Bacteroidota bacterium; assembly: GCA_041175905.1. Lineage (GTDB taxonomy): Bacteria > Bacteroidota > Bacteroidia > Chitinophagales > Chitinophagaceae > JJ008. The sequence goes on from JBEDEC010000112.1 coordinate 562, forward strand.
GACTTCCTAAAAGTGTACCCGTTAAAGTGGGAGATGTGGTTGTTTCGAGTCGTTATTCTTTCAATTTTCCTCCTGGCTATCCGGTTGGTGTAGTGTCGGGGATTGTAAGTGACAACAGTACAAACTTCTATGTATTAAAAGTTCGCCCAAGCGCTCGTTTTAATAATCTGCAACATGTATTTGTAGTAGAGAATTTACAATATAGTGAGCAGTCTAAATTGGATGAGGATACCAGAAAGCGTATTGAAGATCCAAAAAGAAATCCCCGATGAGAGAAGTGATCAGAAATATTATGCGGATATTGTTATTCCTTTTTATAGAGGTATATGTTTTGCATAGTATTCCTCATTTGCATCGTTTTATTTCACCTTCGCTCTATTTTATTTTTTTACTTTGGTTGCCTTTTTCAATTCGCCCTCGCTTATTATTGTGGATTGCCTTCTTTACTGGACTTATCGTAGATTATTTTTTACAATCTCCGGGCTTACATGCATCCGCTTGTTTGGTGCTAGCGTTTATCCGCCCCTTTTTAATCAGCGTGTTGACCCCCCGCGATAGTGCTGAGTTTAACTACCGAGAGCCTTCTCCACAATCATTATTGTGGGCGCCCTATGTAATTTATATTACAGTGCTGACATTCTCTTATCACACTTGGTTAGTGTTTTTGGAGTGGCTTAGCTTTGGATCGTTTGGAGATTTTCTTGTCAAGATTTTTGCATCCACTGCTATTTCGTTATTATTGATTATACCAATTGAATTATTATTTCCGCGACAAATGCGATATCGTACGAACGTGGGAAGCTAGTTGAGCATCTTTTATGGCAGTATACAATCAGTCGCGCAGTAATACAATCCGCATCATCATTTTGGTGGCTTTTGTGTTGATCGGTCTACAACTGTTTTATCTGCAATTAATAGATCGTCGCTATAAGCAATTAGCTATGGATAATGCGGTCTATGCAAAAGTGATTTATCCAGAACGGGGTATTATATATGACCGGAAGGGCCAGGCTATTTTAAATAATACAATCATTTTTGACTTGATGGTTACTCCTGCAGAGGCAAAAGGAATCGATACGATTGCGTTTTGTCGCTTACTTAACATGGACACCAGCGAGTATCGAAAACGAATTGTTGAGGCGATTGTTAAAAATACCAGTGTTCGTCCTTCCATCTTCAAAGCAATGTTGACAAAAGAATTGCAAGCTCGCTTTGAAGAAAACAGTTGGCGCTTTCCAGGATTTAATCTGGTTGAGCGTCCCTTGCGTACCTACCCTTATAATGCAGCTGCACATATATTAGGATATATCCGTGAGGCAGATAAAAGAGATATTGAGCGATCTAATAATTTTTATAGGCAGGGTGATTACATAGGGAAAACAGGGTTGGAATCGTATTATGAAACTGTGTTGATGGGGCAGCGAGGAGTACAGTATATGATCAAAGACAACAAAAACAGAATTGTTGGTCAATATGAAAATGGCGAGTATGATACGGCAGCCATAGCGGGACGAAGTTTGCGTACACATATTGATATTGAGTTACAACAGTTGGCCGAAGTGTTGATGAGTAACAAAGTAGGGGGCGTTGTTGCAATTGATCCAAGGACTGGAGGAATCTTGACAATGGTTTCAGGGCCTAATTATAATCCAAATGATTTGTCAGGCTCAGAAGGAAGTAAAAACTTCAGTCGAATGCAGTTAGATGTCTCGGGTCCCATGTTGAACCGTGCAATTTCGGGACGTTACGAACCCGGATCAACTTACAAGCCGTTAGGTGCGTTGATTGCTTTAAACGAAAAAGTAATTTCTGCTTCTTGGGGCTACCCTTGTGGTGGACGTTATACATTATGTGGCCACGGTAAGCCAGAGTGTACGCATGCAGGCGGAGGACATGCGGCCAATGTTCGGTTGGCTATTGCTAATTCTTGTAATGCCTACTTCGCACATATTTATCGATTAACCGTAGATAATTCAAAATATAAAAATGTTTATGATGGTTATTTGCACTGGAAGCAATACATGAATGCATTTGGATTAGGCGTTCGGTTAGGAGTTGATTTGCCTAATGAAAGTACGGGAGGTATTCCGGATACTGTGGTCTATAATAGAGAGAATGCAGGTCGCTGGACTTCTTGTACTAATCTTACGTTGGGTATTGGTCAGGATAAAATGCAAACTACTCCTTTGCAAATGGCAAATACCATGTGTATCATTGCGAATAAAGGGTATTACTATACTCCTCATTTTGTAAAAGAGATAGAGGGAGAAACTGAACGGGATCAGGAAAAGTTGAGTCAGTTCAATAAACGCCATGATGTACTAACTAATATCCCCGATGTTGTATTTAATGAAGTTATTGAGGGAATGAGTGATGTGGTTAAAGTAGGAACAGCTCGCGGTGCACAAATTGAAGGAATAGAAGTATGTGCTAAAACAGGAACAGCTGAAAACTATACAATCTTAGATCGCAGACGCGTAAAGCTTCCGGATAATTCCATGTTTGTATGTTTTGCTCCGAAAGAAAATCCTCGTATTGCCATTGCAGTTTTTGTTCAAAACGCTGGATTTGGAGCAACCTGGGCAGCTCCTATAGCGCGAATGATGATGGAAAAATATTTGTTGGATACGTTAACAGCTAAAAGTAAACTTGATTCAGCGCGCATAGCAGGTACTAATCTGATGCCGTCCTATTTTAAACGTTTGCAATACAAGGAAGACTCCATTCGTGCTTTCAAGTGGTTTCAGGTAACTAAAGACAGTTCTTATATAGATCGTTTTTCTCAAATCGAAGTTCCTGATCACTCATTACCTCGTCCTCATAATAATGACACTGGTAGTAGCTTACCTGTATGGATGAGTGTATTATCTGCTGCATTATTACCTAAGTCTAATTTTGAAAATCAGCACAGCTATTCTGCATGAGAAATTCTTCCACCATATCTAAAGGGATTGATTGGAGTTTGGTTTGGATTTATCTGGCTTTAGTATTGATTGGGCTCTCTGCTATTTTTGCGGCTACTTACCAAGAAGGCGATCCTGTTTTACAGAGTTTTGTATCCTTTAAGACTGATTACAGTAAACAGTTTTATTTCTGGGGAGTCGCATTGATTATTGGCTTCTTTATTTTATTAACCGACAGTAAATTTTTTCCTGCTACTTCTAATTTTTGGTATGCAGCGGGAATACTTTTGCTTTTACTGGTTTTCCCTTTTCACTCTCGTATTAAAGGAACAGAATCAATTATTCGGATTGGGGCATTCAATTTTCAGCCAGCTGAGTTTTGTAAAATATTTGTTGCGTTGGCACTTGCTAAGTATTTCTCAAGGCCTGAAACAAATTTTAATAGACCGGGCAGTCAATTTACAGCTGCACTACTAGTATTGATTCCTGCAGGAATGGCGATTTTACAAAGAGAGACTGGACTGGCATTAGTTTACTTTTCTTTTTTTCTGATGATGTATCGTGAAGGACTACCTTCTATCATTCCTACTATTGGATTTGCGTTAGCTATTCTCATTATTGCCAGTATCTTGATTCCGCCGAATACATTGGCAATAGTATTATCGGTTATTGCTGTCTTATTAATCT
>JBEDEC010000113.1:0-3508 GCA_041175905.1 Bacteroidota bacterium
ATCAATGAAGAAGCCTGGCATTGGTATGATAAACATATTGGAAAAGGAAAATGTCCCATCGTTGACACATGGTGGCAAACAGAAACGGGCGGTTGTATGATTTCTAATATGGCAGGGGTTACACCAGGTATTCCTTCCTGGGCTTCTTTACCGATGCCGGGTATTCAACCGTTATTAGTAGATGAAACAGGTAAAGAGGTAACCGAAAAAGATGCGAATGGTCATACAAAAGGAAATTTATGTATTAAAGCACCCTGGCCAGGTATTTTGAGAACGACTTATGGTGATCATGAACGTTGTCGTCAAAATTATTTTTCAACCTATGCCGATTTATATTTTACGGGTGATGGAGCACTACGCGATGAAAAAGGAAATTATCGCATAACCGGACGTGTAGATGATGTGTTGAATGTGAGCGGGCATCGCTTAGGTACCGCCGAAGTAGAGAATGCAATCAACATGCACGCGGGTGTAGTAGAAAGTGCAGTAGTAGGTTATCCGCATGACATCAAAGGTCAAGGTATTTATGCGTATGTAATTGTGGAAAACGTTCACGATGCGCAACTCACTCGTCAAGATATTTTACAAACCGTCACTCGTCAGATTGGGCCTATTGCAAAGCCCGATAAAATTCAATTTGTAAAAGGACTTCCAAAAACACGCAGTGGAAAAATCATGCGTCGTATTCTTCGAAAAATTGCAGAGGGAGAAACAAGCAATCTCGGCGACACCACCACGTTATTGGATCCAGGTGTAGTCGACGAGATTGCTGCAGGAAGAATTAATTAAAGGCTTTCAGACCACTTGAATGCAGCGGGCTTTTTTGCCGCTGGTTTTGTTTTTGCTTTTTCTGGACGACCACCCAAACGGATACCTACGTTGTAGGGTTTCATGTCCAGTCCACGACTCCACATATTGTTCATCGCAAAGCTGGTATAGAATGTAAGAGGGCCAATTCCCAATTCACCTACCCATGAAAATTTGAAAGGCTCTAAATCAAAATCACCGCGGATTTTATCAATATCTCCTCCTTCTTTTGTTTTAACACGAGAGGAATATAAAAATCCAGCACTTACTCCAGCAGATAAACGCAATCCATTGCTTTTAAGTGGAGAGCTATTAAAATTCAGCATGAGTGGCACTGTAAGGTAGTCTGCAGCCAGTTTTACCTTGTCATACTCCACCATGCCTAAGTAAATTCCAGTTGGGTTTTTTTGAAATTGTAAGTTCTGTTGTTCAAAGCGGTAATTGTTCATTTCAAGTCCAATGCCATAGCGAAGATTCAACTTGTGTTTAACAAGGTTCATGCGTTGTAATAAAATCCAGAGATTAACATTGTGAGAAGCAGCTGTATTCAATTTGAGTTGGTCCTTCCCAACATTGGGCGCTACAAATCCGCTTAATCGTGCATTCGTGTAATTGGTGAAATCTCTGTACTGAGAACAACCCAAGTCTAACACAAACCAGTTATTCTCTATGTTTTTCAACTCTTTTTTAGTTTCTGGTTTAAAGAGTTGAAACCCTTCCACTTTTTTCAATGGCTTTTTGTCGCGATCAGTAAAAAGCTCAATTTGCTTTTCAATAAGTTCACCTAATTCGCCCCCGCCGATACTAATCTCTACTTTTTTCTCTTCGTTACCCTTCCCAATCTCAGTGCGCGTAATGATGGTAGTATTGCCCACTTTTATTGTATCAGTTTTACCATTTGCACCTCTAATTTTTCTAAAAATCATTGTATCTCCACCAATCAAAGCTTCTAATGGCTGACCCATGACAATCTTTGGTTCAGTACCGTTAATGAATACTTGGACATTTTTTTCTACCACTCCATTGCTGCTATCTGTTTTGATGATGTAGGTTTTTTCTATTTTATCTGGGCTATTCCCTACACGGATGGTGTCCCTCGTTACAAATACTTTTTTGTTAGCTTCAATTTTGATAGAGTCTTTTTGCGCTTGAACTGCTGTGGATGCGGCAAGCAATGTAGCGATAGACAAAAAAAGAAAAGGGTTCATAGAAATAGTTTTAGTTACGGCCGCAAAGCTACCCGCTTAATCCTGAAAAAATTGTTAAGGCTGAACAATCTACTATCCATTTACACCAATGGTGCGGGCGCTTATCTTTGTGGCAAATTATAGGTATGAACGAAAAGCTTGTGCAGCGGATTGCAAAAGAATTAACCGAAATCAAAGAGGCCGGATTATATAAAACAGAGCGAATTATTGAGAGTCCACAAGGCCCCGTCATCAAAGTGGGCGGCAAAGAGGTGTTGAACTTTTGTGCCAATAACTATTTGGGACTTTCTTCGCATCCTAAGGTAATTGAAGCAGCACATCAAGCAATTGACGAGAGAGGGTTCGGATTGAGCAGTGTTCGTTTTATTTGCGGCACGCAGGATATTCATAAAGAGCTCGAGCAAAAAATTTCTGCATTTTTAGGAACCGAGGATACTATTTTATATGCGGCCGCTTTTGATGCCAATGGGGGCGTATTTGAACCCTTATTCAATGAAGAAGATGCATTGATTTCTGATGCACTCAACCATGCTTCCATCATTGATGGTGTGCGCCTCTGTAAAGCCCAGCGTTTTCGCTATGAGCATAATAATATGCAAGACCTGGAATTGAAGTTGCGAGAAGCAGCTGGTTGTCGCAGTCGTATTATTATTACTGATGGTTCTTTCAGTATGGATGGAACCATTGCGCAACTAGATAAAATTGTCGCACTCGCCCAAAAGTATGATGCAGCGGTGATGATTGATGAGTGTCACTCTTCGGGATTCTTAGGTAAAACGGGGAGAGGTACTCATGAGTACCGCGGGGTGATGGGAAAGATTGATATTATCACCGGCACACTCGGTAAGGCTTTAGGGGGTGCATCAGGTGGATTTACCAGCGGTCGCAAAGAAATCATTGATATTTTACGTCAGCGTTCCCGTCCTTATTTATTTAGTAATACGCTGGCCCCTTCGATTGTGGGTGCTTCCATTGCGGTGCTCGATATGCTCACGGAGACCACTGAACTGCGTGATAAATTGGAGTATAACACTAAATATTTCCGCACTAAAATGACAGAAGCCGGGTTTGACATTAAGCCTGGTGATCATCCAATTGTTCCTATCATGCTTTATGATGCGGTGCTGGCACAGAAAATGGCCGCCCGTTTATTGGAAGAAGGAATTTACGTGATTGGCTTCTTTTTTCCGGTTGTTGCAAAAGGTCAGGCTCGTATTCGTGTTCAATTAAGTGCTGCGCATGAGCAAGCACATTTGGACAAGGCTATTGCCGCCTTTATTAAAGCAGGAAAGGAGCTCGGCGTACTAAAGTAGGATAGGTTAACTTTGCCCGAAAGTTAGAATCGGGATGCGCATCATTATCGCTCTTTTTGCATTGACCCTGTTGGGTAGTGCTTGTTCCTTTAATAATGTGAAGGAAGACAAAAGTCTGGGTCATTTTTTTAAAGACAATCAAGTAGAAGGTTGTTTTGCCAGTATGGACAATGGAACCGG
>JBEDEC010000114.1:0-4570 GCA_041175905.1 Bacteroidota bacterium
ATCGCTAATATATAGTTGGATATAGAGCTGGCTAATTCGTTTGCTAGTGCGCCTCAAGCCAATTATCTCCTTGTCCGCATTCTGCAATAACAGGTACATCATTCGGTAATGCGAGTGCATCTTGCATAGACGAAATAATTAGCGGTTTTAGGATAGCAGCCTCCGATTTGAGTGCATCAAAGATTAATTCATCATGCACCTGTAAAATCATTTTACTTTTTAATCCAGCCTCTTGAATGGCGCGATGAACTTTTTGCATCGCTAATTTGATCATGTCTGCGGCTGTTCCCTGTATAGGAGAATTGATTGCGTTCCGTTCTGCAAAACCACGCACCGTAAAATTAGAGGAGTTAATATCCCGCAGCCAACGCTTCCGACCAAGTAAGGTTTCTACGTATCCTTTTTCTTTTGCAAAGCGGATGGTGTCATCCATGTATTGCTGAATTCCAGGAAACTCCCGCTTGTAGTTTGCAATAATTTCTTTCGCTTCAGTTCTTGAAATATCCAAGTTATCTGCTAGTCCAAATGCACCTTGCCCGTATATAATTCCAAAGTTTACACTCTTTGCTTTATAGCGCATTTCCTTTGTTACGTCAGATTCAGCAACATTATATACACGCGCTGCCGTTGCAGTATGAATATCTTTTCCCTCTTTAAAAGCCTGACACATATTTGCATCACCACTGATAGCAGCAACGATTCGCAATTCGATTTGTGAATAGTCTGCCGATAATAATACATGATTTTTATCTCTAGGGATAAAAGCTTTTCGAATTTCACGACCCCTCTCAGTACGAACAGGAATATTTTGCAAATTGGGATTATTGCTCGCTAAGCGACCCGTAACTGCAACTGTCTGTCCATAGGTTGTATGTACACGGCCTGTCTTGGGATTGATCAATTCAGGCAATGCATCAATATAAGTAGATTTCAATTTTGTTAATTGACGATACGTCAAAATATCATCCACAATTTCGTGTCCCTTTGCAGCTAATTTCAGTAAAACATCTTCACCCGTTTGATATTGCCCTGTTTTTGTTTTTTTAGCAGAAGGATCGAGTTGTAATTTATCAAAGAGTACTTCGCCCAATTGTTTGGGACTAGCTAAATTAAAATGGACCCCTGCTTTTTTGTAGACATTTTTTTCTGCGCGGTCAGCTTCTTTCTCTAATTCAACAGAATAATCTTTCAAAAAATTGACATCGACATTCACTCCCTCAAACTCCATATCAGTTAAAACTTTTACCAAAGGAGATTCTACTTCGTTGAAAACCCGCTCCACTTCTTTCTTTTTCAAGAAGGGAACAAAATAGTGTTTTAACTGCAACGTGATATCAGCATCCTCACCGGCATACTCTTTAACTTTCTCTACTTCTACGTCACGCATATTCAACTGTCCCTTTCCTTTTTTCCCAATGAGCTCTTCAATAGAAACAGGCTCGTATCCAAGATATTTTTCACTGAGCAAATCCATACTACGCTTCCCCTCTGGCTCAATTACATAATGAGCTAACATAGTATCAAATAAAGAACCCGCTATTTCAATACCTGCCCATTTTAAAACAAGCAAATCATATTTACAATTTTGTCCAATCCATGTAATAGAAGGATCTACAAATAGAGACTGAAATTGTGCTAGAATTTTTTTAGTAGTAGCTATATCATCAGGACAGGGTACATACCAGGCTTCACCAGGCTTTACAGAAAAACTCAAACCTACTAACGAGGCTTGATTTGCATCCAGACCGGTAGTCTCCGTATCAAAACAAATTTCCTTATGCTTTTTTAATGTGCTCACCAATTTCTCAATGGCACTCTCTCCCTCAACTAAACTATATTGATGTGGGGTGTTATGAATATTTTTATCCGCCACTCGAGCAACTTCTTCTTCGTCCTCAGTTTCAGCAGCCACACTACTAGGTTCCGGTGTAGGAGCAGATGAAATAATATTTCCAAAAAGATCGGTTTGCACTCCCTGCGGCATTTCTTTTTCAACTACAGATCGTGGAGAGGGAGGCGGCGTAAAATCTTCGCCTAGTAATCTTTTGCCTAACGTTCTAAATTCTAATTCAGAAAAAATATTTTTTAACTCGTCTTTATTCCACTCTTTTAATTTGAAATCTTCTTCATGAAACTCCACCGGCACAGAAGTAATAATCGTTGCCAATTTTTTTGAAAGAATCGCCAACTCTTTTCCTTTGCGAACCTTCTCCCCCATTGCGCCTTTTATATTATCTGCATTGGCCAACGTATTTTCAAGAGAGCCGTATTCCTGTAAAAATTTAGCTGCTGTTTTTTCACCCACACCGGGTATTCCTGGAATATTGTCAACGGCGTCTCCCATCATTCCCAACATATCAATCACCTGGCTCACATCTTGAATATTCCATTTAGCACACACTTCTGCAGGACCTAAAACTTCAGCATCATTTCCACCATAAGCGGGCTTATATATTTTGATGCGCTCAGAAACTAATTGACCATAATCCTTATCAGGAGTCACCATGTATACATCGTATCCGGCTTTTTCCGCTTGCTTACTCAATGTACCAATCACATCATCAGCCTCATATCCATCTTTTGCAATAATTGGAATATTAAATGCTTGAATGATTCGTTTAATATCTGGAACAGCTTCTAGAATATCTTCAGGTGTTTCCTGACGGTTGGCTTTGTAGTCTGCAAAATCAGTATGTCGCTCGGTTGGAGCTGCTGTATCAAAACAAACAGCCATATGTGATGGCTTTTGTTTATTGATCAAATCGATCAATGCGTTGGTGAATCCAAATTGAGCATTGGTATTTTTACCTTTTGACGTAAGTCGAGGACTTCTAATGAGCGCATAATACGCGCGAAAAACCAGTGCAAAAGCATCGAGTAAAAACACCTTTTTCTCCATATTGCTAAGGTACTATTCCCCTATTGAATTCAGACCTTCATCTCCTTTAATAAGCCCTCTAGTCTGAATACTTCATCGCGAAGGCTAGCGGCCTCCATATAGTCTTGCCGTTGGGCGGCTTTGTCCATTTCTTTACGCACTTGTTTGATTGCCTTTTCTAACTGTGAAACCGTTTTATACTCCACCTGCTCATCTAATACGGCTGAAAGAGTGAGTTGGATAGGACCATTTGCCAATTCATCATTCATATCTTTTATATCCAACACAGAGGTTTGAGCAAATATTTCTTGGGTAGACTTTTGAATTGTTGTGGGCGTTATGTCGTGTGTTTCATTATAAGCAATTTGCTTTGCACGACGACGATTGGTCTCATCAATCGTTCTTTGCATACTGTCGGTTACTTTATCGGCATAAAAAATTACTAACCCATTTACATTTCGTGCTGCACGACCTGCGGTTTGGGTCAACGACTTTTCATTGCGCAAAAACCCTTCCTTATCTGCGTCTAAAATAGCAACTAGCGAAACTTCAGGTATATCGAGTCCTTCTCTTAATAAATTTACGCCGACTAATACATCGATTTGTCCTAATCTGAGTGCGCGTAAAATCTGTACGCGCTCAAGTGTATCCACATCACTATGTATATAGGTAGACCGAATATCAATACGGTGCAGATATTTATTCATCTCTTCGGCCATTCGTTTTGTTAGTGTAGTGACTAAGACTCGATCTCCTTTTTTGACACGCTTATCAATCTCATCTAACAAATCATCTATCTGATTTTTACTAGGACGAATTTGAATGGGAGGATCTAATAATCCCGTGGGGCGCACGACCTGCTCTACCACTACCCCTTCACACTTTTCTAACTCATAATTTCCTGGCGTAGCAGAAACAAAAATGACTTGATTTTGTAACGATTCAAATTCATGAAAATTGAGTGGTCGATTATCTAAAGCAGAAGGCAAGCGAAATCCATAATCTACCAATGTCAATTTTCTGCTACGATCACCGCCATACATACCACTGACTTGCGGAACAGTTTGATGACTTTCATCTAATAGTAGCAAATAATCGGAAGGGAAATAGTCAAGTAAACAAAATGGTCGAGTGCCGGGTTTGCGTCGATCAAAAAAACGTGAATAGTTCTCAATGCCACTACAATAGCCTAGTTCACGGATCATTTCAAGATCATAATTGACCCGCTCCTTCAGACGTTGTGCTTCTATTAATTTTCCCTGTTGCTTAAAATAATTTTCTTGAGCCAGTGCCTCATCCTGAATCTCATAAATTACTTGTTGCAATACATCTTTGGGAGCTACGTAAAGGTTGGCTGGGAAAATGGCTACATTTTCCATCGATGTAATTTTTTTACCTGTTGCTACTTCGATTGTCTCTATGGACTCTACTTCATCACCAAAAAATTGAATACGATAAGCTACATCCAAATATGGAATATTAATATCAACTGTATCTCCCTTTACTCTAAATGTCCCTCTTTCAAATTCTAACACCGTGCGATTATATAAAGCATTGACTAATCCGTGTAAAAATGCCTGTCGAGATAACACTTGCCCTTTCTCTAACCGAATAATTCCGTTCTGATAATCAACCGGATTGCCCATACCATAAATACAACTCACAGAGGCTACAACAATGATATCTCTTCTC
>JBEDEC010000115.1:0-2520 GCA_041175905.1 Bacteroidota bacterium
GTTTTGGTGACTATTTCAAAAATGAAGCCATTGAGTGGAGTTGGCAATTGCTAACAGAGGTATATAAAATTCCCAAAGACCGATTATACGCTACTGTTTTTGAAGGAGACGAAAAGGAAGGGTTACCCCCTTCGTCCATTGCATTAAAAAAATGGAAGGAGATTTTACCTGATGAGCGGATTGTGTTTGGTAATAAGAAAGATAATTTCTGGGAGATGGGTGACACCGGTCCTTGTGGTCCTTGTAGCGAAATACATGTGGATTGTCGATCAGATGAAGAAAGAAAAAAAATCCCTGGACAACAATTAGTGAATAAAGATCACCCGCAGGTGATTGAAATTTGGAATAACGTATTTATCCAATTCAATCGTAAAAAAGATGGAACACTAGAGCCGCTACCATCAACGCATGTAGATACAGGAATGGGTCTCGAAAGATTGGTACGCGTTTTACAGGGGAAAACATCCAATTACGATACAGATATTTTTAGTGGTACTATTCAACTGGTTGAAAAAATTACAGGGGTCAATTATGACGGCTCAGACAGTAAACAGGCTGTAGCCTTTCGTGTGTTAGCGGATCATATTCGTGCGATTAGTTTTACAACCGCAGATGGGCAATTACCTGCTAATACGGGAGCTGGATATGTTATTCGAAGAATTTTACGAAGAGCGGTTCGCTATTACTATTCTTATTTGGGATACAAGCAACCATTGCTGACTCAATTGGTACCGGTATTGGCCAACCAATTTGAAAATGTGTTTCCGGAATTACAACAACAAGTTGATTTTGTTGGACGTGTTGTACGTGAGGAGGAGGAAGCGTTTTTACGAACATTAGAAAAAGGATTGAAACGAATTGATGAGTTGATGCAGTCCAGCAAAGGCGTGATTCCCGGAACTGCTGCTTTTGAGTTGTATGATACGTATGGTTTCCCCATTGACCTAACACGCTTAATCGCTTCTGAAAATAAACTCCAGGTAGATGAACCCGGTTTTGAGGCGGAAATGAAAAAGCAAAAAGATCGTAGTCGTGCAGCTACTGCTATTGATGCAGGTGACTGGATTGTGTTTGAAGAAGGGTCCAATGTTTTTGTGGGCTATAATCAATTAGAAAGCAACACAAAAGTTTTAAAATACCGCTCTGTTAAAGCAAAAGGAAAAGAGGGCTATCAATGGGTGCTCCAACAAACTCCTTTTTACGCAGAAAGTGGAGGACAAGTAGGAGACAGGGGTTGGCTTTATTTTGACGGAGAAGCTATTGAAGTAGTAGATACAAAGAAGGATAATGACTTGATTGTTCATTATACGGAGCAATTGCCTACTGACCCCGCTTCGGCAATACTTGCTAAAGTAGACGGCACTGTACGAATTTGCACAGCCTATCACCATAGCGCTACCCACTTATTACATGCCGCATTGCGCAATGTATTGGGTACGCATGTGGCACAAAAAGGTTCGATGGTCAATGCGTCAAATTTGCGATTTGACTTTTCTCATTTCGCAAAGATGACAACGGAGGAGTTAGCAAAAGTGGAGGCAATTGTAAATGAAAAAATTCGCGAGAATATTCCGGTTGTGATCCAATCAATGCCTAAAGATGAAGCCATGAAATTAGGTGCAATGGCTTTGTTTGGTGAAAAATATGGAGATACCGTGCGTGTCGTAATTATTGATCCTGCCTATTCGATTGAATTGTGTGGAGGAACACATGTGGGGTCTACTGGAGAATTAGGACTTTTCAAAATCACGAGTGAAGCGGCAGTAGCAGCGGGAGTAAGACGTTTGGAAGCATGTTGTGGAAAACAGGCAGAAGATTTTGTGAATGCCGAGTTGTCTTTAGTACAACAAGTGCGTGAAGCGCTAAAAAATCCTAAGGATATTCTTCGTGCCATTGAACAATTGCAATCTGATAATGCTGAACTTAAAAAGCAATACGAAGTAGTAGAGACAAAACAATTGCAGGCCTTGGCACAGCAGCTTGTTACACAGGTTCAATCTGTAAATGGTTCTGCATTTATAGGGGCTACTGTTCAGGTAAGCAATGCCGATGCACTCAAAAAAATCTGCACTGAACTAAAACTAATCCAGCCAGAACTGGTCGCTGTACTTTGTGCAAACATTGGTGGTAAAGCGGCGGTAGCAGTTAGTGTTGCAGACCCCATTGTAAAAACCAAAGGACTAGACGCGGGTAAAATAATTAAGGAGACAGTTGCGCCACTAATCAAAGGAGGAGGTGGTGGACAAAAAACATTGGCTACGGCAGGAGGGCAGGAAATCAATCACCTCGATCAAGTGATTGCAGCTGTTAAGGCGCTCTTGTAAGTTGATTAATTTAAGCACATGAAAAATACTTCAATAGTACTGCTAGCTGTAACGCTATTGCTTACATCTTGTAGCAGCCTGGGTGATAAAAAATTTACAGTGAATGGAAAAATCACTGGGATGAGTCCTTCTATGGTTTATCTAGAAGAGGTTCCAATGGCAACGATGCAGCGAGTGGCTGTAGATTCCGTACGTC
>JBEDEC010000116.1:0-4393 GCA_041175905.1 Bacteroidota bacterium
TGTTTTTTTAGTGGAACCTGTCCTATGATCGTTCGCCAATCCATGAATGGCGAATGTAGCGTATCCGACGGATTATTTTAACCAGCTGGTGATTTCTTCGCTCAAAGGAGTGGTACGTGGAGAAAAGGTTGCGATTAGCTCGCCCTTTTCATCCAATAGAAATTTTCCAAAATTCCAAGAAACAGGGTCGTCCAACTTTTTTGCTTTGGCCTGCTCTTTTAAAAATTTATAAAGGGGATGCGTGTCATTTCCCTTTACAGAAATTTTAGCAGCCATGGGAAAGCTAACTCCGTAGTTCTTTTTACAAAAAGCATTAATCTCTTCGTTGCTTCCTGGTTCCTGGCCCATAAAATTATTAGCAGGAAACCCTACAATCACAAGTTTGTTTTTGTATTGCGTGTATAACTGCTCCAATCCTTCATATTGTGGTGTCAGCCCGCATTTTGAGGCCGTGTTAACAATGAGAATTTTTTTGCCTTTGTAGGCAGAAAAGTCAATGGTATTGCCGTCTAGCGCGGGTACTGAAAATTGATAAATAGATGCCTCTGACATAGTCATTAAAAGGGAAAAAAGGGTGATTATGATTGTTTTCATAGTGGCGATTTTTTATATAACAACGAATGGCTAAAAAAGTTATTTAAAAGTATAACAAAGAGAGGCCATTTGGAGTTGTAGCTCATTTTGATCTGTTAAAATATGTCCACAAGCTTCAAGTGTGGCTCCGGTTGTAATTACATCGTCTACCAACAGTACTGTTTTTCCGGAGCTGCTTGCCTTTGGGTTTTTTTCAAAGACGAATTCTACATTATCCCATCTTTCCAGTCGGTTCTTTTTTGTCTGAGATGATCCGGGATATTTTTTCAAGAGAAGGGATTTTTCTATAGGAACATCCAAAACAGATGCAATCCCATTGCATAAAAGCAATGACTGGTTGAATCCTCGCTCTTTTTCCTTTTTGGGATGTAAAGGAACTGGAATTAAGACGTCGGGTTTGAATCGTGGGGATTCTTTTAAAAGCACTCCCATTAATTGTCCTAAATGAAACCCCAGCTCCTTATTACCTCTATATTTTAATTCATGTAATAAGGTTTGCAACAGCGAGTCCTTCGTAAAATAATAAGCAGCCATCGCAGCTTGTACAGGGATCCGTCCCCAAAAAATTTTTTCAATGGGGTTGTTTTCTAGCTTATGAAAAGAGGTGGCTGGTAGTCGATGAATGCAACGCCCACAAATGGATGCATCTTTCTGCAACACATCACTGCCGCACCCTGCACAAAAATGGGGAAATAATAATTGAGCTGCTGCTTCTTGCAGTAGTTGATACCAGCGCATGATTAATTGAATCAGAATAAAAACTTGTACACTTCTTCCACTCTTGCCATTGGGACAACCTCTATGCCCAGATCTTTTTTGAACAGTTGTCCTTTCGTACTCTTTTGATTATAGCGGGATACAATGATTTTTTCAAATCCTAGTTTAGCCGCTTCTGCAATTCGTTGTTCAATTCTGTTGACAGCGCGTATTTCTCCACTCAAACCAACTTCTCCTGCAAAACAAACCGATGAAGGTAAGGGGCTGTCTTCGTATGAAGATAACAAGGCGCATAGCACTGCAAGATCAATAGAAGGGTCCTCTACTTTTAAGCCACCAGCGATATTTAAAAACACATCCTTGTTGCCAAATTGAAAACCACCTCTTTTTTCAAGCACTGCTAATAGCAATTGCAAACGACGCAAATCAAATCCACTCACCGTTCGTTGGGGTGTACCATATACAGATTGAGTAACAAGCGCCTGTACTTCAATCAAGAGAGGTCGTAAGCCTTCAAGAGTTGCTGCTATTGCGATGCCACTCAGGTTCTCTTCTTTTTGTGTTAGCAGAATTTCACTTGGATTCAATACGCCTCGCATTCCTGTATCGTTCATCTCATAAATACCAAGTTCTGCAGTACTTCCAAATCTGTTTTTCAGCGTTCGTAGAATTCGATACGCATAATGACGATCCCCTTCAAATTGAAGCACTGTATCTACCATGTGCTCTAGCACTTTGGGTCCTGCAATTTGTCCTTCTTTTGTTATGTGTCCTATTAGGAATACAGGGGTGTTCGTTTCCTTTGCAAAACGTTGAAATTCGGCTGCACATTCTCTGATTTGAGAAACAGAGCCTGCTGATGCATCGATATAGGAAGTTTGTAGTGTTTGTATGGAGTCTACAATCACCAACTCGGGCTTCAATTTTTTTATTTCCTGAAATATGAGTTGCGTGTTGGTTTCTGTTAGCAAATAAAATTCGGCATGCTTTAATTGAAGCCGGTCTGCTCTCATTTTAATTTGCTGTTCACTTTCTTCACCACTTATATATAAAACGCGAACCGATTGTAATAACAGGCCCGTTTGCAAAAACAAAGTAGATTTTCCAATCCCTGGTTCTCCCGCAATCAATGTCAAACTTCCAGGTACAATTCCACCGCCCAAGACACGATTTAATTCAGAATCTGTTGTGACAATTCTTTTTTCTTGACTGCTTTTGACTTTATCTAATGTGGTAATTGCAGATTTTCTTTTATCATCTCCATATGATGACCAGTCAGCAGTTTCTTTTCCTTTATCCTTTTGAATAATTTCTTCAACGAAGCTGTTCCATGCATTACAACCTGGACATTGACCAAGCCATTTCACGCTTTGGTGACCACAGTGTTGACAGAAGAAAGAGGTTTTTGTTTTGCTCATAATTCAAAATGAAAAGGGCCAATCTCACGACTGACCCTTTTACTTACTAACCCATTAAATTCTGTTGCTAAATTAACGCGGGAGGGGGGATATTTAAAATTAAATTTCAGGTTTGTGCATAACTTTTCTCGTTAATTTGGGGTCTGTCAGGGCTGAAGGCACTCCTTCTATATAATGTATAAAACATTGATAATCAAATATTAAAATCTAAATTTACAACAGAGACGTTAGAGGTAACCCTCCAGCAAAAAAGTTTTTTTCCTCTTAAAAAATGACAAAAAGACGTAAAGAAAAATCTCTATCTGGCTGGCTGTAAATTTGTTGTAATATTGAAAACAAATCAACCAAATCCCATGACAAACGAAATTATGCTCGTTTCCCTTCTTTTTTTGGGTATCAGTTTTCTGGTTTCGGCCATCTTAAAGGGCAAATTTAACCGATACAGCAAGCTCCAGCTTTCTAATGGATTGTCTGGCAAGGAGATAGCTGAAAAAATGCTCCGCGAAAATGGTATTTATGATGTTACCGTTACATCTGTAGACGGCTTTTTGTCTGACCACTATAATCCCATGAACAAGACAGTGAACCTGAGCCCGGATGTTTACCACGGCACTTCTGTTTCCGCTGCTGCAGTTGCTGCGCACGAATGCGGGCACGCTGTACAGCATGCTACTGCCTACGGTCCTCTGGTTTTCAGAAGCCGCATGGTGCCAATGGTTCAATTCAGTTCTACAATTGTTAACTGGATCCTGATGGCAGGTGTAATCATGCTTGCTGCCAGCAATAATGGAACAGTACTATTAATTGGAATTATCTTGATGTCAGTAACTGTCTTATTTAGTTTGATTACATTGCCAGTTGAGTTTGATGCTAGCAAGCGCGCATTAGCCTGGTTAGATCATACAAACGTGACTAACTCAGAAGAGTATCCACTTGCAAAAGACGCATTAAAATGGGCAGCTACTACGTATGTTGTAGCAGCACTGGCAGCAGTTGTGACACTCATCCAGTATATCATGATCTTTTTGAATAGCCGCGAGCGTTAATTCGCTACCTACTTACAACTTGATTTCCTCTTCGTTTTTATCGAAGAAGTGATATTCGGTCAGATGATAGGAACTATCCGAAGAGATAGCCGTCTTCTGGCCGAATTTTTTATTCCACAAGGCCATTTTTGTTTTCCAAAACCAACCTTTGGTAAGGTATGCATACACAAAAGGATGCACAACTAATTTGAGCTGCTCGTGTTTGTGTTTGATAAGATAGCTGAGATTTTTTTCAATCTCATCTTCCAACAATAAAGTAGAGGTGATTTTACCAGTTCCATTACAGGTGGGACACGCCTCCAGCGTATTGATGTTCACTTCGGGTTTCATCCGTTGTCTGGTGATTTGCATGATACCAAACTTCGAGATCGGAAGTATTGTATGTTTAGCTCTGTCATTAGCAAGACAGGCCTCCATTTTTTCGAGTAATTTCTTTTTGTTCTCAGGAAGCTTCATATCAATGAAGTCAACCACAATAATTCCACCCAGGTCACGCAGTCGAAGTTGTCTGGCGATTTCATCTGCGGCTTCTAAATTTGTTTCCAATGCATTTTGCTCTTGGTTGCTTCCTACACTTTTGTATCCACTGTTTACATCAATGACATGTAACGCTTCGGT
>JBEDEC010000117.1:0-3290 GCA_041175905.1 Bacteroidota bacterium
GAGTGTTTATTGCTTCAATTAAAAAGAAAAGAAGACGAAGGAGAATTAGTCAAGCTAGCTATTCAAATACTTACCGATTATTTTGAAGAATTTTCTCGTAAACACTACGATAAAATTCAAAAGCAACTATCGTTGGACGAAGAGATGTTGCGATCAATTATTCAACTTGTCACCAAGTTAAATCCAAAGCCAGGTGGTGAATCACCAGATGATACAAATGAGTTGAATTATGTTATCCCTGATTTTTTTGTATACAATAATGCCGGCAAATTAGAACTAACCTTAAATAGTCGTAATGCACCTGAGTTACGCGTAAGCGAGGGATATCGAGAAATGTTGCGAGACTATGAAAAGGGTAGTAAAAAAGATAAACGTCAAAAAGAGGCTGTCACTTTTATCAAACAAAAAATTGATGCGGCTAAGTGGTTTATTGATGCTATTCAGCAACGTCAGCATACGTTGTTACTCACTATGCATGCTATCATTGATCACCAGCGTGCTTTTTTATTAAGTGGGGATGAGGCTGATTTACGCCCTATGATTTTAAAAGATATTGCTGCGGCAACAGGTCTTGATATTTCAACAGTGAGTCGTGTTGCAAATAGTAAATACGTACAAACAGAATTTGGTACTTATCGGCTCAAGTATTTCTTTAATGAGGCACTTACCACCGAAAGTGGTGAAGAGGTTTCAACGCGTGAAGTGAAACGAATACTAAATGATTTAATCACGTTTGAGGATAAAAAAAATCCACTTAGTGATGATCAGCTAACTGAGCAATTACAAGAAAAGGGATATGAGATTGC
This sequence comes from Bacteroidota bacterium, assembly GCA_041175905.1. Lineage (GTDB taxonomy): Bacteria > Bacteroidota > Bacteroidia > Chitinophagales > Chitinophagaceae > JJ008. The sequence goes on from JBEDEC010000117.1 coordinate 807, forward strand.
GCGCCGAACTGTGGCCAAGTATCGTGAGCAGTTAAATATTCCGGTTGCTCGACTCCGCAGAGAGCTTTGAGTTTTCTTTTCGGTCAGCTTTGTCTAACCCATTCTTTTTAATCGCATTGATGATTAGGTTACGCCAGGTTACAGGCACTTCAGAGTACCCTGTTTTACTCAATGCCTCAATCCAAGGTCTATAGTCGGGATTGCCCGCAAGTTTGGGATAAAATTGTTTTTTGGCAACCAGTTTGCAGAAATCTATAAATGAAGCAGTATCTGTTTTGTACTGTTTATAGCTACTGCGAATTCCTTTCGTTTTTAAAAGATTGTTGCGTCCTTTGATCCCGAAAAAGTTTTTAAGCAGTTTACTATTTCGACTGGTTCCTGATCCGGATTCAATAATCGCTACGCCTAAGATGACGGAGGCTGGAATTTGATAAACGGATGAAAGCGAATCTACCAGCGGCTGGTATTTTTCTCGGAAGCTGATTTTTTGTGCAGCAAGGGGGCTACTAACCTGAAGTAACAGCAGCAGTAAATAAAAGAAGATCTTATGCATGCACTAAAAAATAAAAGTTGGCTGTAAACTGACTAAATTACCGCAAATTTTGCACAATGCGCCGACTGGCTTCTTTACTGTCTTTTCTATTTCATCCGGTATTTATACCCGTTTACTTTCTACTCTTTTTATTATACGTTCATCCCATTCATTTTTTAGGATATACAGGGCCGCAAAAAAAAATAGTATTGCTTCAATCGGTTGCACTCTTTACATTTTTCCCGTTGGTCACTGTGGCATTGTTAAAAGCACTGGGATTTATTTCTTCCATTCATTTAAAAGAACAAAAAGACCGTATCATTCCTTTGGTAGCGTCCGGCATCTGGTATTTCTGGATCTGGTATGTCTGGAAAAATTTACCTGGTCAGCCTTCTGTAACTATTCATTATGCGTTAGGCGTTTGGCTATCCTCAGTTGCAGCCTTGATGTTAAATACAAAATTTAAGATCAGTTTACATGCTATTGCGTTGGGCACTACACTATGTATGTTACTGTGGATGGCATTTCACGAAAACTTATTTTTTGGGCTTTGGTTGAGTGTTGCAATACTCATAACAGGCACGGTTTGTTCCGCCCGGCTTTTGGTGGGAGAACACCGACCAAGCGAAGTTTATTGGGGACTTTTGACCGGGGCTCTCACCCTACTTTTAGCCGGATTATTTGCTTAATTCACTGAAAATCAATGTCTAATTCCTCAGGATGGAAGGGGAAAAGAAACTTAAAAAATTTCCAAAATAATTAGCTTTTGTTTGCTAAAACTATTAGTTTTGCTTTCTAAACTTATTTAACATGTCTGGGAATAATGACAAACTGAAGGCCCTCAAGCTGACCATGGATAAGATTGAAAAAGACTATGGAAAGGGCAGTGTAATGATGATGAATGAAAAGGGTGAGGTACAGCAAGAGGTGATCTCCACTGGATCCATCGCATTGGATTCAGCGTTGGGTATCGGAGGTCTTCCTAAAGGAAGAATTGTAGAGATATATGGTCCGGAGTCTTCTGGTAAAACAACCATCGCGATACACGTGATTGCTGAAGCACAGAAGAAAGGTGGCATGTGCGCCATCATCGATGCGGAGCATGCATTCGATAGTTCCTATGCACAAAAGTTGGGAGTAGATGTTGAGAATCTACTAATCTCTCAACCTGATTATGGCGAGCAGGCATTAGAAATCGCAGACCGTTTAATTCTCTCTGGTGCATTGGATGTAGTGGTGATTGACTCTGTTGCTGCTCTTGTTCCTAAGAGCGAATTAGAGGGTGAAATGGGTGATAGTAAAATGGGATTACATGCACGCTTAATGAGTCAGGCATTACGTAAGCTTACTGCGACCATTGCAAAAACAAATACGATTTGTATTTTCATCAACCAGCTTCGTGAAAAAATCGGAGTAATGTTTGGTAATCCTGAAACTACAACGGGTGGTAATGCACTAAAGTTCTATGCATCTGTTCGTTTAGATATTCGTCGTACACAGCAAGTAAAAGATGGTGATGAAGCAATCGGCAACCACGTAAAGGTTAAAGTGGTAAAGAATAAAGTGGCTCCACCTTTCCGCTCTGCAGAATTTGATATCATTTTTGGAGAAGGTATCTCCAAAGCGGGAGAGATCATTGATATGGGAACGGAGTTAGGCATAATCAACAAAAGTGGTAGTTGGTATAGCTATAATGATGATAAACTGGGACAGGGCCGTGAATCTGTGAAGCAGCTCATGTTGGATAATCCTGAGTTGGCCACTGAAATAGAAACCAAGATCCGCGAAAAAATTAAGGAGGCGCAAGCCCTTTAATCCTATCCATTATAAATCAATGGGTTAATCACGACCTGCCTTTAACCGGGCAGGTCTTTTACATTTGATTAATACGAGAGTTTAAAAATTCAATGTTTAAACATCGTATATTTGCGTTCTGGTCCGAACCAATTGGT
>JBEDEC010000118.1:0-20224 GCA_041175905.1 Bacteroidota bacterium
ATCCATTTTTACAAAGCGAAATAAGTTTTCATCGAGTAAGGGGCTGCGAATGATTCCGCTTAGTAATCCTGATTCTTCCAGATTGAATCGAACATTTTTTATTTGATTTTTACGCTGCTTACTATAGTAAAATCCTGCACTGGCTGAAACAATAAGACCGTCTACAAAAATATTTTTAAGCAGGGCGTTACTGTCTATAAGCTGCAGCAGTTTTGCTCTTCGTGCAATTTTATTGTACTCTATGCTAGGAAGTCTGAATGTAAAAAGGGTGTTACGATATCTAAAGTCGTACCCCCATGCTGCACTATAGGAAGATAAATTAAAGAGCTCTCTTCTTTCTGTGTTGGTGACATTGAATGCCAAAATAGACCGGGCGTTCTCTCTGATTTCGGCAGGTAGCGAATGAAAGTGAGGTAATAGGCCTGGAAAAACAAGGTTATGTGAAAATGAGATTTGTCTTGTTTGAATAAAATTTACATCTGCTACGGTGTCTCTGCCTGTTTCAACTCCAAATCGAAGATTGCTAGTAGACTGGATGGATCGCTTAGCCAAGTTGTGGTTTTGTAAACCAAAATTCAGGGCTACTCCAAAGAGATTTCCTGCCAAAATACTTTGATTGCTGCTCCCCTCCAGATTAGCAACAATTGCATATTTGCGGGCGGGAGTTAATTTGAACGTAATGTCTGCAGTATCGGCGTTTTTTCTGGCTTGTACATCCAAATTGATTAGACGCCACGCACCCATTGAATTCAGCTGATTTAATGTCTTTAAATAATTGCGTTGATCGTAAACAGCACCTGGCGAAAAGTGGATTTTGTCATTAAAAATGTTGGGGCGAAATAGGGGCCGGTAACTATAGATGTCAAATCCATTTTTTTTCGTGATCAAGGGTGTTAGACCACTGGTGTCAGCTGAAAAATCTGGAAATACTTTTATCCTTCCAATTTTATAGGCGGTGAGTTTTGTCTGATCTATATCTGGTCGAAGTCGAATATCCAATTTTGCGGTGGGGGTCTCTCGTCTTGTTTGTATTTGACTTAATAACTCTAATTGTTCCAATGGGTCTGCAGTAGGCTGTAATAATGCAATGTCTAGCGTATCCCAAATTCCGACCAATTCATCGCGGGTAATTCGCAGATAACCATTGTTTCGATAAAGGTCTACCAAACGGTCAAATTCATCGGAGATGATTCCTTTTGCAAAAGGTTTCCCTTTTTCAATCTTGGCGTCCTTGCTATGTTGCAGTGTGATCCGTTGCAATGCAGAATCAGAAAGTTGATATCGAACGGTGTCTAATAAAAAAGCAGTACCTGGGTTTACGGTAAAGTTGACTTGAACTCTTTTCTGATCTTTCCCAACCTGTGTAACAGAAGTATCAAAATGTATCTGACCTCTGAAGTAGCCTTGCGAACGAAGTAAGGCTTGCATATAATCAACAGATTGGATTGCGTAACTCGTTTCAAAAACAGGAGGATGTTTAAGCGTACTAAAGAACAATTTTGAAACAGCGCGGGATCTTAAGCTGTCATCCAGTTGTCCTTTTAATTTGTTTTTTAATGCATCCTTTTCGTCTTGTGTACCACTTCCTTCAACTTTTATAGTAGTTTTGAATACAAAGGGTTTCCCCGCCGGATATTTTTTGGGAATAACACCGCAAGAGGTCCACGTTTGAACGCATAAAAAAATAAGCAAGGCCGGCAGCGGAGATTTCGATGAAAGTTGCCGGAATAGTTGCATCACAAACTAGTAGAGATTATGCTTGTTAAGACAAAAATCAAAGATATTCAAAGTTTAGCCGGTAAAAAATATCGCGATGAAACGGGTCTTTTTTTAATGGAGGGGCCCAAGTTGGTAGGCGAGCTGCTGGTTCAAGATCATACCCAGGTAAAGGAAATTTATGCTTTGGATAGCTGGGTTGAGACAAATCTATCGCAACTAGAGAATGTTCCTTATACGGTTATTAGCGAAGCGGAGCTTCTTCGAATCTCGCAGTTGGCTACTCCTAATCAGGTTGTAGCCAGTGTCAAACAATTTGAGTATCCACCACTACAGACCAAGGGGCATCTTACACTCGTCTGTTGTGGCATTCAGGATCCGGGTAATTTTGGAACGATTATTCGAACAGCAGACTGGTTTGGAGTACAACAATTGGTTTGTAGTCTTGATACAGTTGATCAGTACAACCCTAAAGTAGTGCAAGCTTCGATGGGTAGTTTGGGTAGAGTTTCTATTTTTTATCAAGATCTTGATCATTGGCTTCCATCACAAAAAAATATACCTGTATTTGCAGCTGTTTTGAATAAGGAACCTCTATCTTTTCAACAGCCTCTCCAAGAAGGAATTTTACTCCTTGGTAATGAGTCTAAGGGAATACCTCCGCATCTATTATCAGACCAGGTGAAACAGTTTAGTATACCCGGAAAAGGAAGAGCTGAATCATTGAATGTTGCTGTTGCAACAGGAATTTTATTAGCGCAACTTAGCTAAATCGGATAGCGCGAACAGGACTGATTCTCTTGACTAACAAAGTGGGAAGTAGCAAAACGAGTAGACTTACGACTAGCGTGCCGGCCATAATCAGGGCAATCTGAACTGGCATAATTTTAAATTCAATTTTGTCAATGTAATAGGCGCTCTCATCTAAGTGTATAAAACCTGTTTTTTGTTGTAAGCCCATCAACATGAAAGCCAAAAGTGTTCCTACTAAAATGCCAGCTGTAGTAAGCAGTAGTGCATAACGAAGAAATAGTTGTTGAATCGTTTTATCTGCTGCGCCAAGTGCCTTTAAAATGCCAATCATTTGAATTCGTTCCAGTACTAACACAAGGAGTGAGGTGATCAAATTGATCAGGGCAACAATTGTCATGATTACAATCAGAACATTACGCGTTACTACCTGCATATTCAGCCAGTCAAACAATTGTGGAGCTACATTTTTAATGGGTATCACATCCCAAGTAGTGGGAAAGTTCTCAGCTTGATACAACTCATTGGCAATTTTATCTAGGTTGGAAGGATCTCGAACAAAAATCTCATAACCGCCAACTTGATTTTCAGTCCAGCCACTCACTTGCCTGATTAGGCGAAGATCTGCTAGTGCAAAAAGTCGATCGTATTCTTCAATGCCAGTTTGGAATATGCCAGCGATAAAGACTTTTTTAGCTCTTGGTGGTCCTTCTTGCTGTGTAAAGTAAAGAACAAGGGAGTCGTTCACTTGTAATCGAAGACGCTTAGCTTGTTGTTGAGAAACTAGTATACCTCTGGAAAAATCATTGGATTCAATTTTGGGAACAGAACCTGTTTTAAGGAAAGCAGTATACTTACTCCAGCCGACCTTGTCATCTATTCCTTTTAGCAAGATACCCTCCATTTCATTCCTAGTTTTTAACAGGGCATACTGCGTAGCAAATGGATGCACGGATGAAATGTCCGGGTGGTGGTTTAATTGTTGAAGTAATGAATCATTTTTTTGAATTGGATTCATTTTTTCCAGCACAGATAAAGAGGGTTGTTTCTCTTGAATTCGAATGTGTCCCCAAAAACCAAAGATTTTGTTTTGAACCGCCTCCTGAAAACCTGCAGCCATACATACGGTAATGATCATTATCATGACACTTACGACCGTAGCTGCAAACGAGAGTCGTAGAATAAATCTCGAATAACTTTTTTGTTTGCTAAACGCAATGCGGTCTGCTAGATAATTTGCCAGGTTCAAATCGAATCAGTTTTCAATTCATTTTATTACATTGCTGTATGCAACGACCTCAATTTACAATCTTCCTGCTTATTTTAGGTTGCATCTTTGCTAAAAAAGCTACAGCACAGTGGCCCGATCAAGTTTACTCCTCCTCTATTCAGTCGATAAAATTGTACAAAGTAGGTGATCCGTTATCTTATCCATTGATTCAATTGGGTACTACCGAACAGTTAGAATTACATTTTGACGAGTTAAATGCCGGACCCAAAAACTACTATTACACGTTGCAGCTTTGTCAAGCTGATTGGACACTTGCTGTGTTACAGCCTTATGATTATCTCAAAGGATTTATCTCGAATCGTATTAGAAACTATCGCCCCTCTTCTTTATCACAAAATCGGTATACGCATTATCAGTTGACTTTTCCAGAGTCGAATAGTGGGCCCACGCGTTCTGGTAATTATTTATTGAAAGTTTTTTTAAATGATGATACTTCAAAGTTGATTTTTACACGTCGCGTTTTAGTGGTTGGAAAAAAAGTTGCTGTCTCTGCTCAGGTTAGGCAACCATTTGACGGGCAGTTGCTGCTTACGCACCAGCAAGTACAAGTTGGCGTTACACCTTTACAAGTGCCTCAGAATAATTTCTCTCCAATGGATTTACAAGTACGGTTGATACAGAACAGGGTTTGGTCTGCTTCACATATTCAAAAGACCCCCACGGTATATCGAGGTAATTATTTTGAATATACAGATGAATCATTTTCTGTTTTTCCGGCAGGGCAAGAATGGCGTTGGGCAGACTTAAGGAGTTTTCGTTTACGAAGCGAGCGAATCAGTTCTATACAGGATAATGATTCAACTAGCCGCGTAGATGTTTTTGTAAATCCCGATGGACCTCGCTCTGGTAAAATGAGTTTACTGAATCGAGATATCAACGGAGCGTATGTGTTAGAAAGTCGAGATAATCCCAATGTTTTATTTCAGGGGGAATATGCCTGGGTGCACTTTTCGTATTTCCCGACGGGGGGGCAGCCATACCGAGGCCGGGATGTGTACGTTTTTGGTGAGTTGACTGGCTATCAATTAGGTCCTGATAGCCGAATGGACTTTAATGTAGAGAAAGGATGTTATACAAAGGCACTGTTTTTAAAGCAAGGTTATTATAATTACCTCTATATGACTAATGGAGAGGGGGCAGAAAATAAGTCTCCAGTCAGTGTTTACACAGAAGGGAACTATTGGGGAACTGAGAACGAATACCTGGTGTTGGTCTATTGCAGAACAGTGGGGAGTCGGGCGGATGAATTGATTGGATATACCCAGATTCATTCTGCATTTCAGCGATGAGTTTTTTTATCATTAAATTTGCCCCGGCAGGTCTTACACGACCAGCTCCTGCTGAACCCTCCCAGGGCCGGAAGGCAGCAAGAGTAAGTGGTTGAGCGGTGCGATGTAATAAGCCTGCCATTTTTTATTTCTAAACTTTAATCCTCATATATGAAATTTTTCATCGACACTGCAAACCTGGCGCAGATCAAAGAAGCTAATGAATTAGGTATTCTAGATGGAGTTACTACTAATCCATCCCTAATGGCAAAAGAAGGGATCAAGGGCGAAAAAGCAATTATGGACCACTACCGAACTATTTGTGAGATGGTGGATGGCGACATCAGTGCAGAAGTGATTAGTACAGATTTTGCTGGTATTGTTGAGGAAGGAAAAAAACTGGCAGCTATCCATCCAAATATTGTGGTGAAAGTTCCCATGATTAAAGATGGTATAAAAGCGATTAAATGGTTTACCACAAATGGCATCCGTACCAATTGCACATTGGTTTTCTCAGCGGGCCAGGCCATTTTAGCTGCAAAAGCTGGAGCTACCTATTTGTCTCCTTTCATTGGTCGTTTGGATGATAGTAATTGGGATGGTGTTGATTTGATTTCGCAAATAGCGCAGATCTACGGTGTGCAAGGATTTAAAACACAAATATTAGCAGCATCCATTCGAACTCCATTACATATTGTAAAATGTGCAGAGGCCGGTGCTGATGTTTGTACTTGTCCACTTGATTCTATTTTAGGACTACTCAAGCATCCGTTAACAGATATTGGTTTAGCAAAGTTTCTAGAGGATGCTAAAAAAACATTGGGATAATCAAGTCTCTATGCAACATCGACTTGTAGTTGTTCTTGGGGTCATCTTTTTTTCAGCGGTGTTGTCCGTTGGAGCACAAACCCGTTCAACTGGCATTCATAAAAGGTCTATCCTAGTAGACACCCACAATGATTGCTTAAGTGGTCAAGTGTTAGAGGGGCGAGACATCAGTGTGCTTTTATCAAAAGGGCATAGCGATTACATACGATGGAAAAAGGGAGGATTGGATATTCAATTTTTTTCAGTTTACACAGGTGAAACACCCCGACGTAAAGCTGGTTTTTTTCATGATGCGCTAGAGGAAATCGATTCTCTTCAGCATATTGTACTTCGCCATCCTGACAAATTTGATTTTGCGGCTTCCTATCGGCAAGCAAAACAAAAAGTACATCGCAATAAAGTAGTTGCCATGATTGGCGTAGAAGGTGGGCATATGATTGAATCTGATTTTTCTAAATTGGATACGTTGATTGCGCGCGGAATGTCTTATTTAACGCTTACCTGGAATAACAGTAATGATTGGGCAACAAGTGCAATGGATGAGTCGGGTGCTGGAAAAGCACTACAACATAAAGGGTTGAACGAATTTGGAAAGAAGGTTGTCCGCCACTTAAATGAGGCAGGTGTGATGGTTGACCTTTCTCATGTGGGAGAACAAACTTTTTATGATGCCATTGCTGTTACAACAAAGCCGGTTATCCTTACCCATAGTTCAGTTTGGACCTTATGTCCAGTCTTTAGAAATGTAAAAGATGACCAGATTAAAGCAGTTGCAAAAAATGGAGGAGTTATTTGTATCAATTTCTATCCAGCCTTTGTCAGTAAGAAATTTGTAGAGACTAGAAAATATTGGGAAGGACCGGGTAAAGACTCCTTATTGAAGTTAAGTACCAAGCCAAGCCCTGATGCAATGAATGCAATCATTCAAACTGCTATTCAGCAAAATATGCCCGGTGTTTCCGATGTGGCCGATCATATTGACTACATCGTTAAGTTAGTAGGGGATGACTACGTAGGAATTGGTGCAGATTATGATGGAATTGGTTACGTCCCCCAAGGACTAGAGGACGTAACTAAATATCCTAACTTAACTGAAGAGTTAAAGAGAAGAGGGTACAGCAATTCTTCTATTAGAAAAATTCTGGGCGGAAATGTTTTGCGCGTCTTAAAAGCTAATCGTCCTTAACGGAGGAAAAGCATCTCTCTGTACTTAGGCAAGCTCCACTCATTGTCATCTACTAACAACTCCAGTTTGTCTACATGGTAGCGGATTTCATCAAAGAACGCATCCTTCACTGTTGCTTGGTACGCAATTGCTTTTTCTCGGGTATTTTCTAATTTATTGCAAGCTTTACGTGCTTCTGTCATTTTTTCTACCATCTCACTTACCGTGCTGATGTGTTCAGAGATTTTAGCAAGTAGTTGTTGTTGCTTGGTAAAGCTTGACTCCTTAAGACCTGCTTCTTTTAATCCCTTGATGTTGCTCGCAAGGGTATTTTGATAGCGGATAGCTGCAGGTAGAACATGGCTAGATGCTAACTCGGCCATCACACGACTTTCAATTTGTACTTTCTTGATATATTTTTCTAATTCAATTTCATGTCTTGCTTCCAGCTCTTGGTGCGAGTAAATTTTATTTTCTTCAAATAATTTCATCGCTTTTTTAGTAACCATTGCATCTAGTGCTAACGGAGTTGTTTTTACATTGGGTAAACCACGTTTTGCAGCTTCTTTTTCCCATGCTTCACTGTAGCCATCTCCTTCAAATAAAACCTTTTCGCTTTTCACAATATACTCGCGAATAACCTGCATGAGCGCAATCTCCTTTTTCTCTCCCTTCTCAATCAAGCCATCCACTTCTGCTTTAAAAGAACGAAGGGTGTCTGCCATAATTGTATTCAACACAGTCATGGGGTTGGCGCAATTGGCAGATGAACCCACCGCGCGAAACTCAAACTTGTTTCCTGTAAATGCAAAAGGCGAAGTACGGTTACGATCTGTATTGTCCATCAATAATTCAGGAATGCTTTTATGGATGTCAATTTTCAGCAAGCTTTCATCTGTTTCATCCATCTTTGAGGTCACTCTCTCTTTGACATCATTCAAAACTTTACTCAAATATTGTCCGATGAAAACAGAAATAATAGCTGGAGGTGCTTCATTAGCTCCTAAGCGGTGATCATTGGGTGCAGAGGCAATCGCAGCGCGCAGTACATCAGCATAATCATGAACAGCTTTGATGGTGTTGACGAAAAAGGTCAAGAACATCAGATTTGTTTTAGGCGTTTTGCCAGGAGCTAATAGGTTAACACCTGTGTCAGTTGCCATACTCCAGTTGTTATGCTTTCCGCTTCCATTAATTCCTGCGAAAGGTTTTTCATGGAGCAGTACACGTAAATTATGTCTGCGAGCCACGCGGTCCATTACGTCCATCAACAAGGAGTTGTGGTCAACGGCCACACTTACTTCTTCAAAGATGGGCGCACACTCAAATTGTGCTGGGGCTACCTCATTGTGACGTGTACGAAGTGGAATTCCCAGTTTGTAAGATTCATTCTCAAAATCACGCATGTAAGCGTATACACGCTCTGGAATAGAACCAAAGTAATGGTCTTCTAATTGTTGATTTTTGGCAGATGATGTTCCAAATACTGTTCTACCTGTCATCACTAAATCGGGGCGGGCATTATAAAAGGCTTCATCGATTACAAAATACTCCTGCTCCCATCCTAAGGTTACATTAACCTTACCCACATTCTTATCAAAGTAATGACATACATCCGTAGCTGCTTTGCTCAATGCTTCCGTTGCCTTTAATAAGGGAGCTTTGTAATCAAGCGATTCTCCTGTGTAAGAAACAAATATGGTTGGGATACAAAGTGTTTTTCCATTTCCAATTTCAATGATGAATGGAGGAGAAGAAGGATCCCATGCTGTGTATCCTCTTGCTTCAAAAGTTGCTCTCAATCCGCCGCTAGGAAAGGAAGAGGCGTCTGGTTCTTGTTGAATCAATGCGGCGCCGTCAAATTCTTCTATTGCAGTTCCATCACTTTTTAATGTAAAAAAGGAATCATGTTTTTCGGCAGTAGTACCTGTGAGTGGCTGAAACCAGTGTGTGAAATGTGTCACACCTTTTGTTTCTGCCCAAGCACGCATACCATTGGCAATTTGGTTGGCCATAACACGATCAATCTTTAGCCCCGCTTTGATCGAAGCTTTTAAACTCTTGTACGCTTCATCACTTAAGAATTCACGTGCAACTTGCACGGTAAATACATTAGAAGCAAAAAAGCTTGTGGTTTTATGCGGAGAAGCCACGCTAGGATCTTTCTTATTAGTGAGTTGAGAAAGGGCGTTAAATCTGATTGACATGATCTTTAAATTTTATGCAAAGCAACTGTTTTTGCTGATTAATTCAAAAAAAATGACCTCCACTGTTTGTAAAATGTGATAAATAAGTGTTGGTAGCTCAAAAAAGTGGGATAATTCATCAAAAATATAAATATTATAAAAATATTTAATGTGTAGTCTTCGGGAAAAACTTTTCTATGTACACCTTTTGAGAACAAATAACTTTGTGCCTCAATTATTTACCCTGCATGGAAGTGACTGTTTCTACCGCCGAACAACTCCGGTTGACCGCTGAGGAATTTGATTTGATTTGTAAAAAACTAGGAAGAACTCCCAATTTTAATGAGCTCTGTGCATTCTCTGGAATGTGGAGTGAACACTGCAGTTATAAGAACTCTATTAAATGGTTAAAAACTCTGCCACGTGAAGGGGGTCGTATGTTGGTGAAGGCTGGAGAAGAAAATGCAGGTTTGATGGACATCGGTGATGGCTTAGGTGTGGTATTTAAAATAGAATCTCATAATCACCCCTCTGCCATTGAGCCATTTCAAGGAGCAGCTACAGGGGTGGGCGGAATTCATCGCGATATTTTCACAATGGGTGCGCGCCCTATCGCAGCATTGAATTCGCTTCGCTTTGGTTTACTACGTGATGAAAAAACACAGCATCTGCTAGCGGGTGTTGTACACGGAATTGGTCATTATGGAAATTGTTTTGGCGTTCCTACTGTAGGAGGTGAAATTTATTTTGATCGCTGTTATCATACTAACCCATTGGTAAACGCAATGAGTGTGGGTATTGTAAAAGCGGGTGAAACGGTTTCAGCCACAGCCGCGGGTGTTGGTAATCCTGTTTTATTTGTCGGTAGTGCAACAGGAAAAGATGGAATTGGAGGGGCTTCATTTGCTTCAGCAGACATTACTGCTGAAAGTGCAAAAGAATTACCAGCTGTTCAGGTGGGTGATCCATTCCAAGAAAAGAAATTGTTGGAGGCTTGTCTTGAAGTGATTCAGACAGGAGCAGTTGTTGGGATGCAGGATATGGGTGCCGCAGGAATTATTTGCTCTACTGCAGAAATGAGTGCGAAGGGAGAAGTGGGTATGCGTATTGATCTAGATAAAGTTCCAACTCGTCAACCCAATATGAAAACATGGGAGCTGTTGCTGAGCGAAAGTCAGGAGCGTATGCTTTTAGTTGCACAAAAAGGAAAAGAAGAAATTGTCAAAAAGGTTTTTGAAAAATGGGATTTGCCTTGTGCGGTTATTGGTGAGGTAACGGGTGATGGTATTTTGAATTTTTATATGCATGGAAAGTTGGAAGCCTCAATACCAGCGCATGAATTAGTTCTAGGTGGAGGTGCTCCACAGTATGAGCGTTCTTTCCAACGCCCCACTTATCTTGATAAAGTAGAGCAGTTTAAATTGGCAGCTATTACAACCGCAAATGACCTTCGCTCTACTGCCGAGGAGCTCATTACAACACCAACTATTGCTTCCAAAAGATGGGTATATCGTCAATATGATAGCATGGTTGGAACAAATAATACAACCACCAACGCACCTTCAGATGCTGCAGTGGTAGTAGTGAAAGGTACTAAGAAGGGAATTGCTATTTCCACCGATTGCAATAGCCGTTATGTGTATGCAAATCCTTCAGTGGGGGCAAAGATTGCAGTAAGTGAAGCGGCACGAAATATTGTTTGCTCTGGCGGACTCCCCTTAGGTGTTACCAATTGTTTGAATTTTGGAAACCCCTACGACCCCGAGGTTTATTTCCAATTTAAAGAAGCTATTCTTGGAATGGGCGAGGCTTGCAGAAAGTTTGATACGCCTGTAACCGGAGGTAATGTTAGCTTCTACAACCAAAATCCAGACGGCCCCGTTAATCCTACACCGACCATTGGTATGGTGGGATTGTTAGATGATATCAATGAGAAAATGACATTGGATTTTAAAGAGGCAGGAGATCAAATTTATTTATTGGGCTCTTTGCAAAATGATTTAGGCTGCTCTGTGTATTTACATGATATAGTAGGTGAAATGCACTCCCCGGCTCCTCACTTTGATTTGGATGAAGAACTAGCGCTACATCAGTTAGTAAGATCCCTAATCAAATCTAAATTAATATCTAGCGCTCACGACTGTAGCGAGGGTGGCTTGTTTGTTACATTGATGGAAAAAGCATTCCCAAGAGAAATGGGATTTGAAGTTAGTTCTCCTGAAAGAGCTTCTGATGGCAAACCTCTGCGTTTGGATGCATGCTGGTTTGGAGAGTCGCAGGGTAGAGTGGTAGTTACGGTATCTCCGCAGCAGCGCGCTGCCTTTTTACAGCATACAGCCTCCGGAAGCACGCCTGTCATTTTATTAGGGTCTGTTGGTGGTGGGACAGTGAAAATTGATGGTCAATCTTGGGGCGAAATTAAATCCTGGAAATCCAAATATGATTCTGCAATTGAATCAACGATGTTAAAGGGAAATTCTTAATTTTACACGACCTCCCGGACTTCCCCTTTCACAAGGCTGTCAGTTGCCCGAAGGTCACTTAGGGTAGAATAGAAAGGAAAATTTATGTCCATGTCAAAATTCATTTTTGTTACCGGAGGAGTTACCTCATCATTAGGGAAAGGAATCGTAGCTGCGTCGCTGGCCAAGTTGTTGCAAGCGAGAGGTCTTCGAGTGACAATTCAGAAGTTTGACCCCTACATTAATGTGGACCCTGGTACCTTAAACCCCTATGAACACGGAGAGTGTTATGTAACAGAAGATGGAGCAGAAACTGATTTGGATCTGGGGCACTATGAACGATTTTTGAATATTCACACCTCTCAAGCTAATAACGTAACTACTGGACGTATCTATCAAACTGTAATCAATAAAGAGCGTGAAGGGTCATACTTGGGTAAAACCGTGCAGGTTGTACCGCATATCACCGATGAAATTAAGCGTAGAATGAAGTTGCTTGGTGAGTCTGGAGATTTTGATATAGTGATTACTGAAATTGGTGGTACAGTTGGTGACATTGAAAGTTTACCTTTTGTAGAGGCACTTCGTCAATTACAATGGGAACTGCCCGAGCATGATACGGTGGTGGTACATCTTACGCTGATTCCTTATTTGAAAGCGGCAAAAGAATTAAAAACCAAACCCACTCAACATAGTGTTCGGATGTTGAGTGAGGAAGGGGTACACCCCGATATTATTGTTTGCAGAACAGAGCGACCCTTAAGTCCGGATCTTAAAAGAAAAATCGCGCTTTTCTGTAACGTGAAACCAGAAGCTGTCGTAGAAGCTGCTGATGCCTCTACTATATACGAAGTTCCCGTGTTAATGATGCGGGAGGGATTGGATACGACAGTATTAAAAAAATTAAATCTCACGGGTACACAACAACCTGATCTTTCTCGTTGGAAATTGTTCTTAGATAAATTAAAATATCCTAAGGCAAAAGTGAATGTAGGCTTGATCGGAAAATATATCGAGCTACAGGATGCCTATAAATCAATTTTGGAATCATTCATTCATGCAGGTGCGGTAAATGAATGTCAAGTCCAAGTAATTAACATTCACAGCGAGTATATCACCAATGAAAATGTTGCTGAAAAATTATTAGGCCTAGATGCATTATTAGTTGCTCCCGGCTTTGGTCATCGAGGTATTGAAGGTAAAATAGCAGCAGTAAAATATGCTCGTGAAAACAAGCTTCCTTTTTTTGGTATTTGTTTAGGCATGCAAATGGCTGCCATTGAATTTGCGAGAAATGTATTAGGATTAAAAGGTGCTAACTCTACTGAAATGAATCCGGATACTGAACATCCTGTGATCGACTTAATGGATGAACAGAAAAAAGTTACAAGTAAAGGAGGCACCATGCGTTTGGGCGCTTACCCTTGTGTAATTGAAAAAGATTCATTGGCCTATCAGATTTACGGAAAAGAAGAAATCTCTGAGCGTCACCGTCACCGCTGGGAGTTTAATAATCGATATTTATCAGACTTTGAAAGTGCAGGGATGGCTGCGAGCGGTAAAAATCCTGATACTGGGTTAGTTGAAATTATTGAGTTGAAGAATCATCCTTTCTTTATTGGGGTGCAATACCATCCTGAACTAAAAAGCACAGTAGAAGAGCCGCAACCCATATTTGTTCAATTTATAAAAGCGGCACTGCAGCAAGCTGAATTAGTTTTGTCAAAATCTACTCAGCCGCTTCAACACTCATAAAATTGGTAACATGAATTTTGATCGTAATTCCCTTTTGGGATTTGGTTTGCTCGCAATTCTATTTTTTGGTTATTTCTATTATACCAACCAGGAACAAGCGGCTTATAATAAAGCTAAGGCTAGACAGCAATTCATTCAGGACTCTATTGCCAAGGCGAATCGTCCTGTACTAGATACCGTCGCCATTCAAAAAGATTTGGTTAAGGCGGACAGTGTTCGTCGTACAAGTGCTGCTGGGGTTTTTGTTCAGGCTGCTCAAGGGGTGGAGGAGTTGGTAACCGTTGAGAATGAAAAAATGAAAGTTGTTTTTTCAACCAAGGGCGCTCAAATCAAATATGTTGAATTAAAAGAACATCGCCAGCATGGAGAACCCCTTCCAATTAAATTAGCGGCAGAGTCTTTTAATAAATTCACCTACCCTTTAAATACGGGGCTTAATCGAACTGCTCCCATTGCAGAGCTTTATTTTACTCCACAGTTGCCAGTTGTAAACGCAGATGGTTCTAAAACAATTTCATTTAAGCTTCAGTCTTCTGATTCTAGTTTTAAGGGAACTGTTACCCACCAATTCACCATTCGTCCTGATGACTACCAGATTGGATTACGTATAGAGCTAGTAGATGCAGAACAGCTCATAGCTGATCACAATCTCTCCATGGTGTGGCAATACGAAGCATTAAAACAAGAGTCTGATATTAACTATGAAAAGCAAAATACACAGGTTGGTTTTATAGAGGATGGCCAATTTGACTATTTCACAATAGGTAATCGCAGCACCGTAGATTTCTCAAAAGTGGTTAATTGGGTGGGTGTCAGACAACGCTTCTTTTTTGCAGCCGTAAGTGCAACGAATGGCTTTACCAATGGGCAGCTCAATTGGACCCTGCCAGCTGATTCTATTGGATCTGTTGTGCGAGCAACTGCTGCGATGAAACTAGCAGTTCCGCAAGGTGATAAAGCAGCTGTTGATCTTAGTTTTTATTATGGGCCTTCTGACTATCACATCCTTAAGAAGTATGACAATGGGTTTGAGAAAATCGTAAACCTGGGTCAAGGCGTCTATACATTTGTTCGCCCGCTTAATCAGTACATAATTGTACCCATTTTTGATTTTTTCAAACGTACTGCTGCAGGTAATATCGGTCTTGCTATTGCGTTGCTTACTTTGTTTATACGATTGGTAATTTCTCCATTAACCTACTCTAGTTATTTAAGTGGGGCAAAAATGAAAGCACTCCGTCCCGAAATTGCCAAGCTTCGTGAAAAATTTGGCGAGGATCAGCAAGCTATGAGTATGGAGCAAATGAAATTATTTAGAGAGGCAGGTGTGAATCCATTAGGAGGATGTATTCCAGCATTACTACAAATTCCCATCTTTTTTGCATTGTTCAGCTTTTTTAATAGTGAAATTGCGTTGCGTGGTGCTTCCTTTCTTTGGGCCAATGATTTATCTGCCTATGACGCACCTATTCATTTTGGGTTTACCATCCCATTGTTTGGAGATCACTTGAGTTTATTCAATTTGTTGGCTACTGCTACCAGCATGATCATTTCTATTTACAGCATGAGTTTAAGCCCGGATCAGAGTAATCCGATGATGAAATACATGCCATATATATTCCCGATTTTCATGCTATTCTTTTTTAATAGTCTTCCATCGGCATTAACCTGGTATTACACTGTATCCAATATTATAACGCTGGGGCTTCAATTTGTAATTCAGAATTATATCATCAATCACGATAAAATTTTGGCGCAGATTCAGGAGAATAGAAAAAAGCCAAAATCTAAATCAAAGTGGCAGGAGCGTCTAGAGCAAATGCAGGTTCAGCAAAAAAAGCTCAAAGACATGCAAGACAAGACCAAACGGTAAATAAGTTTTGATCTTGTTGTACCTTCATAGGTATGAAGCGGAGTATTCAATTTTTTGTTCTTTTATTGGTTTCATTATCTGTGTTTTCCCAGCGCCGATTAACAGAGGCTACGCTTCGTTATTCTATTTCTTTGGCCGACACTACGGATCGTAGTTTAAACGATTTATTTAAATCGGCACAATACACCTGTTACTTAAAAGGCATTAATAGCAGAACGGATTTAGTTACCGGTATGGGCAAGCAAACCACGCTTTTACTTGGAAAAAGTGGAACAGCCATTCTGCTTAAAGACTTTGGGTCGCAGCGTTACCTATCTAGACTTACTGTTCCGCAATGGAATTCGTTAAATCAAAAATACGAGGACAGTAAACTGGAAATCACTGGGGATACCACTCGTTTACTTGGATTCTTGTGTAAAAAGGCAATTATAACGCTTCAGGATGGTACACGCCATGGAGCCTGGTTTACTACCGAGTTAATTCCCGTATACAGGGATTTTCAGTTGATGGCAAAAACATTACCCGGTTTACTAATGCAGTACGAGACAGTCATTGGCAAAAGTTCCGTGATTTATCGAATAGAAGAAATTAATTATAACCCAGTTCCACAAGCCTTATTTGATGTACCAAATAGTGGATACCGGCTGCTAGAATTTGAAAAGACGAACCAAGTAGAAAGGTAAGATTATTGTGCACGACGCAATGGCTCATTGCTTACCCCAATTTTAATGGAGTTAACTAGAACTTGTTTGCGTAAAGGAATGGTGAGTGTGAAGTTGCCCTTTTTGGCAGTTACTTCAGTATTTAATTCAATAACCTGAGGGCTTTTTGTTTCAAGAACGGTGTTACCACGAAAGCTGTAACCAGATTTTAAAGAAAAGTTGCCATTAAAGCCAGTCACCTTTGCAGAAAGTAGTTTTTTGCCTCCCAGTGAAGATCTCTTTTTCCCAAGACCCAATGAAGCATTACCTGCCAGCGCAACGATAATTGCAATAGCAAATAACACTGTTTGTTTGGTGCTAATTTTTATGGATTTACTTCTCAAAAGCATAGCTAGTGCAAATATACCAATGTCTTTTAACAAATCCATGTAATAAAGTTTTGCCAAATGCACAACTGGGGATAAAAAGGAGCTGGAAACCCTTGATTTTTAATGTAAATTGAACAAAACCATGGGATATGGCAGAGCTACCAAACAGAGAGGAAAAAGACGAGTTAGATGAATTACTGGGCCAGTATGAGGAATTAAGGGAGGGGGGTGTGCAGTCTTTTTTGGAAGAGGAAGCCTTTGAGCGAATTATTGAGCATTTTCAACAAAAGGAAATGCCTGAAAAGGCTTTAGAGGCAGCGCTTATAGCTGTTGAGCGTTACCCGTATTCTTCGTCACTTCTTATTCGAAAAGCTGATGTTTTGGTTTTACATAGGAGGTATAAAGAAGCACTTCGCGTACTAGATCAGGCAGAAATTCTTGATAGCCGTGATATCAATATTTACATTCTTCGCACGGATGCTTACCTGGCTCTTGATCAACCTGAGAAAGCTGTTTCCTTATTGGAACGATCGTTGGGAAAATTTGAAGGGGAGGAAAAAGTAGAATTATTATTTGAGTTAGCAGATGTCTATGACGATTATGAAGATTTTGAAAAAGTATTTGATTGTTTAAAAGAAGTGTTGAAAGAAGACCCCTTGAATGAAGAAGCTTTATATAAGATTTGCTTTTGGACAGATTTTACGGGTCGAAATGAAGAAGGCATTCGGTTATATCAAGAGATTTTAGATGAGCATCCTTTTAGCGAGTTAGCTTGGTTTAACCTGGGGGCAGCCTATCAGGGTTTGCGATTATATGAGAAAGCAATTGATGCGTACAAATACGCTGTTGCCATTGAGGAAAAGTTTGATTACGCATACAGAAATATGGGCGATGCATTTATTAGATTGCAACGATATCGAGATGCGATTGAAGTACTTGAGCGCGTCCATGAATTAGCAAAGCCTGAGGACGTGATTTATGAAGCAATTGGTTATTGCTATGAAAAACTAAAACAACCTGCAATTGCTCGGCTTCAATACCGAAAGGCATCGCACCTTCGTAAGGATGATAGCCGGTTGATTTATAAAATTGCTTGTACCTATTTTGCAGAAGCACAATGGGGTGCGGCCTATAAACAAATTGAGGTGGCGCTTCGAATTATACGAGGCGATTTTGATTATCAATTGCTGGCTGGTCAGTGCTGTGAACAACTGGAAAGAATCCAAGAAGCCGTCGAGCATTATGTGATGGCCGTTCAACTCAAGCCTAAAAAAATGGCAGGTTGGGATGCATTAATATGCTGCCTTTTTGAGGCTGAGGCGTGGGATGATGCCTTAAAGCAAATTGATTTAGCACTCCATGCTACCAAGGGTAAAGCACTTTTCCTCTATTACCGTGCAGCTGTATTATTTGGAGCCACTCGAAACCAGGAGGCATTGAAACAACTGGAAGAAGCATTGATGAAAGATCCTAAACAAGTAAAGAAGTTTGTTTCGCTCATTCCATCTGTAATGCAGCAAGTGCAAGTGGTGGATCTTCTTGCTCGTTATAAACGCAAGAGGGGGGAGTGATATTGACGCAGATTACAGTAAATTTGCACAACTTTATTGTAAATCTACCTGCATGAATTACGTTTTAAGCCAAATGCCTGATCGGTTGACCAAGCCGCGTCAATCTGGATTGACGATGGTGATGGATAAGGGGCTCAGCACCGAGGAAGCGCGCAATTTCATTAGTGTTTCTTATCCCCATGTGGATATTGTCAAACTTGGATTTGGCACCTCTTTCGTTTCTCCGAATCTTCGGGAAAAAATTGAGTTATACCAATCGCATCAGATTCCGGTTTATTTTGGAGGAACATTATTTGAGGCTTTTTTGATCCGTAATCAATTTGAGGACTATATAAGTGTATGCAAGGAGTATGGCATCAAGTATATGGAAGTAAGTGATGGATCTATTACCATTCCTCATGCAGAAAAATGCGGGTACATTGAAAAGTTAACCCAATATGGCACTGTACTCAGTGAAGTGGGAAGTAAGGACGCCGCACATATTATTCCACCTTATAAATGGATTGAGTTAATGCGCGCTGAACTTGAAGCAGGCGCAAGCTATGTGATTGCAGAGGCAAGGGAAGCCGGAAATGTTGGGATCTATAGAGGAAGTGGAGAAGTGCGTGAGGGGCTGGTACAAGAAATTCTCACGCAAATCCCAGGGGAGAAAATTATTTGGGAGGCGCCGCAAAAAGCGCAGCAGCTCTATTTTATTGAACTATTAGGCTGTAATGCAAATCTTGGAAATATTGCCCCTACAGAAGTAATACCGTTGGAAGCAATGCGTATTGGATTACGAGGAGATACTTTTCATTTTTATCTAGATAAAAGCGATAAATCCTGATGCGATTATTTGGTCTGATTGGCCAACCGCTCACTCATTCATTCTCGGCAAGCTATTTCAATCAAAAGTTTGCACAAGAAGGAAAGTCAGATTGTCAATACCAGCTGTTTCCTCTTTCATCAATTAGTGAATTACCTGATTTACTAGCAAAATATCCAGATTTGGAGGGCCTCAACGTTACAAGTCCTTTCAAGCAACAGGTGTTACGTTATCTTTCAACTCATTCCATTCCTGTGGGATTAGACGCATGTAATTGCATTCGAATCAGAGACGGAAAGTGTGAAGGCTTCAATACTGATTGTGTTGGGTTTGAAAAATCATTTTTGCCTCTGCTACAGCCCAAGCAACAAGCTGCATTGGTATTGGGGCAGGGAGGAGCAGCAAAGGCTGTTTTATTTGTATTGAAAAAAAATGGAATTCCTTTTTCTGTGGTAGGGCGAACTATTAAACCTGGTGTTGATCTAATGTATAGCCAGCTTACCTCTGCTGACTTGCAAACACACAACATAGTGATCAATACAACACCGCTAGGTACTTTTCCCAATGTAAAGGAATTACCGCCACTTCCCTATGAAGCAATTGGGTCAGGCCATGTTTTTTATGATCTTGTCTATAATCCAGCCGAAACCGCTTTTATGAAAGAAGGCATTAGACGCGGTGCACGTATCAAAAATGGAGCAGAAATGCTACAAATTCAAGCGGAAGAGAGTTGGAAGATTTGGAATCAGTGAGCAAGCTTTTCTTGAACATCCGATGGAAGGATATCCATTTTTTTATTTTGATAGTCATAACACACCATACTAGTCATTGCAGCGGCTACTAGTTCTTTTTCAGTATGCTTTTCTCGCTCCATCTTGTAAATCAGATCAAACCCTTTACTTGTAAAGTTTAAGGCTGCTACAGAGACAAAAAGTGTGTCTCCAAAAAAAAGTTCTTTTCTTATCTCAATGGTGGCACGTGTTAATAAGAGTGAGGTGCCCCCTAGTTCTAATTCGGAATAACCCAACTGATTTAAAAATTGAATGCGTGCTTCGTGGGCAAAAAGTAAGATTCGATCATTGCCAACGTGTCCTCCATAGTTAATGTCGTTGATACGAATAGGAATCTGGCATTGGAATTTGAATGAAGAAGGAAATTGTGATTTAATAGAACTCATGGGGTCTCTTTTTTAAGATGAGCAACTAATTTCTCAACCGCTTTTCTACGGTGGCTATATTCATTTTTTTCTTCTATGTTCATTTCTGCAAATGTCTTAGTAGATCCTTCAGGAATAAAAACTGGGTCATACCCAAACCCATTTTCGCCACTTGGTTCTAGTGTAATTTCTCCTTTGCAAATTCCTTCAAATTGTGTTTCAACTCCATTTTGAAGGAGTGAAATAACGGTCCTGAATTGCGCCTTTCTGTTTTGTTTATTTTTAAGTTGATGAAGTAGCTTCTCAATATTGGCCCTGGTGTTGGAAGGTTCTCCCGCATACCTGGCACTTTTAACACCAGGGGCTCC
>JBEDEC010000119.1:0-6503 GCA_041175905.1 Bacteroidota bacterium
GTATATATATATATACCCTTGCCAATTGCCAAGTGGGTGATTTTACCATTTAGACGTTTAAAAAAGTAATTTTCATATTGACCCAATTTGATAGAACTCGTTTGTTATTCTTACAGTTATAAACTCAAAAAAGTCATGAAAGAATTACTTAACAACGCGCTGGAGCAATTAAAGATTGCCCGAATCAATGTAACCACTCGTTCCTTTAGAAAACAGATTTCTCTCTTCGATATTGACGATTCCCAGGATGTAGAATTTAATGGATCCAAATCTACTGTAACATACCAACAACAACTTTATTCATTCTACCTACCCTGTAAAATGCAAGTAGATGAAATGATGAACGATTCACTCGACAAGGCCGATTCAATAAAAAGAGAATTTGATTTGTTCTGTTTTGAAATTCGGGAATTCAAACACCTCTATTTCCCCAAAGATTTTGTTAATGTATTACTCAGTCGCGTTGAACTTCATAAATCCACCTCAAGAGAGCTGCTCAATAGCGAATCAATTAAAAAAAAATCCTAGAGTATTTTACTGTTCAATATCAAATCCTGGAACTGCTTGAACAACTGTATTTACATCGCATCACTCACCTGAACAAATACGCCAACAGGCAAACTGCGGCTCCGCCTAGCTCTGAATACACCATCCCAACCAAACAAGAAATTTCGGCTTATATGTCGGGCCAATTGTCTTTATTTCCTAAAGGCAGCGGCATCACTCTTATTCAATGGCAGAGGGACAAAGTAGCCTTCTTAGAACTTTTCGTTTCGGTTTACGAGAGCAATTCTGTAAAAGCCATCGACAAGGCTAAAATCACCAAGAAAGAGTATTTTGGGCTCCTTATGTGGTTTTTCAATATTCCGATTGGAAATATCGACTCCACCCTACAAGCCGCCAAAAATAGAAAAATTGAGCAGAAGCCTTATTTAAAAGAGCTCATGGATGTATTCGACAACTATTGCGCCAGGGGACTTTGAAAAAATATCATTGTAGTACAATTGTAGTACAATAATCAAGCTGAGGGGTATTGGTAGCATTGCAGCCTAAATTAATTTATAGGCAGCTGATGTGGGAAAACAAAACCAAAATTAAAGATTCATCTAGAATTCAAACACTGGAAGAACGACTTGCTAAAGTTGAGCGAATCCTGAGCCAACTTTCTGAAGAAGTAAAAGAACCAAAGAAGGAAATGAAATACTTGGATATTGCCACTGCGGCAAACTTCCTGGGACTTTCTAGAGCGCAATTATATATCATGATGAGGGATGGCAAACTGCCATATACCCATGTAGGGCGACAACGCCGCCTGATCATGTCGGACATCGTTAATTATGTAAAAAAAGGTTATCAGCCTGCTCGGAAATCAATCATTTAACCTTCTTAAAACTTTTATATGTCTCTCAATAAAGATTCAATTCTTCATGCAACCAATAACGGATTAAGCATTTTCAAGCACTTTCTAGGAAGCAAATTTTCAAAGGTTGGCAAATCCTTTAAAAGCCCTTTCTATCAAGATTCTAAAGCATCCTGCTATTTATATTTTGATAAGAAATCTTCTATCTACAAGTTCAAAGACTTTGGGGATGCCGAATACAGTGGCGATTGCTTTTTCTTTGTCAGTAAAATTTTCGGACTTACCTGTGATGATAGGCAGGATTTTATTAGAATTCTTGAAATCATCGATAATGAATTAGGACTTTGCCTGGAGGACAATGACCAAAAGATTAACCGAATAGTTCGTGATAACAAGGGCGATATTCAAAGAGCCTCATCCCTACCTTCCATTCACGATGGATTTGAAACAGCAAAAACAAAATTACCAATTCAAACAAGGGAATTCAATGAAACTGAAATTAAGTATTGGTTACAATATGGAATCACTAAAGAAATCCTAGACCGATTCAATGTTTCAGCCATAGAACGCTTTATCGGCATAGGTAAAGATGGCAAAGAATATGCAATGGGCAGCACTGTTGATCAACCAATGTATGGTTACAATGGACGACGATATACGAAGCTTTACCGACCATTTTCAAACCTTCGCTTCTTGTACACGGGTGAAGTTACCGAAAACTATGTCTTTGGATTTGACCAACTACCCATTCGCGGCGATGTTCTTTTCATTACTGGAGGAGAGAAAGACGTATTGAGCTTGGTATCTCATGGCTTTCATGCCATTTGTTTCAACAGTGAAACTGCGCATATCCCCAAGAATTTAATCAGAGGCCTAGGCTATAGATTTAAACACATCACCCTACTCTATGATGTTGACGAAACAGGAAAAGCCTCAATGGAGAAGCTCACCAAAGACTTAAAAGAGTATCAGCTTAAAAGTTTGCTCCTTCCACTTTCAGGTGAAAAAACAGAAAAGGACATTTCCGATTTCTTTCGTCTAAATCATTCGGCAGAAGATTTAATGATGCTGTTTCGGGAAATGCTCGATCAGTTGTACGAAGACACTATCGCGGTTATGAAAAGCTGTGAAATCGACTTTGAGAATCCGCCTAAAGCACCTGAACCTCTTATTACCATAAACGATGTAACAATAGGCACACCTGGAAACATTGTATGTGTTGCTGGTTCAGAAGGAAGCGGCAAAACGAATTATTTAGGAGGAATTTTATCTGGAGCCATAAAACCAGGTGAGATAGAAATTGACACACTCGGAACCACCATAAAAGAGAACATTCATAACCAGGCTGTTTTGCTTTACGATACTGAGCAATCAGAATTCCAGCTCTACAAAAACCTCACCTACATAATCCGAAGGTCTTCCCAAGAAAAGCCGCCACCGTGGTTCAAGGCATTCTGCTTGGTTGGAATTTCAAGAAGTGAAAGAATGAATCTAATCCTCGAATCCATGGATCGTTTCTTTTATGAGCATGGGGGAATTCACTTGGTGGTCATTGACGGTATTGCTGACTTGCTTGGAGCAGTGAACGATGAAGAAAGTTCTGTAAAACTGGTTGAGGAGTTATTTAGAATGGCTGCCATATACAACACTGTAATTATTTGTGTTTTACACCTTGCACCATCTGGAATGAAGCTTCGTGGCCACCTTGGTTCTGAAGTTCAACGAAAGGCAGCAGGCATTTTATTGATTGAAAAGGATGACAACAACAATTGCAGCGTGGTGAAAGCATTAAAAGTAAGAGATGGTTCACCATTGGATGTGCCGATGATGCAATTTGGTTGGAGTAAAACAGAAGGTCGACATATTTACCTCGGTGAAAAGAGCAAGGAAGATTCTGAAATCAGAAAAACCAGCGAGCTCAAAGATGTAGCAACCGAAATTTTCAAAAACCGCGTTTACATCAGTAACCAAAACTTAATCAAAGCTATCATGGAAAGCATGGATGTAAAAGATAGAACAGCACGATCCTATATAAAATTCATGAGAGAGAGCGAAATCATTGAGAAAAACCCCTCAAATGCACTGGAATACTGTCTAGTTTCCTCGCTTTTCTAAAGATATTCGGAGTATTTACTACGAAATTTCCAGAGTTAGCCCCTCTTTTCTGGTAAAACTCCCACAGATTTCCTGTGGGAGTTTGTTTTTTACTTTAGATTATTAAAAATTATCAATAATCAAATTTTCTGATACTATTTTGAAATATTATATGAAAACAAAAATCAAGAAATGGATAAATTTAAATCACCTAAGTGCCCCTGTATTTCAGGCTTTTAAAATTAGGCAATAAACCTAAATCGAAGATACCAAAATAGAAAAAAATTAGTTCCTATTAATATTAAAACCAATATTTACTTGATTTACAAATGAAACCCGAGAATTGAAACTTGCTGCATATAGGGCCCCGTATTCTTCGCTAAATAAATTTATAAATCCAGAACTTAAACCAAATTTATAACCAGCTAAAAATCGGCCATACTGCCACTGATAAATGATCGACTGGTCTATATTTAATTTGATTCGGTTACTTGGAAGATCATCGACTCTATCCATCTCTCTGCCACTGCCAAAAGTTTGTTTGTAATACAAATGGTGGTTGATTTTAAGTCCAATACCGAATTCCGCAATTATTGAATGTCTCTTTTTTGTCCACAGTGTTGGTAAATATGAAATTGAAGGGCAATAATATTCTAAATGATTTTCCTGTCTTTCAACCATACTAGAAACCATATCATAACCTGTGTATACATTAGCAAAGTGTTGCTCTTCAATACCGAATCCTATTTTAACTCCATGTTTTTTTCTAAAGTATCCTGCGCTTAGACTCAAAACAGGATTTAAACCCAAATTTTCACGATCATATTCTTCAATCCTATCCCACAGATTTGTCACATGCCCCGTAGACACATTTAATTGAATATTAGCATTGGCTTGACTATACGCATTGACAATGCCAAAACATGAAAAAACTAAAACAAATGTCCACTTTTTCATGCTTATTTTTGGTTGTTTATTTTACCTAAGTACCTACGAATGCCCACTGTACAAAGCAGTTGAAATACATCATTTTCCGTAACAGCATAATATGATGTATGACCTGCATTAACTCGGTCACCTCTGCTCATATTAAATATTTTAAATTTATACTGCCCCTCTATCGTACCAATCAAAGTCCACTTATTCAACTTCCATTCAATTTCTGTAGCTGTAGTAATGGCTTTGTTCTGAATGGAGGGAGGAAAATTAAGATAATATACAGTGGAACTTGTGTCATAAATTTGTACAATAGAGTATTTTCCATCTCCATAAACATTTCTTACACCTTGATTCAACATAAAATTTAATCCAAAAGTTTGACTAAGTGTTATTCTCTCGCTGCCCAAAATATAGTTAGCCCCAATTCTTGGATGAAAAGTAACAGCATATCCTTTACCTTCAAGTTGGTATTGCCTATCAAAAACCACATTTTTTGACGGTTCACCTGAATATTTGCAACGGTCTAGGAGAAACGAAGTATTGTAGTAAGCCAAACTAATTGAAGATTTATATTTACTAGATTTATATCCAAATTGAAATTGCTCAGCTGCATTAATACTTGCATAAACAACCTTGGCATCATGCTGTGTAAAAACTGAGAATTTTTGTCTCATTGCAACTCCACTAGATAAATCAACATAGAATTGTGCGTTTGAGGTTGCACAAAACAAACACAATAACAGAAGGCAATTCGTTTTTTTTCCTAATTTCAACATATCACCAAAGTTTAACAAAAAGTACTGCTTGACTTACTATACATACTCGCGAATTGAAGTTGAAAACATTTCTTGGTTCTTCTGTGCTGCTATAAATATTTACTAAACTAATATTTGGTCCTGACTTTATTACGGTTGAAAATCTTCCAAAATTAAATTCATATGTTACAGAAGAATTAAATGTAACTTTTGACTGTACATTTATATTAGCACCAGATTTAAAAATAATTCTACCATCGCCACTATAAGTTGTATAACTCGAATAGTTATTATACTTAAGTGCAAGACCCATATCAACAAAAAAGTTGCTCCTTTTTGTTGATGAGAACTGCTTAGAATATGTAATTTCTGGATTATAATATTTCAACACTATTTGTCTTCTTAGTATGGTTCCTTGATTAAAAATTGGCGCTGTTCGTATATTCGAAAACCTTTGTTCTTCTAATCCCAATTGACATGTTAACCGGCTTTTTTTCCAACCATATCTAATTTTAACGCCGTAACTGGGGTTCAGGCCATCATTTACCCTTTTGTAATCCTGCAAATCATCCCAAAAGTTTACCACATGACCTCCATAAAATCCATATTGAAGTGTTGGCGGTATTTGAGCATTTAGCACATGAATACACGCAAAGAAACCAAGGATTACCGGTACTTTCATTCTTTAATGTAAATCAATTATAACTTTGTAAAACAATGGCTTTAAGTTGCTATCGCCAAAATCAGCACTTCAATAATAGTGAATTAAACCTTTCTGTGGGTATATTAAATTCCAACGTCTGTCTAAGAATTTTTGTCAGACATGTAACTTCGCATCAACGTACATGTTAAAACACCTGCTTTCCATACTGCTATTTTTACTTTTTCAGGGATTGACAGTCGCACAGATAGATCGAACCAGAACATGGGTCTTTGAAGAAAGCATCGGCATTCACTTCAGCAAATCAGGATCAATTGACACGCTGTCAGGCATATACAAACCGAGCTATCCTCAGTATGAGGGAACTGGGCTGTACAATGATTCTTTGGGCAAACAATCAAATTCAGTGCAAAACCCGGTATTTACTTCATGAGAATCAATGAGACGGTTTGGCGAAAGATTGAAATTGTGGACTGATATCGAACAATCGAACAAACGAACCCCTATTCGTCGGACTCGAAATTGCCCCCCTAAATAAAGACATATCAATGACGCTGACTAATACAGCCTAAAATACTAGCTCTTTGATCCAACCACTGTGGAGTATTGTACAAGTAACGCAGTGGTTATTTTTTTTGTACGTTTGAATTTAAATTAATGATGACTAAAATTTTCAAACGACTTGTTTTAACCG
>JBEDEC010000120.1:0-5459 GCA_041175905.1 Bacteroidota bacterium
CACCCCATTGCCCAGTGCGTTACCAATTATTGGAAAACAAAATCAGAAATACGCTGGAAAGAGATTCAAGAAATAAAAGGGCTCGGAATGATTGCCACTGATTTAACAGGTAATCAACTTAAAATTGGTTCCTATAAAATTGCGGCAGATCTCACTACAGACTCTTTACATAATCTCTATGTACTTAAAAATGGAGCACTGCTAGGTTGGATTGATGTAGCAGACCAAATCAGACCGGAGGCGCAAGAAGTGATTAACTACCTGCATAAAAAGAAAATAAAAACAATTCTATTGAGTGGTGATAGTATCCTTCGTTGTGAAGCACTAGGAAAAAGATTAGGTGTAGGTGTTATTTATGCAGAGAAAAGTCCTGAAGAAAAATTGGCTGTCATTGCACAACTTACGGGGGAAGCGCCTACTGCTATGGTGGGAGATGGCATTAATGATGCACCCGCACTTGCAAAAGCGACAATTGGTATTTCAATGAACGAGGCTTCGCAGATTGCGGTGCAAAGTGCGCAGGTAGTGCTTATGAACCATGGGCTTAAAAAATTACCAACCGCACTTGGTTTAGGACGACATACGTTTCTCACCATACAGCAAAATTTGTTTTGGGCATTTGCCTATAATATTGTGGCAATCCCAGTTGCTGCATTCGGCTACTTAACTCCAACGCTCGGGGCATTAGTGATGGGACTTAGTGATGTGGTACTTGCCATTAATTCTGTTCGACTCTTTGTAAAAAGAGTGGAATGAACCAGTCTGTATCCATCTTACAAGAGTATTGGGGTTATTCAACATTCAGACCTGGTCAGCTAGCGGTCATTGATGCAGTACTCGCAGGTAAAGATGCATTGGCTATCATGCCAACCGGTGGAGGAAAATCAATTTGTTATCAGGTGCCCGCTTTACAATTACCAGGACTTTGTTTAGTCATTTCACCACTGATCGCATTAATGAAAGATCAGGTAGAAAATCTCCAGCAAAAAAATTGTACTGCATTTGCCTTGTACAGCGGACTGTCTCGCAAAGAGGTGATCAATATTTTAGAAGTAGCTGGTACAAGCAACTGTAAATTTTTATACGTATCGCCTGAACGTTTGGAATCAGATTTATTTAAAGAATACCTGCCCTCTTTAGGAATTAGTTTGATAGCGATAGATGAGGCGCATTGTATTTCACAGTGGGGATATGATTTTAGGCCCCCCTACCTGCGAATTGCAGAAATCAGAAAAGAAATTCCAGAAGCCCCGCTACTGGCCCTTACTGCCTCGGCCACACCAGCTATTCAAAAAGATATAATTGAAAAATTAGAACTGGTAAATCCAGTGATCATAAAGCAGTCGTTTGAACGGCCTAATTTATCCTACAGCGCCTTTCACGTTGATATTGCAATCCCTAAAATCAATTCTATTCTCTCTTCGATCAAAGGCAGCAGCATCATTTACTGCCGAACACGTAAGAGAACACAAGAAATTGCAAAGCTGTTACAAGCACAAGGCTACCAAGCAAGTTGGTACCATGCAGGGTTAGATGCGGAAACGCGGCAGCAACGACAACAAGACTGGAAAGAAGACAGAACACCCATCATGGTATGCACGAATGCATTTGGAATGGGGATTGATAAGCCCAATGTGCGCGTAGTGATTCATGTGGGTATCCCTGATTGTTTAGAAAACTATTATCAAGAGGCTGGAAGAGCAGGCCGCGATGGTAAAAAAGCATATGCCGTATTACTTTATACTTCGGCTGAATTGGAGGAATTACAACAATCCGCAGAAGAACGCTTTCCTCCTCTTGTTATCATAAAGGAAGTATACCAGGCAATTTCAAATTACTTACAACTTCCCGTGGGAAGTGGAGAAGGCACGTATTTTGATTTTGATTGGCCATCTTTTGTCAGCAGATTTAAGTTCTCAGCACCGGTGGTCATGCAATGTCTAAAAATTTTAGAGCAGGAAGGATACATACAATACAATGAAGCATTTTTTATTCCTGCGCGCGTTCAGTTTATTGCACCAAAACAGGTACTAGAAAATCTAGCGCGTGAAGACCGAGAACTAGATCAATTGTGCAAAACAATGCTTCGTACCTACGAAGGTATTTATGATCGATTAGTAACTATTTCTGAAAAACAATTAGCGTTTAAATTAAAACTAGAAGCCAGTGAAATTCGTGAGCAGTTGAAAAAGCTAGAATCAGCAGGTGTTATCGAATTTCAACTTCCCAAAGAAGACCCCCAACTCTTTTTCCCAATCAACCGAATACGTGCCGAAGACATTTATATTGACCAGGTCAACTACCAAGAAAGAAAAAAACAATTAGAGCTACGTATCAAAAAGTTACTAGCATTTGTAACGCTGACTACGGACTGCCGTAGTCAGTTTATCGCACATTATTTTGGCGATGAAAAAACACCCCCGTGTGGCAGCTGTGATAACTGTCTAGATCAAAAAAAGAAATCAATTAGCACAAAAGAATTCGAATTGATCCACGAGCAAGTCAAAGCATTACTTCAAGTAAAGCCATTGACAACAACTGATCTCCTGGAGATGCTACAAAATTACCCCGAAGAAAAAATATGGGAAATACTAGACTACTTGCAAGCCGAACAACGCATTGAAATAAATCAGCAAGGATTTATTAGTCTTTTACCATAAGACGGAACCCCTCTCCATGGATATTGACAATTTCAATACGCGCGTCCTCCTTCAAGTACTTGCGTAGTTTGGCAATGTACACATCCATACTACGACCGTTAAAATAGGTATCGCTGCCCCAGATTTTTTTGAGGGCTTTCTCGCGTGGTAAAATATCGTTTACATATTCAGCCAACAATCGTAATAGATCATTCTCTTTTGGAGAGAGTGTTTGTTTACGATCCCCTACTGATAACTCGCGTAAGCGTGGACTAAAATGATAACTTGCTAAATCAAACTCACGCTGTTCTGTTTCGCGTTGCTGTTCTTCATTTCTTTTTAAAATAGCTTTAATCTTTAGT
The DNA here is from genome assembly GCA_041175905.1 of Bacteroidota bacterium. Taxonomy (GTDB): domain Bacteria; phylum Bacteroidota; class Bacteroidia; order Chitinophagales; family Chitinophagaceae; genus JJ008. The sequence goes on from JBEDEC010000120.1 coordinate 3,002, forward strand.
AACAACACTTCACTATCAAAAGGCTTTGTGATATAATCGTCGGCTCCCAACTTATAGCCCTGAATCACATCTTCTTTCATGGTTTTAGCACTCAAAAAGAAAAGAGGTACATCAGGATCTACATCCCGGATTGCCTCTGCTAGCGCAAATCCATCCATATTGGGCATCATGACATCCAATAAACAAAGATCAAAACGCTCGCGCTGAAAAGCTGCTAGTCCCAAACGACCATCCCTTTCCAGGACGACGTCAAAATCACTTAATTCCAGATAGTTTTTTAAAACGGAACCCAGGTTATTGTCATCCTCGCAGAGAAGTATTTTTGGTTTTTTCGTTTCCATAAACAGTATAATTTGATGATGAATCCCTACAAATAAAGGCAAAGCCATTGGGGGAACGAAGGAAGTTGGCTGAATATTTTGTTAAAACCCAATTATTTACTTTTGCAGAACTCAATTTAGCTATGCACATCACACCTGATAACCGCCTGAAAAAACTGATTGTCATTGGGGACCGATTGCTGATAAAGCCAACCCGTCCTGATGAAAGAACCGCTAGCGGCCTTTACTTGCCGCCTGGCGTGCAGGAAAAAGAAAAAGTACAACAGGGCTACGTCATTAAAACAGGGCCGGGTTATGCCATTCCTATGCCTATAGAAGATGAAAGCTGGAAGTCAGAAGAAGAGCGGATCAAATACGTACCCTTACAGGCAAAAGAGGGTGACCTTGCTATTTTTTTACTCAGTGGTGCTACGGAGGTGATCTATGAAAATGAAAAGTACTTTATTGTTCCGCAGAGCGCAATCTTGATGTTAGAAAGAGAAGAGGACCTTTAATTTTTATTAGGAAAATAAAGTTCCTGTTTCTTGTGGCCCCGTTTTACCAAGGTGGTCGTATGCCTTACGTGTTACTTCGCGACCACGTGGTGTTCGTTGTAAAAACCCTTCCTGAATTAAAAAAGGTTCATACACTTCTTCGATTGTACCCGCTTCCTCTCCTACGGCCGTTGCAATCGTTGTGATTCCCACCGGTCCTCCTTTGAATTTATCAATGATAGTGGCTAATATTCGATTATCCATTTCATCTAGACCATGCTCATCTACGTTCAAGGCATGAAGCGCATGTTGCGTAATGCCTAAATCAATAGTGCCGTCATTGAGTACCTGTGCAAAATCACGTACCCTTCGCAACAAACCATTTGCAATACGAGGTGTGCCCCTACTTCGTCTACCAATTTCCGATACCGCATTATCTGCAATCCGAACGTTTAGTATGGAAGCAGATCGCTTAAGAATAGCATCAAGCTTTGCAGCCGTATAATATTCCAATCGAGACTTGATTGCAAATCGAGAAAGTAATGGCGCTGTCAATAGTCCACTTCGAGTAGTTGCCCCAACTAGCGTAAAGGGATTTAAATTTAGCTGAATACTGCGTGCATTAGGACCACTATCAATCATGATGTCTATTCGGTAATCCTCCATTGCCGCATATAAATACTCCTCTACCACGGTACTTAACCGATGAATCTCGTCAATAAAAAGCACATCATTAGGCTCCAGCGAAGTGAGTAACCCGGCTAGATCGCCTGGCTTTTCAATAACAGGACCCGAAGTCTCTTTGATTTGAACGCCTAATTCATTGGCAACAATGCGAGAAAGGGTTGTCTTGCCAAGCCCTGGAGGACCATGAAACAATACGTGATCCAATGCCTCACCACGCAACTTAGCGGCTTTAATAAATACACGAAGATTTTCAATCAATTGCTCTTGCCCTGCAAATTCACTGATGTGCGCAGGCCGAATATTATTTTCAAACTCGCGCTCTGCCGCTGAGAGTTGCCCTTTTTCTGAATGAAGATTTGAATTAGCCATTGAAGAATGTAAAGCTAACAAAAAAAGGCACCCCGATTGGAGTGCCTTTTATCAGTAGCAGTTTATTTATTTATCGAGCAATGACAATTTGATACGTTTTGTCAGCTCCGCGATCCATACCATCTCCGTAGTATAAACGGACCATGTAGATACCTGCCGCTAAATTATTCAGATTAACAGGAATAACGCGTCCAAATACCAGGCTTCTCCACTGATTAGTGTATACCAATTGTCCAGCGCTATTGTAAACTTTCGCACCAAGAACATTGAATAATGCAGAGTTGATTCTGATATTGAACTGTCCGCTATTTGGATTTGGATATAGTATTACCGCACCGTTGTCAAGATCGCGATTTCTTTCCTCACAAGCCTGTACGGTTACAGTAGTGGTAGCTCTGTTTACGCAACCATTAGCATCAGCATAGGTATACGTAATTGGCCATGCGCCTACTGCAGTTGCAGGTGGTACAAAGTTGTAACCGGAAATTCCAAATCCACTCCAGCTACCTCCAACCGGCGTACCGTTCAGACGAACCAAAGTATCGCTGATACATACGCGAGCAGGCAATGTGCCTGTTGTTACAACAG
>JBEDEC010000121.1:0-25333 GCA_041175905.1 Bacteroidota bacterium
GGCTCAGCCTACTATTTTTTTAGCAGTGCCTCGTATTTGGGAGAAGTTTAGGGAAGAGATTCTTAAAAAAATTCCACAACAACGATTGAATCTTTTGTTAGGTCTTCCATTAATTGGGCAGTTCTTAAGAAAAGTCATGCGAAAAAAACTAGGGCTCTCACGCGTAAGGTTTGCTTTGTCAGGAGCTTCGCCCCTACATCCCTCGCTGCCTCTTTTTTTTGCAAAGCTGGGAATCACTATTCAAGAAGCCTATGGCATGACTGAGAATATGGCACTCGCTACTATTAACCGAAAAGCAACCGCTCGTTTTGGAACGGTTGGTCAATCCTACGATGGAGTTGAATTAAAATTAGGAGAGCAAAATGAAATTTTGGTGCGTAGTGCGGCCAATATGATTGGGTATTATAAAGAGCCTGAGCTTACTAAAGCTTCTTTCGAGGATGGTTTTTTGAAAACGGGAGATGAGGGCCGTTTGGATGCAGACGGGTATTTATACATAACCGGGCGGCTTAAAGATTTATTTAAAACTAGCAAGGGGAAATATGTCGCGCCTGCCCCAATTGAAAAAAAGCTTTTAGAGCATTCCTTGATTAGCCAGGTTTGTGTTGTTGGATCGGGTGAGTCACATGCGCTAGCGCTTTGCATGCTTACTGCACCTTCGGTTTCTAATCGCACACAATTAAGCCTTGCCCTCTCAGACATTCGTAAACAAGTAAATGAACAACTGGATTCATACGAACAACTTGCTAAAATAGTAGTGGTGCGAGACGAGTGGACAATTGCCAATGGTTTTATTACGCCCACATTAAAAATTCGTCGCAATTCAATTGATGCTCACTATGGTCCATTTTATGCAGAATGGTTACTAGCCGAGTATGATACAGTTTGGGAATAAAGTTGCCTTAAACTTTCTTTAATTGGAGTCCAATTAAAAAGTAGATCACTGTTTTACAAAAAGTTTTCCATATAATAAAATAGCCCCTGATTATCAGGGGCTATTGGTAGTCCCGACAGGAATCGAACCTGTATCAAAAGTTTAGGAAACTTCTATTCTATCCATTGAACTACGGGACCGATGGTAATGCGTAGCGCTTGCTTATCAAAGAGTGCAAATATAGCAGTAAAAACTCCCTTATATTGTAAGGCTAATTGACACTTCGTTGACAGAATTAGAGCTCATAGAAGGATTGAAGCGCGGAGATGAATCTGCCTTTCGAATACTGGTTGAACAGTATCAAGACCTAGTGTATAATACCGCTTTAGGGGTTGTGCAGAATGCTGCGGACGCAGAAGATGTGGCCCAAGAAGTGTTTATTCAAATTTTTCGTTCTATTGGAACTTTTAAATCAGAGGCTAAACTTTCCACTTGGATCTATCGTGTCACTACTACCCGTGCATTAGACCATTTACGGGCACAAAAGAGTAAAAAGCGCTTTGGATTATTAAAGCGTTTATGGGAGACCGAGGAGGAGAATCCACTTGATTCAATTGAAGACTTTAATCATCCGGGTGTAGCCTTGGAAAGAAAGGAGGATGCCGCCAAATTATTTGAAGCTATTGGACAGCTGCCTGAAAATCAGAAAGTTGCTTTTGTATTACATAAACTCGAAGGTCTTTCTTACCAGGAGATAAGCGAAATAATGAATAATACAGTTCCAGCTGTAGAGTCTTTAATGCACCGGGCTCGCCTGAATCTTAAAAAATTCCTGGAGAAAAAAATATTGAATTCATGAAATCGAAAGTTTTAACTTACCCTCACGTCAAATCTTCTTCCTTATGAAGCATGAAGTTTCCGATCCAATTGACCATTTGATAAGCAGCCTTGACCATGTTAAAAGGGCCACTGCTCCTGCTTATTTTTACACGCGACTGCGCGCACGACTGGATCAAACTATATCTGAATCCCTATTAGGCGTACAACTTCGTCCAGCGCTGGCATTATTGGTGATGATTTTATTGCTACTGATAAATACTCTTTTAATAATCAATGGTACTTCTGCACCCACTTTGGCTGATGTAAGTGATAAAGAGGAATCTCAACACTGGACTGATGAATCTGCAGCAAACGATCAGTTTCCATTTAACGAGTCTTATGCTAATTGGGCAAGTAACAAATAAGAAAATATGAATCAAGCAGCTTCAAAATATTTAACAGTGGGGGTGATCTTGCTACTCTTATTAAATACGGGGTTAATTATTTTTTTAGTGGCAGATAGAATGCGCTCACATTCTACTAATAAATATACGCGCGCAGATGTTGCAACACAAATGGCAAAGGAATTGAAAATGTCTGATGCGCAGCGTCAACAACATTTGACTTATCGTGAAAATTATTACAAGGAGACTAGGCCTTTATATGATTCAATTCGTAAAACCAGAGTTGTATTATTTTCTGCTGTTGGTAATAGTGTGCAAGCTGATTCTTTATTAACGCAGTGCAACGAAAAGATTAATGACTGGCAAAACACTATTAACACATTAACGGTTGCCTATTTACAGCGTGTTAGAAATATTCTAGATACCACGCAGCAAAAAAGATTCGATCAATTTATTCTTCGTATGATGCAGCGGAGTCGCCGAGATTCCAGCAAAAGCAAGTAAATTTCTACGCGTATAATTGTTCAATTGCGTCTCTGAATTTCTCCAGAATTACTTTTCGCTTCAACGAAAGTTTTGGTGTCAGCTCTCCCGTATCTACACTCCAATCTCTGGTGAGTAGCGTGAACTTTTTTACCTGTTCTACAGGGTTAAAAAATTTATTGAAACTTTCTACTAATTCTTGATAATGCTCCAATACTTTTTTATGATTACATAGTTGAACAGGGTCTGTTTCTTTTATTCCTTGGTGGCGACACCAGTCTAGGAGGTTGGGAAATGAAGGAACAATTAAGGCGCTAACAAATTTTCGTTCAGCTCCGATGATCATTGTCTGTTCGATGAAAAGGGATTCTTTCAATTTACTTTCAATAGGTAAAGGGGCTACATACTTACCACCACTTGTTTTAAATAGTTCTTTTTTACGGTCAGTGATTTTTAAAAATCCTCTAGATGTAAATGTGCCAATGTCACCCGTCAAAAACCAATCACCTTGCATCACATCGGCCGTTAAATCTGGACGTTTGTAATAGCCCATCATGATATTGGGTCCTTTGCAGAGTATCTCGCCATCCTCGGCAATTTTTACTTCTACTCCTTCAATGCAGGGTCCCACGGCGCCAAACTCTCTTCCAGATTCTTGAAAACGATTAACGCTTATAACAGGTGAAGTCTCCGTTAAACCATAGCCTTCCATAATAACGATGCGTGCAGCTGTAAATATGCGAATCAATCGTACTTGACATGCGGCACCGCCACTGATGATTGCTTTTACATTTCCACCCAATGCTTCTCGCCATTTACTAAAAATTAGTTTATTGGCAATGGCTAGCTGTAGTCGATAAATGAGACTTTGGGAAGCATTGATTTCAAATTTCTCTGCTAGCTCATGCGCCCAGAAAAATAGTTTTCGTTTTGTGCCTGTCAATTCATTGCCTTTGAGCATGATTTTGTCATACACTTTCTCAAGTAAGCGAGGAACCGTAGTAAATAAATGTGGTTTTACTTCTTTCAAATTATCTCCGATGGTCTCCATGCTTTCGGCATAATAAATAGCCGTTCCTTTAAATATGTATAAGTAAGTAACCATTCTTTCCAGAATGTGATTGAGGGGTAAAAAGCTCAGTGCTCTCATGTGTTCTCCCGGAGGAAAGCACGGCATAGAAGCCTTGAGATTGGTGATGATATTATGGTGTGAAAGCATCACTCCTTTTGGAGTTCCTGTAGTACCCGACGTGTATATGATTGTGGCCAGATCATTTCCTGTAATGCGATCCGATATGGGTTTGATTTGTTCTACTAATGCCGGAGTAGAAGCTGCTAGCAATTCTTTCCAATGTGCTGCATTGGCAACATGTTCAAATGTGTAGATCTTTTGTAAGTAGGGAAGACGATCTTTTAAACTGATAACTTTTAAATATAAATCCTCATCATTAACAAAAACAACTTTGGCTTGCGCATCATTAAGAACAAACTCTAGTTCATTCACGTTTATGGTTGGGTAAAGTGGAGTTAGAATGGCACCAACTTGTTGCACGGCTAAGTCGAGCATGATCCATTCTGGACGATTCTTGGACAGTAAGGCAACCTTATCTCTTCCCTCTGCTGTCATGTCTCCACCGTTAACGCCGATTGATAAGAGACCCGCACTTAATTTATCAACGGTCTCTTTAACGAGCTGGGTACTATATTTTTTCCATTGGCCCCCTTCTTTGGCAGCCAGCATATCCTCTAAAGAGTTCTCCTTGAGGTTGATTGAGAGACAGTCAAATAGTCTTTTGGCTTGATGCATAACAAATCGTTAAGTAGGTTTTCGTTGCAAACTGCAGCGAACTCCAATTTAGGAAATTTCTTGACTCAACGATACCTGTGGTAGTGTCCGGCGGGAATTTTGAAAATTCGGTTGAACAAAAATTCGCGTAGCCGTGCATATTCATCTGCATGTTGTTGTATCCAACTTGCAAAAGCTTCGGGATTAAGGCCTTCTAAAAAAAGCCATTGGTCGTAGGCTTCAAAAAGACCGTTTTGTAATAATTGACGCTGCTGTTCAAAAAGTTTAAAGGGGTACTTATTTTCATATTTTGAAAACCAGTCTAAAATAAATCGGGTGCGGATCATCGTTAAACTTTCATTGGTAAGTCCACGTAGTGCAGGCCCTGATGCACTATCTAACACTTGATAAACTGATTTTCCAAATTCTTCATTCTTTTTGAATGATGGAATTTTATTTTTTGTGAGTAAGCTTTGATATTGTTCAAATAGAATTTTTTTCATGTTGCGGGCTCGCTCGCTTTTGCTCTCCATGTTGATATAAACCTCCGCATATAAAAGTGCCCAGAGAGGCTCATTTATTTTTGAATAATAAAGCGCTGCATTGTAGTAATTTCCTGCATAGGAAGGATCAAGTCGAATGCCATCCTCCCAACACACAATCGCACGGCCATCTTTGTTTGACCATAATAATTCGCCCCATTCACTATACAAGGGTCCGCTAGTAGGAAATTTTTTGATTCCTTTTCGATAGAGTTGATCGCACTCTTTTACCTCTTCCAATGCCTTGTAAACATTTCCGGCAAGTTGAAAGCAGATGATATCCGCATCAGCTCGTTCTGTTAAAGGAACTGCTATTTCTTTTGCTGCTGCATAATCACGTTGTAAAGTGAGTGAAAGCACTAATTCTTTTTCTAATTCCAGTGACTTTGGAAATTCACGTAATCCTTGCTTTAATACAATCACCGCATTGGCGTGATCGCCTCGGTTATTATAATTGCGAGCAGTCTGTTTAATCTGCGTAATTCCTGATTGCGCCTGCGTTACTGGGACAATTGCTACCCACATTAAAAATAAAAGGATGAAGCGCATGCAGCTAAGTTGTTAAATAAGGTGAGTCAGAAAGCCGTCACGCAATTTTGGCTCGAACCAAGTACTTTTAGGCGGCATTACATTTCCACTGTCTGCAATATCAAAAAGCTGTTCTATGCTAACTGGATAAAAACTAAAAGCAACTTTCATTTCTCCACTGTTCACTCTTTTTTCTAGTTCTTGCAATCCGCGAATGCCTCCTACAAAATCAATTCGCTTATCTGTTCGTTGATCTTGTATGTCAAAAAGCTTTTTGAGAATTCGCTCTGTAAAAATGCTGATATCTAATATGCCAATAGGATCTTGCGTATAAGTACCCTCTTTTGCTTCCAATTTATACCAGTTGCCATCTAAGTACATCCCAAATTGATGCAGTTGCGAGGGTTTTACAGCTGCAGCCGATGTTGTTACCTGAAAATCGTTTTGTAATTCTTTCAATAAGGATTCAGGTGTGTGACCATTTAGATCTTTGATCACACGATTATAGTCCATGATGGACAACTGACTTGCAGGAAAAATAGTAGTAAGAAAATACTGCGCAGCTTCACTCTTAGGCATTGCTGCAGAAACTTTTGCAGCGGATGCGGCTCTGTGATGTCCGTCTGCGATGTATGTGCAGGGTACCTCATTTTCAAATGCACTTGTAATCTTATCTATTGTGCTTTTATCATCAACAACCCAAATGGTATGTTCTACACCATCGTTGGTGACCAGATCATAGGCGGGCGAATAATTCTTTTTCCAAGATTCAACGAGTTGATGAATAGTACGCACATCCCGATAGGCTAAAAACACGTTACCCGTTTGCGCGTGAATAGCTTGCATGTGATCAATGCGATCTTTTTCTTTTTCTGGTCGTGTGAACTCGTGTTTTTTGATTGTATCCTCTACATAGTCTGCTACACTTGAAACGCACACTAAGCCAGTTTGTGTTCTGCCGTTCATGACCAGCATATAGATATAGTAGCAGGGCTCAGGATCTTGAAAAAAAACATTCTGTTCTAGCATGTGCTGTAGGTTCTGTTTTGCCTTTGCATATACTTCTGCGCTATGAACGTCTACTCCTGGATCTAGATCAATCTCAGCTTTAGTAATGTGTAAAAATGAAATGGTATTATCAAATGCTTCTTGTCTGGCTTCTTCACTATTGAGTACATCATAAGGTGGCGCTACCACTTGTGTAGCTAAAATAGGTAGAGGTCGTAGTGCACTGAAAGGTTTTATTCTTGCCATGGTTAGCCTTTTTTATTTGCGAAAGAACGCATGAATGAAGTGATTGCTTGAACAGAAGAAAGGGGTAGTGCATTATATAATGATACGCGAAAACCGCCAACACTTCTATGTCCTTTGATTCCAACCATTCCCTCCTGATCTGCGGCTTGTAAAAATTCTTTTTCCAGTTTAGGGTCTTGCATAATGAACACAGCATTCATACTACTTCTGTCTTCTTTAGCGACAGGTCCCTGAAAAAGGGGTAGTGCATCTAATGTATTATAGAATAAAGAAGCTTTTTCTTGATTTTGTTTTTCAATAGCTGCCACACCACCCAATTTTTTCAGCCAGCGTAGCGTTAACAAAATCACATACACAGCAAATACCGGAGGCGTATTTAACATACTACCTTCTTTGATGTGCAAGCGGTAATCCATAAAAGCGGGGATGGGTCGATTTATTTTTCCTAAACAGTTTTTATTAACTACGACCAAACAAGCACCAGCTGGTCCAATATTTTTTTGCGCACCAGCATAGATCAAATCGAATCGATTAAAATCAAGTACTCGACTCAACACATCACTGCTCATGTCTGCAACCAAGGGTTGTTGTATATCGTAGGGGAATTGATGCCATTGTGTTCCTGCAATCGTTTCGTTAGAAGTGAGATGTAAATAAGCACCGCCCGGCTCTACTTGTAAGTTTTTAGGGATTGTAGTATGACCGGTGGAAGCAGAAGATCCAGCAATACTTACGTTACCAAAAAGTCGAGCTTCTTTAATTGCTTTTTCAGACCAGGTTCCTGTTTCTGTGTAGTTAGCCACTTGACCCTCGTCTAGTAAATTCATAGGAACCTGCACAAACTGTAATGTGGCACCTCCATGTAAAAAAAGTACCTCATGGTCCTCATCTAATTGCATCAGCTCTCGTACTAGTGCACGCGCTTCTTCCATCACAGGTGTAAAAATGGGAGTTCGATGACCAATTTCTAGTAGCGATAAGCCTATTCCATTGAAGTCTAACAATGCGCGACTAGCTTCTTCCAATACTTCCTTAGGTAGAATAGATGGGCCCGCATTAAAATTGTGCATGATCATCGGGGCAAATGTAAGCTAACCTGTCGTTGTTCCATTCCTTTTGAAGTAAATCAAAGGCAGCCTTTTCTTCTGCAGAAAAGCTTAGATCAGCAAGTGCGGCTAGATTCGGTTGACCAGCCTGCACCCAGGCTGTAATCCAAAAAGATGCAACAGCTTTGATTGATTCCTGCATTCTTCGTTCAACCATTCCTTTTAATAGTTTATCATAGTGGCGTGTATAGGAGCCGGCATATTGTCGCACTACTTTACCATTTCTTTCTTCAAATGAATATTTTTTATCTGTAGCAAACTGGAGGGAAAGCCAGCGTTCAGTCCTTAGGACAGTATCCGCCGCAGCAGCACTTTGAAAAACACAGTCCCAGATGTATTGTCCAGGGTCTTTTAAATAGTTTCCTTTACCCAATACAAAATCCCATTCTTCGTCAGCCAGTAATTCTGGAATTCTACTTTCCCAAAATCCGTGAATCCCTTGTTGTCCGGTAAGTTGGCCATTATGATTACTGCTAGCATGTAAGGGCACATGCGCATCGGCAACATAATGGCCGAGCTCAGCAGATAGTTTCAGCAGTTTAAATGCTTCCTTTTTTTGCATAGCCTCCGTCAAGCGGTTTAGCATGACCTGGGTCCACCAAGGGACAATACCATATTTATATAAGCTGTCCTCGTTACAAGCTGCTACGGCATCACTCCACTTGCGTGGCAAAGAAAGAAAGGGGTATCGACCATAATGGTCTAAATCAATGTAATGACGAGGTCCTTCTTCCTTGACCTGGTATCTTCTTCTATCCGGGTCTACTGCATGTTCCTCAATAAGAAGTAGATTCTTTTTGTAAAACAATAGCATTTCTGGGGGCAATAAAAAAACGGCATAGCGGTTGATCCGTTTGTGTGCAAAAAAACCCCAGCAAAATCCTGTTTCTGCCAGGCATAAAATGACCAGCAGGATGAAAAACCTACGCATAAAACGGTAAAAAAATTGGAACTAGGAAGAGTGATTGCGTTCGGCATCTAAATCTACCACACCGCCCGTCACTGCATATTTCATGGCTTCGCCTGAAGAAATCTTGTCGATTTTTTTCACTTTTTCTTTCGGTAAAATATAGAGCTGACCTGCAAAATTGTATCCCTGTGGAACATAGACGGCAACCTTATCGCTACCCATTTCAAATTTTTCCAATTCCTCATCGGTTACAAAACCAATGATCCATACATCTGGTCCAAACACATTAGCCAATACCGCCCGGTTGAACTTTCGTTTGTTACCCGCGAATGCCTCAAAAAAATCACGGGTTGAAGTGTAAATAAGTTTCACACCTGGGGTTCTTTCCAGCCACTGGTCAAAAATGGATAAAACACTTCCCATCAAAAAACTGGAGCTAACCCAACCCACCAAAATCACACCGGAAATTATAAGTACGAAACCGAGACCCTGAACATTCAGGTAAGGACGAAGGATGCTGTCCACATTTTCAAAAAGCCAGTACAGCGCATAGACGGTTATCACAATCGGTGCCAAAATGACCAAACCCTGTAGAAAAAAACCAGCCAGTCGCTTGAGCGGGTTTCGGAAAGGTCTTTTTGGGTTCATCGGAGCGATTTAAGGCTAAATTACTACAATCCAAGGCGGGTCTGCCACTATAAAACCCAGAAATTCATGAGATTTTAACAATAGAAACTTTGAAAACGCTAAAAGTTTCCATAGTTTTGCGGCCCCAAATTCAACAATGGATACCCGTAACAGAATAGCAGAGAAGGCCGAGGAGCTCTACATGCGGTTTGGAATTCGCTCCGTTTCTATGGAAAACATGGCTGAGGAACTGGGTGTGAGCAAAAAGACCCTTTACCAGTATTTCGCGGATAAGGACGAATTGGTGGAGGAGGTTGTGAAACGCCATACGCAGGCGATTCGTCAGGAATGTGAGCAGATTGCTTTGGAAGCAAATGACGCCATTCATGAAATCTTTTTGATCATGGAACGTGTGATGGAAGATTTCCGCAACATGAACCCAATGGTGCTTTTTGATCTTCAAAAATTTCATCCAAAAGGTTTTCAGCGATTCAGCGAATACAAAAATGAATTTCTACTTCATTTTATACGCGTCAATATTGAAAGGGGCATACGCGAAGGGTATTACAGATCGGATGTTAATCTGGAAATCATTAGCCGTTTTCGTTTAGAGTCCATGATGATCCCTTTTAATATTTCACTTTATCCACCCACGCAATTTAACATGGCGGAAACCGCACAATTGATCTCTGAAAATTTCATTTACGGACTGGCTACTCAACAGGGACACCAGTTGATTCAATCTTATCAACAAGCGAAAAAAAATAATCTAACATGAATACAATGAAACGTGTGTTTTGGATTGTAGTTTGTATTTGTATCGTATCTGGTGCACAAGCGATGCCCGTTGACACGACCCAAGTACAAACGCATTCTTTTACAGCGCAACAGGCTGTTGACTATGCATTAAAAAATAATGTCCAAGTTAAAAATGCCCTATTAGGTATCCGGTTGCAAGAAGAAACAAATCGACAAATCACTTCGGCTGCTTTTCCGCATATCAATAGCAGCATGACTACTACCTATAATCCTAACATCGCAACACAGGTAATCCCGAATTTTATTTCTCCTGCTACTTATCAAGTATTGATCGGCGAGGGCGTAAAAAATGGAAATGGTAATCCCATCACTATGCCCAATGAGTTTGGATTTATTGCAGCACAGTTTGGAACCAAGTTTAGCGCAAATGCGGCGGTAAGTTTAAATCAAATTTTATTTGATGGACAGGTTTTTATCGGTTTGCAAGCAAGAGATGCTGCCATGCAACTGGCTGGTAAAAGCGCTGAGTTGACGCAAGAAATAATCAAAGCCAATGTGTTGAAGATTTACTACCAATTAGTAGTGAGTCGCACGCAGGTTGAACTCTTAGATTCTACCATCTCATTTGTCAATAAAAATTTAGCAGATACCCGTGTGTTGTATGCAAATGGATTTCGTGAAAAATTAGATATCGATCGCGTAGCTGTTCAATTAGCCAATTTGCAAACCGAGCGGAATAAAATTTTATCAATGGTATCGAATGGCTATTATGGATTAAAAGTATTGATGGGGATGCCAGTGCAAGATCAGTTGATTTTAATTGATACGATTACTCCTGACCTGATCAAAGACGGTTTACTTGTAAATGGTACTTACCAATACAGTGATCGTAAAGAATTTCAGGTAGCAGATCTGGGACGCAGACTAGGGGAGTATAATATTAGACGTTACAAACTAAGCCAGGTTCCAACCCTTGCATTGAATAGTGTTTATGCAAAAAATGCCCAGCGAAACACCTGGAATTTTTTATCACCCAATCAGGCTTGGTTCTCTATTTCTAATATCAGTGTTGGGATGACACTTCCTCTTTTCAATGGATTTATTACACGCTCAAAAATTACACAATCCAAAATTGAATTAGAGAGAACAAAAAATGAAATAGAGGGGTTGAAGCGTACTATTGATAATGAAGTAGCTGTTGCTAAGAATAATTTTCAATCTGCTGTTAGCCGAATGGATTATCAAAAACAAAATCTGGAATTGGCTGAAAAAGTGTACCAGCAAATCAAGAAAAAATATGAACTCGGGTTGGGATCACAAACTGAGATTAATCTGGCACAAAACGAATGGAAGGCAGCGCAAACTAATTATACCACGGCACTTTCTGAAGCCATCATTGCTCGCATTGATTGGCTTAAAGCAACCGGAAAACTTTAATTCAAACACTGAAATACTCTACTATGAATACGTTTAAAAAATTATCGATCTTATTATTGCCTGTCTTCTTGCTAATTGCATGTGGCGGCAATTCAGAAAAAAATGGCGACGTGGCACAACTGCGTCAGCAAATTGAAAAAATCAAAAAAGAAAAAACAGCCCTGGAGACTACCTTGCGTGACTTAGAACAGCAACTGGAGTTGGCTGATCCTTCTGCTGCAAAAACTGCCCTGCTTGTTTCGTTAGATACACTTCAAAAAGCTGCATTCGCACATTATATCGACTTACAAGGTCGAGTTGAAGCTGAAGATATGGCCTATGTGGCACCCTCCGGAATGGGCGGATTAATTAAAGCTGTTTATGTAAAAACGGGTCAGCGCGTTACAAAAGGGCAAACCCTTTTGAAGTTGGATGATGCAGTTGCACGTCAGCAATTAGCTGCAGCGCAACAGCAAACTGGCATGCTTAAAGCGCGTGTTGAGCAGGCACAAACGATTTTACAGCGCTATGAAAATTTGTGGAAACAAAATATCGGTGCAGAAATCAGTGTTGTCAATGCACGTGCAGATGTGGAAGCATTAAATGCACAATTGCGTGCAGCACAAGCGCAGGTGGCAATGGCACAAGAACAAGTAAATATGACCAATGTCAAGGCAGAGATTAGTGGAGTGATTGAAGAGGTCAATGTAAAAGTGGGTGAGCTATTCTCTGCGCAAGCTGCTGCTACTCCAGGCATGGGCATTCGTATTGTGAATACTAGTCGATTGAAAGTAGTTACCAATGTTCCTGAAAATTATATTGGACGAGTTAAGAAAGGAGCTAAAGTAGAAATACAAGTACTAGAAGCCACCAGCATACCCTTTACTGCCTCTCTATCGGTGGTTGGTGAGGCTATCAACGCAGCTACGCGTTCCTTTAATGCAGAAGCCATAATCCCTTCCAATTCATCTTTTAAGCCGAACCAAACTGCTAATGTGCGCATTTTGGATTACAAGGCGGATAGTACTGTAACAGTTCCACTTAACACAGTGCAACGTGATGAAAAAGGTCGCTATGTGTATGTTGTAGAACAGAAAGGAAATAAAATGGTCGCTCGTAAAATGAGTGTGATTACGGGTGAAGCATACGGCGGACGCATTGAGATCAAAGCAGGATTGAATAATGGTCAATTACTAATCAGTCGCGGTTTTCAAAATGTATATGACGGTCAGGTCGTAAAAGCAGTGCAATAATTCTCACGCATTAAAATTTAAGGTATGTCAAGTTTTCAAGAAAAGGTTGTCAAAAAGATAAAAGAGTTTGGTCCTACCAGTTGGTCTATTGATAACAGAACCGCCATTTATATCGTAGCGATTTTGATATCGTTATTTGGATATATCCGGTTTACTACACTCCCCAAGGAACAGTTTCCGGATGTAGTAGTGCCTACTATTTCAGTTACTACTGTTTATGTAGGAAACTCTCCTAAGGATATTGAGAATTTGGTTACACGTCCAATTGAAAAGCAATTAAAAGGAATCAGTGGTGCCAAAGTGAATAAAATCACCAGCACTTCACAAACTGACTATTCTCTGATTGTGGTGGAGTTTGATACGGATGTAAAAAGTGAAGTAGCCAAGCGTAAAGTAAAAGACGCGGTCGATAAGGCAACTAAAGATTTGCCTACCGATCTAACGAGTGAGCCTGATGTACAAGAGTTTTCGCTCAGTGAGATTCCTATTTTGTTTGTTAATATCAGTGGTGACTTTGATCCTGTAAAACTAAAAGAGTATGCAGACAAGATCCAGGATAAAGTAGAAGAATTGCCCTCAATTACGCGTGCTGAAATTGTAGGTGCCCCTGAGCGTGAGATTCAAATCAATGTGGATCCTTATCGGATGACTGCTGCAAAAGTGAGTTTCATGGACATTGAAAATGCAATTGTTCGTGAAAATATGGATATCACAGGAGGGCAAGTTGAAGTGGGAAACATGAAGCGTACGCTACGCGTTAAAGGACAGTTTAAGCAGGCCGCTGATATGTCTTCGATAGTCGTTCGCAGCTCTGCTCGCGGTGCATCGGTTTACCTCCGTGATGTTGCTGATATTCGTGACACTGTAAAGCAATATGAAAGCTATGCGCGTCTCAATGGAAAAAATGTAGTGACGTTGAATATTGTGAAGCGTGCTGGTGAAAATCTAATTACTACAGCCGATGGAGTAAAATCTATTCTGGCTGAGATGAGAGAGAAACAAGAATTACCCCAGGATCTTCAAGTGGATTTCACAGGCGATCAAAGTAAGGGAACCAAAACCTCTTTCAATGAATTGATCAATACAATTATCATTGGATTTGTGCTGGTGTTGTTGATTTTAATGTTCTTTATGGGAGTTACCAATGCATTCTTTGTGGCACTTAGTGTACCCTTAAGTGTGTTTGTAGCTTTTTTGTTTCTACCTGTTGCCGATGCAATTGTGGGAGGAAGTGTAACCCTCAACTTTATCGTGCTATTTGCTTTGTTATTTGGTCTGGGTATTATTGTAGATGATGCCATTGTGGTAATCGAAAATACCCACCGCATATTTGCCAATGGAAAAGTACCCATTATCAAAAGTGCGAAAGAAGCAGCGGGAGAGGTTTTTATTCCCGTATTAGCAGGTACAGCTACCACACTCGCGCCATTCTTCCCGTTATTATTCTGGAAGGGCATCATTGGTAAATTCATGATTTATCTACCTACCATGCTCATTTTGACATTAGCGGCTTCACTGGTAGTAGCATTTATTTTCAATCCGGTGTTTGCGGTTAGTTTCATGAAGCCCGAGATTAAAGAGGAGAATAAAGTAAAGTCTGCCATTTTCAGAAATAAATGGTTCTGGGTATTTGCAATCGCAGGTCTATTGTTACATGGAGTAGGATTTCACGGTACTGCAAACTTCTTATGGCTATTAAGTATCCTAATGGTATTACATAGCTACTTTTTGGAAGATATTATTTGGAAATTCCAACACCAGACCTTGCCACGCATGATGAATCAGTATGAAAAATTACTGCGTTGGATACTAGTGGGGAATCGTCCGGCAAAAACATTTGCATCGTTGTTTGGCCTATTTGCTGTTTCGATAGTACTGCTGATGCTGCGCAGCAATAAAATGACCTTTTTCCCTTCTGGTGATCCTAATTTCATTTATGTGTATGCCAAATTACCAGTTGGTACTGATGTTAAATACACAGATAGTATTACCCGTGTTTTGGAAACCAAAGTGCTAAAGGTGCTAGAAAGTGAGTTGCCTGGTAAGTCTGGTGCTATTGTGGAAAGTGTGATTAGCAACGTAGCAGTCAGTGCTAATAATCCTCGTGATAATAATCGAAGTGTACAACCTCATTTAGGACGTATCCAGATTTCATTTGTGGAATTTGAAAAAAGACATGGAAAGTCTACTGCTCCTTATCTCACGTCCATTCGTGAGGCAGTCCAAGGCATTCCCGGTCTTGATGTGGAGGTAGATAAAGAGTCTAATGGTCCGCCCACAGAGCCTCCGGTAAATATTGAAATTGCAGGTGATGATTTTGATGAGCTTGCCAACGTGGCTACGCAATTACTACAGTACCTTGATACGAATCGAGTAGAGGGTATTCAGAGTTTAAAAGCAGATGTCGATCTCAATAATCCTGAAATTACCATCAATGTTGACCGTAGTAAAGCAATGATGGAAGGAATTACTACGGCTCAAATTGGAATGGCTATTCGTACCGCTCAATTTGGTAAAGAGGTAAGTAAAATCAAAGATGGTGAAGATGAATACAAAATTCAACTTCGTTACGCAAGTGATCGGCGCGATAATGTAGATGATCTTTTGAATACACGGATTGTATTTATGGATATGAATACAATGCAAGTCAAGTCTGTTCCATTAGGTGCCGTAGCGTCTGTTGAGTATACCAATACCGCGGGAGGAATCAAGCGTAAAAATGTTCGTCGCACTATCCAATTACAAAGTAGCGTGGAAGATCCAACCTTGGTTACTGGTATTAATGCAGCTTTAAAAGAAAAAATTCAAGAATTTAGAAATAGTACCTCCATACCTTCTGATGTAGTGATTCGTCAGCAAGGTCAAAGTGAGCAAGAGCAGGAAACGCAAGCCTTCCTAGGCACAGCGCTATTAATGGCAATCGGAATTATCTTTTTAATTCTGGTATTGCAATTCAACAGTATGAGTAAGCCTTTCATCGTTATTACGGAGATCTTCTTTTCTGTAATTGGCGTGTTTTTGGGTTATGCATTAAGCGGTATTACACTCGCTACAATCATGGTGGGAGTTGGAGTAGTAGGACTGGCAGGTATAGTAATTAAAAACGGAATTCTGCTGATTGAATTCACTGATGAGTTGCGCACTCGTGGTTATCGTACGCGTGAAGCAGCTATCCAGGCCGGAAAGATTCGAATTATCCCGGTACTCTTAACAGCGGTGGCTACCATCTTGGGCTTGTTGCCACTGGCCGTAGGTTTTAATATTGACTTTGCCGGATTATTCCAACACCTTCGTCCCAATGTCTTTTTTGGCGGAGACAGTGTAGTATTCTGGGGGCCACTTAGCTGGACCATTATATTCGGTCTCATTTTCTCCTTCTTCCTTACACTAATCATGGTACCAGGTATGTATTTAATTGCAGAGCGCTTACGTCGTCCCATGGAGAAATTCTATGGTACTCGCTATATCGCCTTACTTGGATTTGCCGGACCCTTCTTTTTCATATTTGTCGCTATACTATTCTTGGTTCGTCGCATACAAGGAAGAAAAGTTTGGTTAGGTCACCCCGGTAAAATGGCATAATAAAGTTTAAATTCGTTGAACACACTTTAAAAAACGATCATGGCCAGAAAACAGGAAGTTTTACAAGATGTGGTTATCAAGTTTGCAGGAGACAGTGGTGATGGTATGCAGCTGACCGGAAGTCAGTTTACCAATAACACGGCACTGCTCGGAATTGATCTTGCTACCTTTCCTGATTTTCCTGCAGAAATCCGCGCGCCACAAGGAACCTTGCCCGGCGTAAGTGGATTCCAATTACGTTTTTCTTCGGATCGTGTTTTTACACCAGGCGACTCCTGTGATGTATTGGTCGCAATGAATGCGGCAGCATTAAAAGTAAATCTCAAGGCCTTGAAAAAAGGCGGAAAGATTATTGCAAATACAGATGGGTTTGATGCAAAGAATTTACGACTCGCCAATTATCCCGAGGGAGTGAATCCATTAGAAGACGGAAGCCTTACTAATTACGAAGTGTTTAAGATGGATGTGACCAAAATGACACGTGAGGCGCTAAAGGATGTCACGTTGGGAATGAAAGAAAAGGACCGCGCTAAAAATATGTTTGTGCTCGGCTTTTTGTATTGGATGTATGGTCGTGATATGAATAACACGATTGATTTTATCAAAGAAAAATTTGCGAAGAAGCCCGATATCATGAACAGCAATGTGGCTGTGTTGCAAGCGGGGTATAATTATGGTGATACAACAGAAACATTTACCACCACCTATACCGTAGAGCGCGCCAAAATGCAACCCGGTTCTTATCGTTCTATCATGGGTAATCAAGCGTTGACATTAGGACTGATTGCTGCATCACAAAAAAGTGGGTTGCCTCTTTTTCTAGGTTCTTATCCTATTACACCCGCTTCAGATATTTTACATGAGCTATCCAAATACAAAAATTTTGGCGTACGAACCTTTCAGGCCGAAGATGAAATTGCGGCCATCACTTCTGCAATTGGTGCGTCTTATGGTGGATCATTAGGAGTTACTACTTCTAGCGGTCCAGGTATTGCGCTCAAAGGAGAAGCTATGGGTTTGGCTGTGATGTTAGAGATCCCCTTGCTTATCATCAACGTTCAACGTGGAGGACCTTCTACGGGTCTTCCTACTAAAACAGAACAAAGTGATTTAATGCAGGCGTATTATGGACGCAATGGTGAATGTCCCATGCCTATTATTTCTGCTTCTACGCCTACAGATTGTTTTGATGCAGTATTTGAAGCGGTGCGTATTTCTATCCAACACATGACGCCCGTTATGTTTTTGAGTGATGGCTATATTGCCAACGGAGCAGAACCTTGGCGCTACCCACAAACAAAAGATCTTCCAGCAATCCCTGTTCAATTTAAAAAAGCACTCAACGAAGGAGAAGAAAAATACATGCCTTATACCCGTGATGAAAAATTAGCACGTCCTTGGGCAGTACCTGGTACACCCGGACTTGAACATCGCATTGGTGGAATTGAGAAACAGAATATCACAGGAAACGTAAACTATGAACCCGAGAATCACCAATTGATGGTGAAACTTCGTCAAGAAAAAGTAGACAAGATCGCAGAATATATTCCTGAACAAAAATTAGATAGTGGTCCTGATAAAGGAAAAATTCTAGTGTTGGGTTGGGGTTCTACCTATGGAGCAATCAAGTCTGCTGTTGCTGAATTGCAGGCACAAGGTCATGCAGTGAGTCATGCTCATCTTCGTTATGTGCGTCCTTTCCCTCGTAATTTGGGACAGTTGATTAAAAACTTTGATCAGGTTTTGATTCCTGAAATCAATAATGGTCAGTTGATAAAAATTATCCGCGACATCTATCTTGTTGATGCAAAAGGATACAATAAAATCATGGGTGTGCCCATTACTAAAACGGAGTTAGTGCTTTGTTTGCAAGAAATGTTGGGACGTAAGAATTAATCTTTCTTCATTTTTTGAAAAGCACTGCAAGCCGTTTGCAGCCCACAGCTTTCACATTTTGGATTTCTGGCAATACAGGTATAACGACCATGTAGAATTAGCCAATGGTGCGCTTTATGAATGAGCGATTCCGGAAAATTTTTAATTAATACTTTCTCTACTGCCAATGGCGTAGTTGCCGTGGAAGGAACCAGTCCAATTCTTTTGCTCACTCTGAATACATGCGTATCCACTGCCATATTGGGTTGATTGTCGATTACCGAAGTAATCACATTGGCTGTTTTACGACCCACACCAGGTAATTGTACTAATTCATCTACTGTCATTGGTACCTGACCTCCAAACTCCTTGATTAGTTTTTGGGCCATCCCAATCAGGTGCTTGGATTTATTATTGGGATACGAAATACTTTGAATCAGCGGAAACACTTCTTCAAACGTTGCCTTAGCCAGCTTGGCGGGGGTGGGAAAGCGTTTGAAAATGGCCGGTGTGGTCTGATTGACACGTTTGTCGGTACACTGTGCCGATAGTATAACCGCTACTAATAATTGAAAGGGGTTATCATAGAAAAGCTCAGTTTCTGCATCGGGGGCATGCGATAAAAAATAGTCCGTAACAAATTGGTATTTCTGCTTGCGGGTCATGACCGCAAGTTACGCATCAGCGAACGGTCTGCGTTTGGTGAGTGGAGGTGTGACGTAAAATGTTGATAATTACTTCTGTTCGGGGCGATTCTACTATCCGGTCCAGACGTTGCATAGAGGTTTTCAAAACACCCAGCTTTTCCCGTAAGGTCCAGTTTTCTTGCAAAGCGGCCTCTAGTTCAAGACGAGCTTTCGCATCCATCTCATTGTAGAGGTAGCAAATGAGGTCTTCTGGAGAATACGTTTTCATGGGGAATCGCTGGTTTTGAACGATTGGACCCTTTAAAAACGAGGAGAGGAAACGATTATTGTGAGAACGGACTATTTTTTATCCGAAACCGGTTTTTCAGTGATCAGAAACAGGTCTTCATTATCCTTTTTCATGAGGTATTTTTCCCTTGCGTACTTTTCGATGGTGGCAGGATTATTTTTTAAAGACTCTAACTCTTTGCGTTCTAATTCTATTTGTTTGGTGTAATGCTCTTTGGTCTTTTCTAATTTTCGAAGCTCTTTCTTTCTCTCTAATTGCGTGAACAGATCATTCTTGTCTAAAAAAATTACAATAATTAAAAAGACAGCCGTCGCAATGAAGTATTTATTGCGAATCCACGGTGGAATGGTAGAAAGAAATTGATTCATGTTCACCTCAAAGATAAAGAGGGGCTGCATTCGCCCCTCTTTAATTTATTTTCCAAATTTGATTTTTCCTTTCGGATACAAGGCCGAACTGCCCAGTAATTCTTCGATACGGAGTAGCTGGTTGTATTTAGCCATCCGGTCGGTACGGGAAGCACTACCTGTTTTGATTTGACCACAATTAAGGGCTACGGCCAGGTCGGCAATCGTAGTGTCTTCTGTTTCGCCGCTACGATGACTCATGATGGTATTGTATCCATTGTTCTGAGCAAGTGAAACGGCATTAATTGTTTCAGTAATCGTACCAATCTGATTTACCTTAACTAGCAATCCATTTCCAATTCCTTTATCAATTCCTTGTTGTAAGCGTTCTACATTGGTAACAAAAAGGTCATCACCTACTAATTGACATTTTGTGCCAACTGCCTCTGTCAACATTTTCCAACCTGCCCAGTCGTCTTCGGCCATGCCATCCTCAATGCTGCAAATAGGATATTTTTTAACCCATCCTTCCCAGTATTTCGCTAATTGTTCGCTGGACATTTCCTTTCCACTGCTCTTATGGAACACATATTTTTTCTTTTTGCTATCCCATAGTTCACTGTTCGCCGCATCCATTGCAATTTTTATTTGTGAACCTGCTTTGTAACCCGCTGCATCAATGGCAATCAGAACTGTTTCAATTGCCTCTTCATTACTTTGAATGTTGGGCGCAAATCCTCCTTCATCACCGACGTTTGTACTGTATCCTTTTTTCTTTAATACCGTTTTAAGTGCATGAAAAATCTCCACACCCCAACGAAGTCCCTCGCTAAACGAAGGTGCTCCCACTGGCATTACCATAAATTCTTGAAAGTCGATTTTATTATCGGCGTGTGCTCCTCCATTCAAAATATTCATCATCGGGATAGGAAGAATTTTAGCATTGGTTCCTCCTACATAGCGAAATAGAGGTAGTCCTGCTTCCTCAGCTGCTGCTTTTGCAACAGCCATACTCACCGCCAGCGTTGCGTTTGCACCCAGTTTGCTTTTATTGGATGTTCCATCTAATTGGATCATCATTTCGTCGATGCCTGTTTGGTCTGCAACGTCATATCCTAATAAAAGAGGAGCAATTTTTTTATTGACATTGTCAACAGCCTTGAGCGTTCCTTTACCTAAATATTTTTTCTTGTCTCCATCGCGTAATTCTACTGCCTCATGTATTCCGGTACTTGCACCACTTGGAACGGCTGCACGACCCAAAGCTCCATTTTCGGTGATCACATCCACTTCTACAGTGGGGTTTCCGCGTGAATCTAAAATTTGTCTGGCAAAAATTTCGGCGATGTAGCTCATAGGTTTTATAAATTGAAGGGTATTAGGGTTGACCCGTCAAGAATCTGAAAATTGATTCCAAATTCATATCCGGGCGCGGCAAAGATACAATCTCAGCCAGTTTTTTGAGAGGAGAATCGGCTACAATATTGCCTTTATTGATTATGATAACACGATCACAAATCGCTTCCACCTCTTGAAGAATATGTGTGGAGAACAAAACGGTCTTTGTTTTTCCTTGTGCTTTGATTAAACTTCGAATTTCTGCCAATTGATTTGGGTCTAAACCGGATGTCGGTTCATCGAGTATCAATACTTCCGGATCGTGCACCAGCGCAGCAGCTAAACCTACTCGTTGTTTGTAACCTTTGGACAGTTTGCCTATTGTTTTATGCGCCTCGGGTTGAAGTCCTGTTAATTCAATGATCTTGTCAACACTGGAATTGATTGCTTTTACTTGTTGAATACGAGCAATAAAAGAAAGGTATTCTCGTACGTACAAATCAGGGTAAAGCGCATTTTGCTCAGCTAAGTATCCAATTTTTTTTCTTGCACCCAGCGGATCTTTTGTGACTTCGATGCCCCCAATTGATGCAGTGCCCCCGTCAGGTTGTAAATAACCCGTGAGCATTTTCATAGTCGTAGATTTTCCTGCTCCATTCGGACCTAGGAAACCAACAATCTCTCCAGTTGCTACGGAAAAAGAAATAGAATTGACCGCGCACTGCGAGCCAAATTCTTTACGAAGACCTTTTACCTCAATGGACATGCCACGAAGGTAGCTTACAGATCGTCAAATTCATAAAGTGGATCAATGTGGGTGCCGGCTTCCATTTCAAAAATGGGTTTGATCAGGCCATCTTTAAGGCCATAGACCCAACCGTGCAGATGTGGGTAATGATTTTGCTTCCAAGCCTTTTGAATGATAGACGTTTTAGCCAAATTCATTACTTGCTCCTGTACGTTTAGTTCGACCATTCGATTTACACGGCCCTCTTCGTCTTTGATGCTATCTATTTCATCTCTGTGAAAGCGATAAACGTCCTTGATGTTGCGAAGCCATTTATTAATAATGCCAAAGTTGTGACTGGTCATTGACGCTTTAACGCCTCCGCAACCATAGTGACCACAAACAATAACGTGTTTTACTTTTAAGTGATGTACTGCGTATTCTAATACAGTTAACAGGTTAAGATCGGTATGTACCACCATGTTGGCCACGTTGCGATGTACAAAAATTTCACCGGGCTGTGTACCCGTTATTTCATTGGCAGGTACACGGCTGTCGCTGCAGCCGATCCAAAGAAAATCAGGAGTTTGAATATTTGCAAGTCTGTTAAAAAAGTCGGGATCGTCAGTTACTTTTTCAGCAGCCCAGGCTTTGTTTTCAAGTAAAAGTTTTTCGTATACTTTCATTTTTGAGGTATTAATTGGTTTTAAATATCGGTTTTTTGTAAGGGCTTTGTTTAATTTCTACTTTTATATTTTGTAAGGGGGCATGCTTTTGAAAATCTTCTATGATCTCAATGATATCCGCATCAATAAAATCTGCTCTTGAAATATCGATGATAACAAAGGATTGAGCGGGTACTTTCTCTAAGCCTTGTTTTAAAATAGACTTGTTTAGGAAAGAAACATCTTTTCGAAGGCGAAAGAGGTATCTGTTTTCGTCTGTAACACTTAGAATTGCAGATTTAAAGTTAGAGCGGATTATGAAAATAATTCCGATGCCAATACCTATCATTACACCCTTTAATAGGTCCGTGGCGAGTATCGCAACAATAGTGCCGACAAAGGGCAGGAATTGGTTCCAGCCCTTCTTGTAGTATCCAACAAAGAGTGAGGGTTTTGCTAGTTTATACCCTGTAAAAATCAAAATAGCCGCGAGTGCTGACTTAGGAATAAGATTTAATATAAATGGAATAAAGGCTACACAGAGTAATAGAAGCATACCATGAAAAATGGTTGACATTTTTGTTTTTGCACCAGAGTTTACGTTCGCAGACGAACGTACTATTACACTAGTTACAGGAAGTCCGCCTAATAATCCAGATACGATGTTCCCAATTCCTTGGGCTTTTAATTCCCGGTTGGTAGGAGTAACTCGTTGATAGGGGTCTAATTCATCAACTGCCTCAATGCTCAATAGCGATTCTAAGCTCGCCACCAATGCAAGGGTTACTGCCACGGTTAATACTTGATAATTTCCAAATTGAGACCAATCGGGCATGGTTAAAAAGGAGAAAAACTCAGAAGCTGATTGCGCAACCGGCAAAATAACCAGATGTTCTCCTTCCAGGGCTGGTAGCCATTGTTGTGACTTGAATAAAAGATTTAGTACTACACCTAGTACAACCATTAATAGTGGACCTGGAATAAATTTGATCAATCCCTTTTTTCCTTGCTGAAATTTTTCCCATCCAATATTGAAAAGTAGAGCAAGCCCACCTATTAAAAAGGCACTTGTATTGACATTCGTAAACGCATTAAAGAAATTAATAAAGATGTTTCCTTTTTTAGGCACACCTTCATCTGATTCAAATTGTGAGTCGTCACCCAATAAGTGAGGAAACTGATTGATCAATAAAATAAGTCCAATCGCAGCCAGCATTCCTTTGATGACACTTCCAGGAACAAAATCACCAATCACACCTGCTTTGGCAACACCTAATAAGAGTTGTAAAATGCCTGCTAGTACCACAGCTAGTAAAAAGGATTCAAAGGAAGGCAAGGATGCAAGTGATGCTGCAACTATTGCAGTTAATCCCGCTGCTGGTCCACTTACACTTAAATGTGAACGGCTTGCTAGCCCCACAACTATTCCGCCAATTACACCTGCAATGATTCCGCTAAATAAAGGGGCATTGGAGGCTAGAGCAACTCCCAGGCATAAGGGAAGGGCAACAAGAAACACAACGATTGCTGACGTAAAATCATTCGGAAAGCTCTTGATATAATCGTTAAAACTTGGTTTGGTGGACATAAGGTTATTTTGTGAAATTTTGGAGTATTACTGATTCTTGTAAAGATAGGCTCCGACTTGGCTGTTTGTAAAGAAGGGTTTATTAATTTTTTATTGCTGGCTTATGCGATGCTCTTTTAAGTCGATCATTAATTGCAGATCCGGGGCCAATATCAGGGAGCATCTCACAAATAATATTTTTGAATCCTTTATTATCTAGTTCGTGCAGTAATCCGTATAGATTCTGTGCGGCTTCTGCTAGTGAGCCATTTTCTGATAAGATATATTGTACTTCAGTTGGAATTGAAGAAATAGCTTCTTGAAAGACCAATACTGCCATTCCTGTTTCAAATACTTTTTCAATCTTATCTCGTTCAATAAGGGTTGTTGCTGTTAGGGGAGCATAATGCTTTGGGGCAAGGCCTGGTGTTGGCATTTCTGACTTTTCTGTGGTATAACTACCTACGGGTCCAATAATAGTTTCAATTTCTTGTTTACTAATCACACCCTGTCTGTAGATTATGGGTTGGTTGTTTTCCATCCCAACAATAGTTGACTCTAGTCCTATGGTACAGTCTCCTCCGTCCAGAATAAATTTTAGCGCAGATCCAAAATAGGCTTCCACGTGTTTTACTTTAGTGGGACTGATTCGGGTGTAGGGATTTGCGCTGGGTGCTACAAGTGGGATGTTAATTATTTTTAATAATTCCGCAGTCAATGGATGTGCAGGCACTCGGATGGCTACTCTGTTACTTCCAGCTGTTACTGAATTTGGCACAAGGCCTGATTTATTCAATAATAGGGTAAGTGGGCCTGGCATAAATTTTTCTGCCAATGCTAACAGTTTTGTCGGAAAGTCTTCTATTAGGGGTATTGCGGAATTGATATCAGCGACATGTACGATTAAAGGATTTTGCTTGGGTCTTTTTTTCAGTTCATATATTTTCGCAACTGCATTTTCATTATACATATTGCCCGCTAACCCATAAACAGTTTCTGTGGGAATAGCAACAACCTCACCATCGCTAAGAAGCGCTGCAGCTATTTCTATTGGTGTGCGGGTTTTTGTCATGATAAGTGGCAGACTAATTTAACTGGCCTGCTGACCAGCGTAATTTCTGAATGGCAGTTACATATTTGGCTTTTAGTTCTTCAAATTTTTGTGCCGTCTCCCAAACTTTAGATTCTCTCGCGTTAACAAGAAACAAACTGCTTTCACCTGTTCTAAAGCGGAGTTCTTCTCCGCGTAACAATGTTTGGTAATTTGATAAAATATTTTGTTGAACTAAAAGTTGTTGTTTTAAATTATCAATTTCGAAATAGATTGCTTTTATTTTATTTTCAATTTGAAGGCGTTTCAAATCCTGCTCCAATGTAGTAGACTGAATGGAATATTTTACTTTTTTATATTCACCTCTTTCGGCCGACAATCGTAATGGGATATTTAGCGAAATACCATATTGGTAGTTATTTTCAAAAAGAGTTGTTTTAGGAGTTGTCCATTGAAATCCTTTATCCAAAAAATTATAATTAAA
>JBEDEC010000122.1:0-4452 GCA_041175905.1 Bacteroidota bacterium
TAACCTCGCCGGCAGCAATTTGATTAGCAATATGGTCAGGTAGTATTTGTATCAAGGTTCCCCAATTCTGAAGCCTTCAAAAATACGAGATTGCCTCTGATAAGCCGCATAAATGCTTGGCCTAAAAGAATTACTTTTAGGCACTCTCTTTTTAGAAAAGAACCTGTCATGAGAAAAAATTTTATCCTTTCCCTTGCACTGCTTTGCTCAGTTGGAACTTTATTGGCACAATCTGCCCGCGAAAAGGCCCAGCAAAAATGGGTTGATAGTGTTTTTAATAGTTTAACCACTGAACAACGGATTGCGCAACTAATGGTTATTCGGGCGCATTCCAATTTAGGCCCTGATCATATCGCCAAAGTAGAGCAGGATATTCGTAATTACAATGTGGGAGCACTTTGTTTTTTTCAAGGGGGTCCGGTTCGCCAAGCACTTTTAACCAACCAATACCAGGCGATGGCTAAAACTCCATTGATGATCACAATCGATGGCGAATGGGGATTAGGCATGCGATTAGATAGCGTAGACCGATTCCCCTATCAACTTTCATTGGGAGCTATTCAAGATCGTTCTTTACTCTATCGAATAGGATTAGCAATGGGCGAACAGTGTAAGCGAATGGGTATACACGTAAACTACGCGCCTGTAGTAGATGTAAATAATAATCCAAATAATCCTGTAATTGGGTTCCGTTCTTTTGGAGAAGATCAAAAAAAAGTGGCCAGTTCTGCTGTTGCAATTATGAAAGGTTTACAAGATGCAGGAATCATGGCTTGTGCCAAACACTTTCCTGGCCACGGAGATGTAGATGTTGATTCTCATTATGATCTTCCGGTAGTGGCTAAATCTATGAAGCAATTAGATGCAATGGAATTAGCTCCATTTAAAGCCGTTTTTGAAGCAGGTATTGGCAGTGTGATGATTGCGCATTTGTTTGTTCCAGCGATTGATAGTACAACGAACCGCCCCACATCTATCTCTAAAAATAATATCACCGACTTATTGCGTAATCAGCTCAACTACCAAGGCTTAACTTTTACGGATGCATTAGAAATGAAAGGCATTGCGAAGCACTATCCCGGAGGAACCATCGCAGTAGAGGCCATAATTGCGGGTAATGATATGCTCTGTTTGCCAGCTAGTGTTCCTGAATCAATCGAGGTAATCAAAGCAGCCATTCAAGATGGTCGACTGACACAAGAAGGAGTAGACGCCAAAGTGAAAAAAGTACTCGCTGCAAAATATTCATTGGGACTTAATCGCCCGCAGTTTATAGATACAACAAATTTATTACAGGATTTGAATGTAAAAACTACTGCCTTGAGAGAAGAGGCAGCAAGAAAAGGGCTCACCTTGCTTACGCCACTTTCTAGTTCATTACGTCTTGCATTAAAAAATAAAAAAACACGTGTTGCATATGTGCAGTTGGGAGGCAAGCAACTTTCTGTTTTTGGGAAACGTTTGCAAAATGATTGGGGAGCCACTTCATATTTACTCAATTACAAGGACTCCATCCAAACAGCTGATTCTATCTATGCAGCCGTAAAAAAATCGGGCAACTTTGACGTTTGTATCATTGGCGCGCATGATTATGCTAACAAGCCCATGAATAACTTCGGAATTAGCACTACTGCACAGTATTTATATGGTCTGTTGAATAGTGATAGTACGCTGACCTTTGCATTCGGAAATGTATTGGCTATAAAAAACTTTTGTGATGCGCGTTCACTCGTAGTGGCTTATCAGGATGATTCAATTTCGCAAGAAATTTCAGCTGATTGGCTACAGGGTGATTTTGCTGCACGCGGTACCTTGCCAGTATCCGTTTGTCAATTCAAATTTGGAACGGGTATCCAACAGCCTAAAATAAAAAGATCAGCTATTCAATTGAGAAAGCGATTAACCGCCATCGATCGTATTGTGGAGGAGGGATTAGCAAAAAAAGCATTTCCGGGTGCCGTAGTAATGGCTGTTCAAAAAGGAAACGTGCTGTATAGTAAAGCGTTTGGTGCTACTTCAACAGAAGCGTCTTCGCCTGTATCACCGGAGAGTATTTATGATTTAGCTTCTGTAACAAAGATCTCTGCTACTACTGTTTCAATCATGAAACTCTATGATGAAGGGAAAATAAAATTGGAGGGACGTTTGAAAGATTATCTTCCTTGGGTAAAAGGATCTGATAAAGAAAATCTCACCATCAAAGATATTTTATTGCATCAGGCAGGACTTGTTCCCTTTATTCCTTTTTATAAAGAAACGATTGACGCCTTTGGAAATCCTGACACTTCGCTTTATAAAAAAACACCACAGAAAGGATTTACAGTACGGGTTGCAGAAAATTTATACAGACGTAACGATTGGAAAGACACGTTGTTGGCACGAATTTTAAAAAGTCCTCTGGGGCCACAGGGTAAATATGTGTACAGCGACAATGATTTTATTTTTTTAGGATTGATTGTAGAACAGTTGAGTGGAAAGACGCTAGATCAATATGTTCAGGATAATTTTTATCGTCCATTGGGTATGTACTCTACCGGATTTTTACCCCGTCGCCGTTTTACGCTGGATCAAGTGGTTCCCACAGAGAAAGAATCACACTTCAGACAACAACTGATTCGAGGAGATGTACATGATGAGGGGGCTTCATTGTTTGGTGGAGTGGCTGGCCATGCAGGACTATTTTCCAATGCGTATGATCTTTCTATTTTGTATCAACTTTTATTAGAAAAGGGAAAATTTAATGGAAGACGTTATTTGCGTGAGTCCACCGTATCACTCTTCACTTCGTATCAATTAGAAAACAGTCGAAGAGGCTTGGGTTTTGATAAACCTGAAAAGGACAATCAGTTTAAAAAAGATCCTTATCCTTCACTTCTCACCTCCGATCAAACTTTTGGGCATACCGGTTTTACTGGCACATGTGTTTGGGTAGATCCTAAGCATGATTTGGTTTATGTATTTCTTTCCAATCGAGTGAATCCTACGCGTGATAACAATTTATTAGGGCAACTTCAATTACGGGGACGTATTCAAGATGCAATCTACCGCGCCATTGGTGCTGATGAATGACATGAATAGCTTTTAACCCAATACCAATAAATTATTCTTGCTTACGTGGAGGGTTGCCTCTTCGGTTGCCAGGCTGATTATTTCTGTCTCGAGGACTACGGGGCCCATGATTACGTGACGGTGATTGTTGAGATGGTTGTTGTGGCCCTTGTTTTGGCGGTTGTTTGGGTCCCTGCTGCGGTCCTTGTTGTGGTCTTTGTTGCTGACGTTTACGCTGTGCAGCACGATCAAGCGATTTTAAACTGATCTGTCCAACCAACTCTACAAATTCAGGAACTTCTTCTTTAGGTTTAGAAGAAACTAATTCAACCGGCTCTAAGTCTTCTGGTCGGATACCTTGTTTGTTTAGTTCTTTTATTTTTCGAACACGCTCCAGGCTAAGTGGATATTGCTTGTTACTGTCAGGCAATGTATACCACATCAGATTCTTGAAAATGTCTTTTTTAATTAAGAATGCATTTCCTTTAGCAACCTGTAGTACATCGCAATTATCCGGGAAGTGTTGCAATGCATCCAGATAGGTATCCAGTTCATAATTCAAACAACATTTGAGTCGTCCACACTGCCCACTCAATTTAGTTTGATTGATGGAAAGGTTTTGATAACGTGCAGCGGCTGTATTGACTGATTTGAATTCAGTAAGCCACGTACTGCAACACAACTCACGCCCACAGCTTCCTATTCCTCCCACTTTTCCAGCTTCTTGACGAGCGCCGATCTGACGCATCTCAACTTTTACCTTGAATTCTGAGGCGTATACTTTGATAAGCTCTCTAAAATCTACGCGTCCATCTGCGATATAAAAGAAAGTGGCTTTGCGACCATCTGCCTGAATTTCAACCTGGCTTATTTTCATATCCAGCCTTAGTTGTTTAGCAATGGCGCGGCTGCGAATAACCGCTTCGGCCTCTCTAGCTTTATTTTGTTTCAGTGATTCTATATCTCGATCTGTTGCCAGTCGAAGAACTTTTTTCATTTCGGGATTGTCTTCCTTTACGCCCCGTTTTTTTAATTGGAGTCGAACAATTTCTCCAGTTAGGGAAACCTCTCCTACATCAAATCCACCCACTCCTTCTACCGTAATCAAGTCGCCTTTTTCAAATTGTTGTAAAGATGGATTACGATAAAAGTCTTTACGGGTGCCCTGACTAAAGCTCACTTCAATAACGCGGCATTGACTATCCTGATCAACAATGGGGAGGTTTCTTAGCCAATCGTGGGCATTCATGCGGTTGCATCCGCCGGAACTACATCCGCCGTTACTTTTACATCCATTTGGTTTTCCGCCTGTTGCGGTTCCGCATCCCGAACAACTCATTCAGGCAAAAGTACAATATTGTCTTGAATGATGTGGTAAAGCTTGATTGTCAACGCGTGAAACAG
>JBEDEC010000123.1:0-13730 GCA_041175905.1 Bacteroidota bacterium
CCCACAATAAGGTGAAAAATGCAACCATGAAAAGAATCGTAATGCCATAAAAAACAAAAAGTGCCTTTTTCCGACTTCTTAAATATTGACTAAGCAACCCAATTAATATATCGCCAATTGAAATGGCCGCATAAGCATACATAATTGCTTTTCCGGGATCAATTTTTTCTTTGATGCCAAACTCACGGGCAAAATCGTTAGAAAAAGTAATTAAAACGCCAATCACAAACCAGGTGGGCAGTCCAATCAAGATTCCAAAAATGTAACGCTTTAATCGATCTGCGCTGGTAAAAAAAGATAGAAAGTTGCCTCGCTGCACCTTTTTATCTTTTACTTGATTGTATAAACCCGATTCAAAAACAGAAATACGTAATACTAACAATACAATTCCCAAACCACCACCAATAAAATAACAAATACGCCAATCAAACTGCTGTTTCATGAAATAAGCAAGCACCGCGCCTGTTAATCCTATTCCTGCGACTAATGAAGTGGCTACCCCTCTTCTTTCCTTAGGAACAATTTCTGAAACTAGTGTGATACCCGCACCCAACTCTCCTGCTAATCCTAGACCAGCGATAAAACGAATCCACTTGTACTGCTCTACCGTCTCAACAAATCCGTTCGCAATGTTAGCTAACGAATACAGCACGATAGATCCAAATAATACGCTTAATCTTCCTCGCTTATCCCCTATAACGCCTGAAATAATTCCTCCGAGTAACAAACCCCACATTTGCCATTGAAGAATCAGTTCGCCACTCGTCTTCACCTCTTCGGGAGAGAGCCCTAATGACTCAAGACTAGGAACGCGAATAATTCCAAATAAAAGCAAGTCATAAATATCTACAAAGTAACCCAGCGCCGCTACTACTACCGCAACATTAAAAATGGAATGTTTATTGCTCATTGCATTAAATCATTTTTTTTCTGTGACCGAACCAAATATCATTTTTGCAAGTACCGGGGCAGTTGTCACCAATACAATCCCCAACACAATCACCTCCAAATGCTCCTTTAGATCAAAACCAAATTGAGATAAAACCCATTTTTGTAAAAAGTACCCAGCAAATATCATTGATACTACCCAAGAAACAGAACCTACAATATTGAAAAAATGAAACTTCTTTTTGTCCATTTGCACTATCCCAGCCACAATAGGCGCAAAGGTTCTTATTAAGGGCAGAAATCGAGCACCAATTACTGCGAGGCCCCCATGTTTTTCATAAAAATCGCGAGCCTGAAATAAATACTTCTTTTTAAACAATAAACGATCTCTCCACTGATACATGGCAGGTCCAACCTGTTTACCCGTCCAATACCCGACACTGTTTCCAGCAATACCAGCCAGCGCAATCAACCCTGCTAATACAAATAAATCAACCCACTCGTTTCTAATTGCACCCAACCCAACCAAGTCTAAAAACTGATATGCCAAGCCAGGGATAACTTCACCAGCCTTTGTAGTAATTGTATGCGCATAGATACCTGCTACAAATAGCAAAGAGTCCCCAGGTAAAAAGAAACCAACAAAAAGTCCTGTTTCAGCAAATACAACAAAAAGCAGCAACCATAGCCCTCCGTTTTCCACATAAAACTGTGGCTGCAACAAATTTGTCCAATGAAACATTTCGATTAAATAATCAAATATCATCTGAAATAAGTCGATTTAAATTTATCCTTCTAATTCGCCCTCCCATTTACTCACTGCCGTAGTAGCCAGCGCATTTCCTACCACATTTGTTGCAGAGCGGAACATATCACAAAAATGATCAATTGGAAGAATGAGTGCTACACCCTCTGGAGGAATGCCGAACATAGAACAGGTAGCAAGCACAATAACCAATGACGCACGAGGAACACCCGCTATGCCTTTACTCGTCAACATTAATACAAGTAACATAGTTAATTGTGTTCCTAAATCAAGGGGGACACCATATGCCTGTGCAATAGCTAAACTAGCAAAAGTCATATACATCATACTGCCGTCCAGATTAAAGGAATATCCCAATGGCAACACAAACGAAACGATTTTATCCTTGCAACCAAAACGCTCGAGCTCTTCTGTTAGTTTTGGGAACACGGCTTCACTACTCGTTGTACTAAATGCAATCAATAAAGGCGTTCCAATATGACGAAGCAAGCTTTGCATACGAGATCCGATAATCAAATACCCAACAGTTAATAATAAAATCCACAATAAGGCAATCCCCAATAAGAAATAAAGGAAGTAAATAATATAAAACTGAAAAATGCCTAGGCCCTTTGACGCCACAACGGCTGCAAGTGAACCAAACACACCATACGGTGCAAAATGCATCACATAGCCGACCATTTTAAGAATGATATGCGACACAGCATCTAATGCCTTTATAACCGGTTTTGCATAGTCTCCCATTGCGGTGGTTGCCACGCCAAAAAAAAGTGAGAATACAACTAACTGTAAAACCTCATTTGTTGCCATCGCTTCGATAAAACTTCGAGGAATAACATGTTCGACAAACTTCTCTAATGAGAACTCCTGCTTTTTAGTAAGCAAATCTTTGACACCTTCATTATCAGCTTGAGAAAGATTAATAAAAGAGCCTGGCTGCAAAATATTTACAAGCACCAAACCAATTCCTAAGGACACCAATGAAGCAGTTATGAACCACAACATAGACTTTCCTCCTACACGACCTACTGCTTTCAGATCTCCTAGCTTAGCAATTCCCACTACCAAAGTTGAAAACACTAGCGGTGCAATAATCATCTGAACCAATCGGATAAAAATTTTCCCTAATAACTTAATCTGTGCAGAAAAACTTTTAATAAACGCTGGCGAAGCATTTTCATGCACCGCATATCCAACTAAAACGCCTAGCACCATTGCTAACAGGATATATTGCGTGAGTCGGTTTTTTTTATTCATGGCAATTCGTTTATGTAGGTAGGAGTTCGAAAATCGGTAAAAAAAGCCGCAATCAGAAATTTACCAAGCAGCAAAAAATAACAATTCACTTGAGGAATTCCTTATCTTACTGTCAAATTGTAGCTGTATGTCAACCCCTTCTTTCAAACCTACCTTGGGACTATTGGATGGCACTATGATCGTAGCTGGCTCTATGATTGGCTCTGGTATTTTTATCGTAAGTGCAGATATCACAAGAAATACAGGAAGTGCCGGATGGCTAATTGCTGTTTGGCTGCTGACAGGATTCATGACACTTACTGCTGCAGTTAGCTATGGTGAGTTAAGCGGCATGTATCCAAAAGCAGGCGGTCAATATGTTTACTTAAAAGAGGCTTATAGTCCACTTATGGGATTTTTATATGGCTGGAGTTTTTTTGCTGTGATTCAAACTGCTACTATTGCTGCAGTAGGAGTTGCCTTTTCAAAGTTCTTAGCCTATTTGGTTCCGGAGCTTGGAAATAATTATTTTTTATTTGATGCCGGCATTATAAAAGTTTATTCCGGACAATTAGTGGCCATATTCATCATTATACTTTTAACAGTCATTAATTCGCGTGGTGTAAAGGAAGGAAAATTGATTCAAACCGTTTTTACTAGCGCCAAATTACTCGCACTGTTTGGCTTGATTGTGTTTGGATTTTTACTAGTGAAAGAAAGTTACTGGGCGCAAAATTGGCAAACCGGATTTCAAGCGGCTCAAAATAATGGCTTGAAAGATGCACAGGGCGCGCTCTCCCCTGGAAATTGGACCCCGATTGGCGGTGCAGCGTTATTGGGTGCAATTGCAGCTTCAATGGTGGGATCGATCTTTAGCAGTGATGCATGGAATAATGTGACATTCATTGCTGGAGAAATGAAAAACCCACAACGCAACATCGGACTGAGTTTATTCTTAGGTACATTGATTGTTACTATTATTTATGTTTCTGCTAATCTTATGTACTTGCATGTACTTCCATTGAATGAATTAGCATTTCCTGCTGATGACAGAGTAGCGGTAGCTGCAGCGAATGTGATTTTCCCTTCCTTTGGAACTACTCTTATTGCTGTTTTAATTATGGTTTCCACATTTGGTTGCAATAACGGTTTAATTATGGCAGGCGCACGCGTTTATTACACCATGGCTAAAGACGGCCTCTTTTTCAAACAAGCTGGAACGTTAAATAATAAGTCTGTACCACAAGTTGCCCTTTGG
This sequence comes from Bacteroidota bacterium, assembly GCA_041175905.1. Taxonomy (GTDB): domain Bacteria; phylum Bacteroidota; class Bacteroidia; order Chitinophagales; family Chitinophagaceae; genus JJ008. The sequence continues at coordinate 4,149 of JBEDEC010000123.1, forward strand.
GTACAATGCATTGTAGCAGCGATTTGGAGCTTAAGCGGAAAATATGGACAACTTTTGGATATGATTTCATTTGTAGTAGTGTTGTTTTACATGTTAACCATTGCAGGCATTTTTATACTTCGAAAAAAGCAACCCCACGCGGAAAGGCCCTACAAAGCCTTTGGGTACCCTTTTTTACCAGCACTTTATATTTTAATGGGAGCAGCTTTCTGTATTCTTCTCATTATCTACAAGCCTGAATTTACTTGGCCAGGCCTGATTATTGTATTATTGGGCATCCCCCTTTATTATCTGGCCTTGGCTCAACAAAAAAAATAGGTTTATTGACAAAAAATAAGCTGTTAATAATCCATTACTTATCTTAGGACTCCTAAATAACCAACGCATGAGCTTGTTTGCAAAAAAGTCATTGGATGTAATTCTGGCGCAGGCCGCCGATAGTGAAAAAGGATTGAAAAGAACCTTAGGAGCCGGCAACCTAATTGCCCTTGGAATTGGTGCCATTATTGGTGCGGGCTTATTTGTTCGTACCGCTGCTGCCGCTGGTCAGGCTGCTGGACCTGCCGTTACACTTTCATTTATTGTTGCTGCAATTGGCTGCGCCTTTGCAGGACTTTGTTATGCCGAATTTGCCTCCATGATTCCCATTGCAGGAAGCGCCTATGCTTACTCTTATGTAACTATGGGAGAACTAGTGGCCTGGATTATTGGGTGGGCATTGATTATGGAGTATGCGCTAGGTGCTGCTACTGTTTCTATTGCCTGGAGCGAATACTTAAATAAACTACTTGGCGGATCGATACCCTATGAATGGTGCCACTCCCCCTTTGAGAGCTACACTGATTCTGCGGGCATACTGCACCAGGGGATTATGAATGCCCCAGCCTTAGTCATCTTGTTAGCGCTTACCCTTTTATTGATTAAAGGCACACAAGAATCTGCGTTTGTAAATGCCATTATTGTATTCATCAAAGTGGCAATTGTTATTTTATTTATTGCAATCGGATGGCAATTCATTAAGCCAGAAAACCACACTCCTTATTTAATCCCTGAAGGAACTGCAGCGATTACAGACCAAGCAGGTAAGGTGATAGCAGATTATAGTGGTTGGAACAAGCATGGCTGGGGAGGTGTTTTAGGTGGAGCAGCCATTGTGTTTTTTGCCTTTATCGGATTTGACGCCGTTAGTACTGCGGCACAAGAAGCAAAGAATCCAAAAAGAGATATGCCAATTGGTATATTAGGCTCTTTAGTGGTATGTACAATTTTATACATTTTGTTTGGGCATGTATTGACAGGAGTAGCACCATGGACAGATTTTGTGGATCCTGAAAAAGGACGTGAGGCATCAGTCGCTTATGCGATTAGTACTTACATGACCAACTATCAGTGGTTAGCCAACGCCGTAACTATTGCTATTTTGGCTGGATTCTCCTCTGTTATTCTAGTGATGCTCATGGGACAGAGTCGCATTTTCTATACGATGAGTAACGACGGGTTGATTCCAAAAGCATTTGGCGACTTACATCCAAAATTCAAAACGCCGTATAAAGCCAATTGGATTTTATTTGTTTTTGTCGGCGCATTTGCCGCTTTTGTACCAGGGCATGTTGCTGGAGATTTAACCAGTTTTGGAACACTTTTCGCCTTCGTATTAGTTAGTATTGGCGTATGGATTTTACGTGTTAAATCGCCTCAACTAGAACGACCATTTAAGACTCCACTTGTACCGGTTGTATGTAGTCTCGGCGCTATTATCTGCACAGCCATGATTGTTGGGCTAGATATGCAAACCTTAAAAGTGGCCTTGATCTGGATGCTAATAGGCTTGGTAGTCTATTTTACATATAGCCGCCATCATAGTAAGCTAAAAAGCTAAAGATGTATTAGCTTGCAGCCCTGAATGAATTTTCATGGGACGTATATTTGAAGTTCGCAAATCGACCATGTTCGCCCGCTGGGACCGCATGGCCAAGCAGTTTACCCGTATTGGTAAAGAGATCGTTATTGCCGTAAAAGCCGGCGGAACAGACCCCAACACCAACCCTGCCCTTCGTAGGTGCATGCAAAACGCCAAGAGCGTAAACATGCCCAAGGACCGTGTAGAAGCCGCCATCAAGCGTGCGCTGGGTAAAGAAATGGCTAATTATGACGAGATCCTTTACGAGGGATATGCCCCTCATGGAGTTGCCATTTTAGTGGAGACCGCCACCGACAACCACGTTCGTACGGTAGCGAATGTAAAATCTCATTTCAATAAGGGAGGAGGAAGCCTGGGCAATAGCGGAAGCGTTGCATTCCAATTTAAAAAAATGGGGGTCTTCAAATTAAAACCTGAAGGTGTAAATACAGAAGACCTGGAATTGGAGCTAATTGATTTTGGCTTGGAGGAACTAGGTGAAAGTACTGGAGAAAATGGAGAGGAACTTGTAGTGATTCGTTGCGGATTTACTGATTTTGGAAATATGCAAAAGGCACTGGAAGATCGCTCAATTACTCCGTTGAGTGCTGAAGTTGAATGGATACCAACGGTAACAGTTCCTGTATCTGATACACAAGCAGAAGAAGTAAGTAAACTGATTGAAAAACTAGAACAGGATGATGATGTGCAAAAGGTTTTTCACAATATGGCCTAAGCATTAACTCATTCACGCATCATTTCTCGTACCACTTCCTCTATTTCCTCTGCATTAGGTTTACTGAAATAATCCCCGTCACTTCCATAGGCAGGACGATGTGCTTTTGCAGTGAGCGTGCGTGGAGCAACATCCAGATAACGATATCCGCCTTGCTCTTCCATAACCTTGTTGAATAAATAAGCAGCTGCTCCACCAGGAACATCTTCATCTACAAACAAAATGCGATTTGTTTTTTGCAGCGATTTTACCGTGCATTGAGAAAGATCAAAGGGAACTAATGTTTGGACATCTACAATCTCACAACTGATACCAGTAAGTTCAAGTGATTGAGCAGCCTCTTGTATGATTCGAAGTGTTGAACCATAGGAAACAATTGTAATGTCTGTTCCCTCTCTTATAATTTCAGGCTCACCAAGTGGTACAGAAAACTCTAATAAATTAGTGGGGAGCTTTTCTTTAAGTCTATATCCATTCAGACATTCAATTACCAATCCCGGATCATTGCTTTGCAACAAAGTATTATACATACCAATGGCCTGTGTCATGTTGCGGGGCACACAAATGTGCATTCCACGTAATGCATTTATGATCATTCCCATTGGCGATCCACTATGCCAGATTCCTTCCAAGCGATGACCACGCGTACGAACAATTATTGGACAAGCCTGCTTGCCACAGGTCCTATATTGCAAGGTAGACACATCATCACTCAAGGGCTGCAAACCATATAAGAGATAATCCAAGTATTGAATTTCTGCAATGGGACGAAGTCCTCTCATAGCAAGTCCAATGCCACTTCCCATGATAGTCAACTCACGTATGCCCGTATCAAAAATTCGAGTTTTACCAAACTTCTCTTGTAATCCACTAAAGCCCTGGTTCACATCTCCAATCTGCCCCAAATCTTCTCCGAATGCAACCAATTTTGGATTCGCATTGAATTGTGCGTCAAAAAAACGATTGATAACTTCAAAGCCATTTACAAGGGGGGACTCCTCTAAAAATTGAGGCGCAACTGGTTTTACTTTCAAGGCGCTTTTAGGACCCTCGTCGTACAAATAAGTATTATAAATTCTCTGTCCTTCCAATTTAAGATTCTGATAAAACTCCTTGAGTGTCGAACCGGCCTCTGTATCATTACAGAGTTGAATGGCTCGATACAAAATGCGTAGAATATCTCTGCGTAAAGGACTACGAATTCCTTCTAACTCGGTGGCCAATCCATTCAATTCATCTTGCTTATGTGTAACAAGAGTAGCCATCTCATTGAGTATTGCAACGGCATGAATAGATAATTGGCGTAGCGGATCCAAATACTCCTTCCAGGCTTTATCTCGACTAGTTTTCGCCTCCTCTTTGGCACGGGTGGCAATCTCATCCAATTCGGAAGCAGAAGCCAATCCATTTGAAAGAAGCCATTCCTTCATTTTCACTAATCCATCCCATTCCTTTTCCCACTCTAAACGTTCCGATGTTTTGTAACGCTCATGACTGCCGGATGTGGAATGTCCTTGTGGCTGCGTTACTTCTTCAACATGGAAGAGAACAGGAATATGCTTTTCTCTGGCAAGACCGATACCTTCTTCAAAAGCTTCACACATACCCGCATAATCCCAACCTTTCACTTTATAAATCTGAATGCCTGTTTCCTCTTCTGTTCGTTGCATACCCTCCAAAGCGGCAGAAATGGATCCTTTTGCAGTTTGATATTGTTTGGGAACAGAAATTCCATATCCGTCGTCCCATACAAAGACAGCTAATGGAACCTGTAAAACTGCTGCAGCATTAATTGTTTCCCAAAAATGACCCTCACTTGTGGAAGCATCTCCAATCGTTGCAAAACAAACCTCATTACCCTGATGAGAAAGATGAGACAACGAATGCAGTTCTTTTAACTCTCTAAAAATGCGAGAGGCATGTGCCAATCCCAATGCACGAGGCATTTGCCCAGCTGTAGGTGCTATATCGCTTGAACTATTTTTTGTATTGGTAAGCGTAAGCCACTCTCCCGTGCCGTCTATAAATGGTGTCGCAAAAAAGTTATTCATTTGACGACCACCACTAAATGGCTCTCGTCCCGCATCTGCATCAGCATAAAGTTGGGCAAATAATTGCTCTCCCTTACCCATTTCTGCAGCTAAGACAAAGGTCTGGTCACGGTAATAGCCGCTTCGAAAATCTCCCGGTTTAAAGAACTTTGCCATGGCAACCTGAGCCACTTCTTTTCCGTCGCCAAAAATGCCAAATTTTGCCTTTCCGCCGAGTACCTCTTTACGTCCTAATAAGCTAATTTCCCGGCTCAAACAGGCAATATTGTAATCGCGAAGCACGCTGGATTTAAAAAGCTCAAAAGACAACTTTTCCTGGCTCATTGTAGCTTCCATGGGGGCAAAAATAGGAAGAATACCTGGGGGTTAGCAAAATGCTAAAAAAGGATATCAACCTCCTGAATGGCTGGAAAACAGGCAAATTTTTATTTACTTTTGTTGTAAATCACTTCCAATATGAAAACAATGTTATTTGGTGCCCTGCTCAGCTTTTTCTCTCTGGCAGTAGTTGCACAAACCAAGGTAGATGCCGTTGTAAAAATGAATACCGAAAAGTATGATTTCGGAAAAATCAAACAAGGTGAACCTGTTAATTACTCTTTTGAAATCAAGAATATCAGTGATAAGCCTCTAGTAGTTGAGAACAGCTGGGCTAGTTGTGGTTGCACAACACCTGAGCGTATTGCTGAGCCTATTCAACCTGGATCAACTGCTAAATTGAAAGTTCAATATAATGCAGCGGCTGTTGCTCCTTTTACAAAAGATGTAAATATCAAGTTTGCAGGAATTGATGAAGTAAAAACGGTAAAGATCACTGGTGAAGTACTAAGTACTGAAGCTTTTGCAGAATTGCAGAAGCAAGCCCCAAAAGCAGCACCTGTAAAAAAATCTTAACAGACTCAAAAATAGTTTTGAACAAAAACCTCCTTACGGGAGGTTTTTTTATTTGCTAGCGGATTAGTGTGAGCTTTCCCTTTTGTATAAATCCATCGGGGTACTTGATGACGTAAATAAAAACACCCGTTTGTAAAGGAGTTCCTTTAAAAGTGCCATCCCAATTTACAGCAGATCCGGATGCAGCAAATACTAATAAACCGGTACGGTCAAAAACATGAACTTGCGTTCCATCTGCAAGATCCAAATTTGGAATGGTCCAAAAATCATTTTTGCCATCGCTATTAGGTGTAAATGCAGTGGGAACATAAAGCTTATCAAAAACAGATAAGACCACCTGGTCAGTATTGATACAATTTTTTGAAGAGGTTACTTGCAGGGTATAGGTCTGCGTTGATGGTGGAGTTGCAACAGGGTTTAATTGCGTCGCATCGCTTAAATATAGAGAAGGATTCCATTGATAAAGATTACCCACTGCCCCATCCGAAGTAGCCCCAATTTGAATGGATCTTCCAGCAAATAAAGTACGATCAGGCCCAGCATTAATAACTGGTGTGGCAAATATATCTACCACATGTACATTTGATGCGATACGACAAGTAGCAATACCCATTGAGCCGGTCTCAGCAACAGTAAGACGATAAGAATAATGGCCAGGTACATTTGGATTACGATTGTACTGTAAGCCCGTAGCACCAGGTATATCAACCCATGTTCTTCCCGTATCTACACTCACTTGCCACTGGTAAGCAGGTGAGGAATACCCTGCTGAAACAGTTGCCTGGTAACGGATAGGTTGCTGTTGATATTCGCAAATTCGAACAGTATCAAAACCAGGAGGTGCACTAGAGCGAATAGTAGGTCCACAGGGCCTGAATGTTATGTCATCTAGTGCTAAATCATTTCCATTCCCACCGGGTGCATTATTGGTTATTCTCAAGACCACACTGCTACTAGTAGGACCTGTTGTAAAAAAGAAACCGACTTGCTCCCAAGTTGCCTGCGGCGCCACTCCAATATCTCCAGTTGCATATTGGTTGAGCGTTACTCCGCCTGTTGTTTCTACTTTGAAAGTAAGGTTTGGCTTGATCAAGCCAGAATTATTCACCACATTCAACACCCATGCTGAAAATTCATAGGTAGTATTTGGACAAAGATTTGACACCGTTTGTAAAAAGAAATCGCCTGGATTATTTGATGCATTCACCATCATAAAAGCACCTCCCCCTGTGTGATCGGCAGCAACGGTATGCCATTGCCTGCCACAAGAGGATTGAAATGTAGTTATACTGTATTCGCCATCATTGGGGCAAGAACCAGTTGTTAAACGGTAACCCGGTGCAGTGAAAGAATAAGAGGCAGCGCCAGTTCCAAAATCAATATTTACTACCGGATCACCAAGGCTGCCTGTACATAATTGCGCAAAACTACTTTTAGTAGTTACAAGCAAGCTAGCCACTAACAGGGAAAGCAAACAATATTTATTCAACACCCTTTTAAAAGTCACGCGCAAATGTAACCTAATTCGTTGGAGAGATAATTACCTTTGTGCTATGCCATCCCTATCAATCAGGGGGGAGCAAATGCCTCCCTCACCCATCCGAAAATTAGTACCCTTTGCCGAAGCAGCGAAAAAGAAAGGGATAACAGTGTTTCATCTAAACATTGGTCAACCAGATATTGAAACACCTCCCGCAATTTTAGATGCAGTTAAAAATGCGACCATTCCGGTATTGGAATATAGCCACAGTGCAGGGAATGAATCGTACAGAAAAAAACTGGTGCAGTATTACGCCAAATCAGGCATCTCTCTTACACCACAGCAGATCATTATAACCACAGGAGGTAGTGAGGCTATTCTATTTGGATTTTTTACTTGTTTAAACCCTGGCGATGAAGTGATTGTACCCGAGCCCTTTTATGCAAACTATAACGGATTTGCCTGCGCGGCCGGAGTTAAAGTAGTACCCATCACTTCAACCATTGAATCAGGATTTGCCCTGCCCCCTATTGCAGATTTTGAAAAAGTGATTTCACCAAAAACAAAAGCAATTCTGATTTGCAATCCCAATAATCCAACAGGCTACCTCTATAGCAAAGATGAGATGGAAGCGTTAGGAAGCCTGTGCTTAAAGCATGATTTGTATTTATTCAGCGACGAAGCGTATAGAGAATTTTCCTATGAGGGACAGGCAATGAGTGCGCTTGAATTAAAAGGATTAGAGGAGCAGGTGATTGTGATGGATACTATATCGAAAAGATATAGCGCCTGTGGCGCAAGGATTGGCGCCTTTATTACCCGTAATGCAGCCGTTTATGATGGAGCTATGAAATTTGCACAAGCCCGTTTGAGTCCCCCAGGATTAGCTCAATTGTTAGCAGAGGCAGCTGTGGATCTTCCAGACAATTTCTTTGATGCACCCAAGAAAGAATACCAACAGCGAAGAGACCTTTTAGTAAGGCGATTGAACAAGATGCCAGGTGTTTTTTGCCCCAACCCCGGAGGCGCCTTTTACGCAATTGCAAAATTACCAATAGATGATAGTGACAAATTCTGTCAATGGCTATTAGAGTCATTTTCTTACAATAATCAAACACTGATGTTAGCTCCTGCCACAGGATTCTATGGCACCCCTGGTCTTGGCAAACAAGAAGTGAGACTCGCCTATGTTTTAAATCTTGACTCGATTAATAAAGCAATGGACTGCCTGGAACAAGCTCTAGCTTCGTACCCTGGCAGAACAAATAATTAGTCCGTCATAAAGCTTCCGCTTATTTTTGAAAATGAGCTTACAAAATATAGTTGTAGTCACAGCAATTGCATCGATAGGATGCCTGCAGCCAGTATGGTCACAGGTAAGCTTTAATCGAGGTGTATATAATTTTGGTTATTTACAACTAGGGAAACCTGCAACAAGTAATTTCTTAGTCACAAACAATGGAAAAAAGAAAATTGAAATTGAAAAAACATGGGCAGGTTGTGGATGCACTACACCCAAACCTTCTGCTAGTTTCATTTCACCCGGTCAAACAATCAAATTGACTGTAATCTATAATGCAGGTGCTGAAGAAACCTTTTTAAAAGAGGTATACCTTAAGTTTAAAGAAATAGACAATATCTATGTATTGCGCGTGAAGGGTACCGTACTTAACCAAAGAGATTATCGCGCAAAATTTCCCAAATAAGTTTGGGCATTAAAAAAGGCCCTCACAAATGTGAGAGCCTTTTTAGTTATTTGAGCAATTAATTTATTGCTTACGTAATGTCAATTGGTATTGGCCAGCCGAAACTGTTGGAGCACCAAATACGTGGTGGTTCAACAACATAGTCATAACAACTGGAGTGGTACAAGAGAAAATAAAGTTACCAGTACCCACAGTGCTAACTGCATATTGCGTAGCAGTTGGACTAGAGCTGTACTTTCCATAATATTGATTGGTTACGGTTGCAACTCCCGAAGAGGAATTCACATTTATCACAACAGGCTGAGGGCTATTAGCACCTGGGTAAGCCATATTTGGATAGATTCCAAAGGTTGTCATCGATGTTGACGTAGTTGCAGTAATTGGATTTGGGATAATATCACCGGGCGCCCAATCTTCCCACTGATCAGTGACTACAACATAGTTACCGGGCATAGACGCTGGAGTGAAAGGACAAACTACGCTTCCACGGAAAGAAAATACAGAGTAGTAAAAGTTAGCTCCACTTCCTGAGAAATTAGAGTTGTTGATAGTGTATTTTTTCCCAGATTTTGTTACGGCTTCAACGTAGCAAGTAAAAATACTGCCGGGAGGAAAATTACCAGCACTAACGTTTAGCTGTAAACCCAACGCGGTAGCGATCTCTTGAGCAGACACATAGATGTCAAAATAACTCGTATCGCCATCGGCAATGGTATACTTCTTAATAAAGCGCCAAGCAGTTTGATTGGCATTTGTATTTCTTACTACATATACATTGGCAGTAACAACAGGATCATTACCCCATGAACGAACAC
>JBEDEC010000124.1:0-4805 GCA_041175905.1 Bacteroidota bacterium
AATTCGTTTGTTTGAAAGTGTCGGAAATTATGCCCGTGTTTTTTTTGGCGCCAATCGTCCAATGATTTTAAAGTCACTCAATGCACTTGAAGACCGGCTGGATCCTAAAGTTTTTTTCAGAACCAACCGTAAGCATATCGTCAACCTGCGGATGATTGAAAAAGTAGAACCCTATTTTAACGGAGGTTTACTCTTGGAACTTAAAGGCGGTGATAAAATTGAAGTGAGTCGTAGACAAACACTTCGCTTTAAAGAGATGATGAGTTTTTAATGGCTGCACTTATTTCACTAATGAGTGAGACCTCTTTTTCAATTGCATTTCCCACAACAATCAAGTCGGCTCCTGCTTTGCAACTTTCTTGTGCTTTTTCAGGTGTTTTGATTCCGCCGCCAACAATGAGTGGAATAGAGATCTGATCCGCTACTCGTTTAATCATGGAGGTGGTGATGGGTTGTTTTGCACCACTTCCTGCATCCATATAGATAAGTTTCATGCCCAGCATTTCACCAGCTAATGCGGTGCAAAGTGCAATATCTTCTTTATCGGCAGGAATGGGAGCCGCGTTACTGATATAAGACACAGTTGTGGGGGCGCCTCCATCTACAACAATGTATCCCGTTGATAAAATTTCGAGTCCAGATTGTTTGACAAAAGGCGCTGATAAAACATGTTGGCCAATCAATAGTTCTGGGTTGCGTCCAGAAATCAAAGAGAGATATAACAATGCATCAGCCTGTCGAGTTACCTGAGAGGGACTTCCTGGAAACAGTACAACAGGAATAGAAGTATTTTTTTTGATGTGACGAACTAATTCATCTAATTGCGAAGAGATCACCAGGCTGCCACCTACAAACCAGTAATTAATTTTTGCTTGCTCTCCCAACGAGAGTAAGGTATCCATTTGTTGCAGATCTGTTTTGTCAGGATCCACCAGTACGGCAAAGGACTTTTTCCCCTGCGCATGCGCTTGTTGTAATTGATAGTAGATACTGTTTTTCATTGGGACAAGTAGTGCTCAAAGGTGCGAAAAATTGTTTGTTTATTGGGGCCAAATTTTTTTATGGATTGGCACTGATATTTCCAAAAAAAATTCTCAAATATTAATTCAGTAAATGTGAAAAAATCCTCAAATCCAGCACAGTCAAGGGTTGTGGGCCGAGTAAGGTGTATTTTCCACAACATGTGAATATTTGAAAGTTTGATTGTGCGGGTTAAAAAATATTTTCGTAACAGACCGCTTCAAAAGAGCGGTTGTTTTTTCGAAACCCGACCAAAACCCAATAAATTCTTTTCGAGTATGCCCAGTAAGAAGCAAGCAAACGCTAAAGGCGGATTGCAATTCAGCCGCCGCTTCACCCGTGATGATGTGAGTGTGTTTGATCAGTTTGAGTACGACTATCGTACCTCAGTGATTAGAAATCCATCTGGTGAAGTTGTTTTTGAAATGACTAATGTAGAGGTGCCCAAACAATGGAGCCAGATTGCCACAGATATTTTGGCACAAAAATATTTTCGCAAAGCTGGTGTTCCTCAGCCGGATGGCAGTAAGGGACGTGAAACCTCTGCAAAGCAGGTAGCACATCGTATGGCGAACTGTTGGAGAGTGTGGGGAGAGCGTTATGGATACTTCGCTTCATCAAAAGATGCGCAAGTGTTTTATGATGAGTTGGTATATTCCATTCTCGACCAAATGTGTGTGCCCAATAGTCCTCAATGGTTCAACTCTGGATTGTATGAGAGCTACGGCATTGCCGGAAAGCCACAGGGTCACTACTATGTAGATCCTGTTGATGGACAATTGAGAAAATCACAAAACGCATACGAGCGTCCACAGCCACACGCCTGTTTTATCCTAAGTGTAGATGATGATCTGGTTAATGAAGGTGGTATCATGGATCTCTGGGTTCGTGAGGCACGTATTTTCAAATTCGGATCAGGAGTAGGAACTAACTATTCCAATCTGCGCGGAGAGGGTGAAAAGTTGAGCGGTGGTGGAAGCAGTTCTGGTTTGATGAGCTTCCTAAAAATTGGTGACCGTGCTGCAGGAGCCATCAAGAGTGGCGGTACAACCCGTCGTGCGGCTAAAATGGTTTGTCTGGATCTTGATCACCCCGAAATAGTTGATTTCATCAACTGGAAAGTAGAGGAGGAGAAAAAAGTTGGGGCGTTGATTGCAGCAGGGTATCCTTCTGGTTATGAAGATGAAGCTTACCGCACGGTGAGTGGTCAGAATTCTAATAATTCTATTCGTATTCCTAATTCATTCTTTGAGAAATTAGAAAAGGATGAGGACTGGGAATTGACAGGAAGAATGGACGGCCGTGTCATGAAAAAAGTACCGGCTCGCGAGTTGTGGAATCAAATTGCTTATGCAGCATGGCGCTGTGCGGATCCTGGTACACAATACAACACCACCATCAACGAATGGCATACTTGTCCAGAGGGTGGTCCTATCCGTGCGTCCAACCCTTGTTCTGAGTACATGTTCCTTGACAATACAGCATGTAACCTGGCTTCTGCCAACTTGATGAAGTTTTATGATTCTGCTACAAACACCTTTGATGTAGAAGGATATGAATACAATGTTCGTTTGTGGACAGTGGTACTGGAGATTTCTGTATTGATGGCGCAGTTCCCTTCTAAAGAAGTTGCACAACTTAGCTATGAATATCGCACACTTGGTTTAGGATATGCTAACCTGGGTACCATGTTAATGGTGAGTGGTATTCCTTATGATAGCGAAGAAGCACGTGCTATCGCAGGTGCAATCACAGCGATCATGACGGGTATTTCTTATCGTACTTCTGCAGAAATGGCGCAGTGCTTAGGTGCTTTCCCTCGTTACGAGGAAAACAAAGAGCACATGATGCGTGTAATGCGCAATCACCGCCTGGCTGCCTATGATGCGGATGAGTATGAGAAACTAAGCTTGAAACCACAGGGTATCAAAGCAAAGTATACTCCAGACTATTTATTGAAAGCTGCATGTAAAGCTTGGGACGAAGCTGTTGAATACGGAGAAAAGTATGGCTATCGCAACGCACAGGCTACTGTAATTGCTCCTACTGGTACCATTGGATTAGTAATGGATTGCGATACGACGGGTGTAGAGCCTGATTTTGCCTTGGTGAAATTCAAAAAATTATCGGGTGGTGGATACTTCAAAATTATCAACCAGTCTGTGCCTGTTGCATTGAAAAATTTAGGGTATAGTGAAAAAGAAACGGAAGCCATTATTAAGTATGCAGTAGGTTCTGCAAGTTTTGCGGGTGCTCCTTTCATTAACCACCAAACTTTAAGTGAAAAAGGTTTCATCGCCGATGAGATCAAGCGTTTGGATGCCGCTGCCCTCACTGCATTTGAAATTGGATTTGTATTCAATAAGTATACATTGGGTGAAGAGTGCTTGCAGCGCTTAGGGTTTACACCTGAGCAGTACAATGACTTTGAATGGAGTTTGTTGGAGGCACTTGGATTCACTGATGAGCAGATTGAAGCTGCCAATGATTATGTGTGTGGAACCATGATGTTGGAGGGCGCACCTGGATTAAAAGAAGAGCACCTACCTGTATTTGATTGCGCTAACAAGTGTGGTCAAAAAGGGCAGCGCTACATCCACGCACACGGGCACATCCGTATGATGGGTGCTACACAGCCTTTCATTAGTGGTGCGATCTCTAAAACAATCAATCTTCCCAATGAGGCATCAGTAGAAGAAATTGCAGATGCTTACTATATGAGTTGGAAATTGGGTCTTAAAGCAAACGCGTTATACAGAGATGGTTCTAAGTTGTCTCAGCCGCTGAGCAATAAGAGTGATAAGAAAAAGAAAACAGATGATGCTGCCACTACTACAGAAGAGGCCTCTCTGGAATCAGCTTCTACCAACATTGTAGATCTGGGTCAATTAACAGTTGAAGAGTTATTGGAGGAAGTTCAAAAGCGTGTACAAGCTTCTCCTGATACTAAGCTGAAACGCAAATTGGCAAAAATCGTTGAGCGTCGTACACTACCTGCTAAGCGTCGCGGATTTACGCAAAAAGCAAAAATCAGTGGACAGGCAGTATTCCTTCGCACAGGCGAATATGCAGATGGCACTTTAGGTGAAATCTTCGTAGACATGGCCAAAGAAGGTGCTACGATGCGTAGTATGATGAACTGTTTCGCCATTTCAGTTTCAATTGGTCTTCAGTATGGAGTACCCTTGGAAGAGTTTGTCGACAAGTTCGCCTTTACACGCTTCGATCCTTCTGGTTTTGTGGAGCACCCCAATATCAAAACGACAACTTCAATTGTTGACTTCATCTTCCGCGTGTTAGGTTACGAGTATTTGGGACGTACGGATTTAGTACATGTACTTGACAAGCCCGAAGTAATGAATACTGGCGCAGATGATTGGGATGAGGTTCCTTCTAACCCCTTGGAATATGCTAAGGAGCCTGAGTTATCAAGCATTCGTATCACACCTGCACCTGGTGCTGCTCAACCTGCAAAAGCTGCAGCTCAAAAAGCAGCCAAGGTGGAGAAAGTAGAAAGTGCCTTAGATGCAATGAATGCAGTGGCGAAAAATATGCAAAGTGATGCCCCTGCTTGTAATGTGTGTGGTAACATCATGATGCGTAGCGGCGCCTGCTACAAATGCAATAACTGTGGTAACCAGGGAGGGTGTGGTTGATTAATCCACTTCGTTGATAATCGATTTAAATCCCGTCTCTACTGGCGGGATTTTTTTTGCCTATCTCAGTTTGGAAGAAATAATACGTATCGGTAAAAAAAGTAGAAAAATTAATTCTACTGTAATATC
>JBEDEC010000125.1:0-7069 GCA_041175905.1 Bacteroidota bacterium
GGAAGAAGACCAACGGGAATTTATGTCCCAAGATTTAGAAATATTTACGAGGATAAAAGATCTTATGTAAGAGGATTTGGATACCAAGGTGGTGCTGGAAGAGGAAGAGGAGTACAAGTTGCTGAGTTTACCATTGGGGCGGAATTAAAAGAAGCACTGAGTGTACCAAGTGATAATTGGCACATGGGCATCATGGGATTTGGTGAAATGCTACCCTACCATGAAAATAAAATCTCCTTAAATAAAAATGTAAAAGACAAATGGGGCTTACCTGTTTTGGATATGGATGTGGAGATCAAAGAAAATGAAAAGAAGATGAGAGAAGACATGATGAATGATGCAAAAGAAATGCTTGAAGCTTCAGGAGTTAAGAATGCATACACCTATGACTATGGATACGAAGTGGGAATGGGTATTCATGAGATGGGTACTGCTCGGATGGGGCGAGACCCAAAATCATCCGTGCTCAACGGCAATAACCAAGTATGGGATTGTAAAAATGTATTTGTAACTGATGGGGCGTGTATGACCAGCGCCTCTTGTATTAACCCTTCACTTACCTATATGGCAATGACAGCACGAGCTGCAAATTTTGCAGTAGAAGAGCTCAAAAAAGGAAACTTATAAAAAATCCAACTATGGAAAGAAGAGAACTACTTAAAACGATTGCCTTGCTCACAGGTACGGCTGTAGTGGGTGGAGAAATTTTCTTGACGGGTTGCAAAAATCCAGTCACATCGAAAAGTGCATTCACGCCAGCAATGATTTCATTGTTGGATGAGGTGGCAGAAACAATTATTCCAACTACTGACACACCTGGGGCTAAGGCAGCTAAAACGGGTGCCTTCATGCAAATCATGATTGAAGATTGCTATACAAAAAAAGAGCAGGATGCCTTCATGAAGGGTATTGAAGAACTAGAAAAAAAATGTAATACAGAGAATGGCGTCTCCTTTACAAAATTGACTCCTGAAAACCGCCTAGCCTTTTTGCAAAAGCTAGAGAGAGAAGCAAAGGAATACAATGAAAACTTAAAAAAGGAAAAAGAGGAAAACGAGAAGACAAAAAAAGAAAATTCTCCACCCCATTATTATTCAATGATGAAACAGTTGACTCTTTGGGGATTCTTCTCATCAGAAACAGGAATGACAGAAACACTACGACATGTGCCTGTTCCAGGTAGGTTTGATGGCAATGTTCCTTACATAAAAGGTGAAAAAGCTTGGGCTGAATAAATTTATTTGTACGATGCAAAAGAGAAGAGACTTTATCAAAGCTGCGGGTATACTTGGAGGTTATCTCACACTAAATCCGGTAAATACGTTTGGACTAAATGGTCAACACCCATTAAACAAACCATTCGGGATTCAACTTTATACTTTACGAGATATCATTAATGGAAAAGAAAAAGAGACTATTAGAAGCCTAGCAAGTTTTGGTTACACACAGCTAGAAAGTTACGAAGGTCCAAAGGGAATTTATTGGGGTATGGGCCCATCAGCATTTAAAACATTTATTGAAGACTTAGGGATTAAAATGATATCCACACACTGTGATATCTATGCCGATTTTGAAAAAAAAGTAGAGGAGGCTATCTCTGTTGGTCTCAAGTATATTATTTGTCCATGGGTGGGTCCACAAAAATCCATTGATGATTTCAAAAAAATTGCAGCGCAATTCAATGAAAAAGGAGCCCTCTGCAAAAAACATGGCATACGCTTTGCCTACCATAACCATGATTATTCATTCAAACCCATGAATGGTGTTTATCCGCAAGATGTTTTAATGCAGGAGACAGATGCGAACTTGGTTGACTTTGAAATGGACATGTATTGGGTAGTTACTGCCGGGGAAGACCCAATGGTATGGCTAAAAAAATATCCCAATCGCTTTCATTTAGCACATATCAAAGACAGAAGTCGGACACCCATCAATCAAGGACAACACGAATCCGTTGATCTTGGCACTGGAAGTATCAACTATCCTGCATTGCTAAAAAATGCAAAACAATGGGGACTAGAATATCTGTTCATGGAACAGGAGTATTACCCTGATGGATCTCCATTAAATGCAGCAAAAGCAGGTGCAGCCTATCTAAAGAAAATTAAATTTTAAGCCTCACTTTTACCGAGAGAGGTTTTCCTTCATTTTTTTTATAGCCTCTACTGAAATGGAGGGGTTTTGATAGCTTTCTTTACTCTCCTTAAAGGAAGGATGTCTAAACTCCATTAATGAAGCACTTGCATCCCGAAGAGAAGTATGAAATTCTTTGCAGCCTGTTTTTGTTGCCAACTCCTTTATGTTGTCAACCCGAACCCCACTTCCCGGCATAACTATGATTCTTTCAGCAGCCAGCTGCTGCAATTGTGTAATTAAATCAATGCCCTCGGGTGCGGTCACTTTTTGACCTGAGGTCAATATCCTTTCACAACCCAATTGTATCAGCTCCTCTAACGCTTGAAAAGGATCTAGACATCTATCGAAGGCGCGATGAAAAGTAACCCCCATTGGGTAAGCCAAGTCAATTAAAGTAGCCGTTCTTTTCAAATCGATTTTTCCAGACGGCAACAATAATCCAATTACAACACCATCCATGCCAATTTGCTTACAAAATAAAATGTCCTTTTTCATTACCTCAAACTCGATAGCAGAGTATAAAAAATCACCAGAACGAGGACGGATAATTGGATAGAGAGGTAAAGAAAACTTTTCTCTGCAAACCTGTAAAACACCAGGACTAGTCGTAATACCCCCTTCAGATAAGGCAGCACAAAGTTCTATACGATCTGCTCCCCCTTCTACAGCCAATCGAGTGGTTTCAAAATCTGTAGTAGCTATTTCTAATAACATTAATTTTTATTTAAACCAGCTATTTGCTTGTTTCAACTCTTCTGCATTTTCACTACGCAATGCAAAGGTGAAGCCTGGATGTATGGAAAAAGCGCCAACCTCTCCCCTTTGGCTGATTGCTAAAAATGCCACTTGAATATCTTTTACTTTATCTTTTTTAATGGCAACAATTCGCTCAATCATTTTCTTACATGCCTCCTCCGGTGATAAGCCACCACGCATTAAACCCACCACCGATGAAGCCCCCGCTACACGAATTACATCCTCACCCTGCCCAGTTGCCACACATGCTCCCACCTCATTATCTACAAACAATCCAGCTCCAATAATGGGGGAATCACCAATACGCCCTCGCATTTTAAAGCCCGCACCAGAAGTAGTACAACTCCCGCTTAAATTACCAGACTTGTCCAACGCCAGCATTCCTATTGTGTCATGGTTCCATTCTCCATTTTCTAAACGAGAAGGCGCGAATGGACCATGATCCTTTTTGTTTTCGATATTTATGGAAGGTGATTTATAATTTGATTTTTGCAACCAATTTTTATAGGCTGCTTGAGCAGCAGGAGACAACTCGGGCGACTCTAATGAAAAGCCCTCGGAAAGTGCAAACTGTTGCGCCCCCTCGCCCACCAAAAAAACGTGTGGAGTTTTTTCCATTACACGTCTGGCTACAGAAATCGGGTGTTTAATTCTTTCTAAAAAAGCAACAGCCCCACAATTATGGTTTTCATCCATTATGCAGGCATCCAATGTTACATGGCCATCCCGATCTGGATTAGCACCTAACCCTACACAACAATTTTGGGAGGCTTCCGTTTCTTTTACACCTTCTTCCACTGCATCTAACGCTCTTCCACCTTTTTGTAAAATAGTCCACGCTTTTTTATTGGCTGCAATTCCTGCATCCCAGGTTGAGATCACAAGTGGCTTGTTAATAGGTACAACTTTTTTAGAATGTACTGTTGCTTTTGCAGGTTGTATTGCAGCACCTGCTGATAAAAATGTGAGTGATTGCAAAAAGTTTCGCCGGTTAAACATGCAAGAAAGGTAGGTATATTTATTTTAATGTTTAAACACCGAAAAGTAACTTTGCAAAATGAAAACAATTAGATCTATAGAGCGTGTGATTGCACCACCTCCCCCACATATGGTTGGAGATGGTTTTAGAGTCCATAACTTTTTTCCATCTGGGGGAATTCAAAGCAAGCAAAGAATGAGCCCCTTTTTCATGCTAGACTATGCATCTAAATTTGAATTTCCACCGTCAAAAACACCTCGAGGAGTAGATGTACACCCCCACCGTGGTTTCGAGACAGTAACTATAGCATACCATGGCAAAATTGCGCATCATGATAGTGCTGGAAACAAAGGAGTGATTGAAGAAGGTGATGTTCAGTGGATGACCGCTGCATCAGGTGTACTGCATAAAGAATATCACGAAGCCTCCTTTTCTAGACAAGGAGGCCCCTTCCAAATGGTGCAGCTTTGGGTAAATTTACCTGCCGCTAACAAAATGACAACGCCACGCTATCAGGAATTAAAAAAAGAGAGCATGGGACGTTTAAAATTTGACGGAGGTGAATTAGAAATAATTGCAGGAGAGTTTGATGAAGTAAAGGGACCAGCAAAAACCTTCACTCCTGTTCATCTTTCAAATTTGCATCTAAAAAAAGAAGGCGCATTTACCCTAGATTTTCCATCTCACTATAATACGGGACTTTTAGTGGTAAAAGGAAGTGTACAAATCAATGGCACCTCAGCATCCACCAATCATTTTGTTCTACTATCAAATGATGGAGAAGACATCAATATTAGTGCCTCAGAAGAATCCACGATTCTGATACTTGCAGGAGAACCCATCCAAGAACCCCTTGTGGCGTATGGACCTTTTTTAATGAACACTTGGGAGGAAATAGAACAGGCCATTTCAGATTTTAACCTTGGAAAATTTGGTGTATTGGACTAATCGGTATTTTAGATACTTAAATCATTTCCATGCGCTTTTTTGTACTACTGCTCTTGATGCCATTTTCAGCTTGGGCACAATCTTTTATTATCCCCCAACCTGCAAACATTGAATGGAATAACGGAAAATATAACCTTCCCAAAAATTGCTATTATTTCACCACTTCAAAAAACCCAGAACTGTTAAGAACGATTGAATTGGTAAGCAAGGATTTTGCTACGCAATTTAATATTCAACTAAATCCTACCAATCAATCTGCAACTGCACAATTTCATATTTCAGAAAAATCTGGCAAAGCTGAAGGCGCACACGCCTACGACCTGCTGATTTCAGATAAGGGTATAAACATTACTGCACTAAATGCTGAATCTTTTTTTCATGCAAGCAGAACCTTACTTCAACTGCTCACTCCACAACCTGGCAATGAAATTAAATTACCATTAGTTCACATTGAAGACTATCCCCGTTTTACATACCGCGGGATGCATCTTGACGTAGGTCGTCATTTTTTTCCTATATCATTTATTAAAAAGTATATTGACTGGTTATCCTATCATAAGTTGAATATCTTTCATTGGCATTTAACGGAAGATCAGGGGTGGCGTATAGAGATAAAAAAATATCCGGCATTAACCCAAATTGGTGGTTGGAGAAATGGTACGATCATTGGAAGATACCCTGGCAAGGGTAATGACAATATTACCTATGGCGGTTTTTACACACAGCAAGAAATAATGGAGGTTGTAACTTATGCGAAAGAACGATTCATTGAGGTCATTCCTGAAATTGAAATGCCTGGGCATAGCAGTGCTGCGATAGCCGCCTACCCATTTTTAAGTTGCTTTCCCGACAAACCTACGGTCATTCCTTCTTCAATGATTTCATCTAAATCCATTGAGGAACAAAAAAAAGGAAAAGTAAAACTAGTACAAGAAACATGGGGTGTTTTTGATGATGTATTTTGTGCGGGTAAAGAATCTACATTTGAGTTTTTACAGGATATCATTGACGAAGTAATACCGCTATTTCCCTCCTCTTATTTTCACATAGGTGGCGACGAGTGCCCAAAAACGCATTGGAAACAATGTTCTCTTTGCCAAAAAAGAATCAAGGAATTAGGCCTCAAGGATGAACATGAATTACAAAGCTATTTTATACAACGAATTGAAAAGTATTTAAACAAGAAGGGAAAAAAATTAATTGGCTGGGATGAAATTTTAGAGGGAGGACTGGCACCCAATGCCACAGTAATGAGCTGGAGAGGAGAAGCAGGTGGTATTGAGGCGGCTAAACAAAATCACCCTGTGATCATGACTCCGGGTAACCCCCTTTATTTTGATCACACACAACGTCTGGTAGAAGATTCAGTAACTATTGGCGGTTTTAACCCCATTGAAAAAGTATATGCATATAACCCCGTTCCCGCTGAAATACCAGTGGACAAAACAGGGATGGTGCTTGGAGCACAAGCAAATGTGTGGACGGAGTATATGAAAAATGAGAAAAAGGTAGAGTACATGATATTTCCTCGAATTGCAGCACTCAGTGAAGTATTATGGACTTCCCTAGATAAAAAAGACTGGTCTCTATTTGAAACCAAAATAGAGCCGCTAATGAAGCGGTATGAAAGCTGGGGTGTAACAGTGAATCCAGGCTATTTTGATATGGGGAGTAATGTGGTATCAACAAGTAATAAAAAAGGTGTAACACTTTCGTTAAGCTGTAATGCAAAAAGCGGACAAATCAATTGGGACTCACCTCTAGCTGGACTTTACCAAGGGCCAGTGACTATTCAAGTAAGCAATCTTTACACCGCTAAATTTATTGGTAACGATCAAAAAGTGAAAAGCACTTTTTCACAGTTAGTAGAGATAAATAAGGCTACCGGCAAAGATGTAACACTTCGTCAGCAACCTTCCCGCAGCTACCCTGGAGATGGCCCTTTTACGCTGGTTAATGGAATCAGAAACAACTCCGAAAAGAACATTCATTTCAAAAAATACTTGGGTTACAGCGGAGAAGACCTGGAAGCTACCATAGATTTAGGTCTTGAAACACTCGTAAAAAACGTAAAGGTTTGGTTTTTACATCAACCTTCTAGCTGGATTCACCAGCCATCCTCAGTAGAGATATCAACTTCTAATGATGGCACTAATTTTAAAAAAATGGGGAATTCCGAAAAGTTAATTTTTGAAAAAGGAAACCAACAAATTGGCTATATTGACTTGAATTTCAATTTAAAGTATAGAT
>JBEDEC010000126.1:0-6322 GCA_041175905.1 Bacteroidota bacterium
ACTGGTTTATCAGCCATTTCAGTTTTATGATAAATCTCCTTTGTGCTTTTATACAGAAGAAAGAGTCCTCCTGCAACCAAAATCAAAGACTTTCCAGTAAATACTGTTTCGTTGAAAGTGAATAGTGGTTGATCTAGTTTTAAGATCCAAGAGATAAATGCGAGCAATAAAAGTCGCATTAACATAGCAAGCGTAAGTCCCCAAAGCCTCAACTTTTTCTGTTGTTGCCCGGGGAGCTTATCAGCCAAAATTGAAATGAAAATTATATTGTCGATCCCAAGGATTACCTCTAAGGCAATTAGAGAGAGAAGAGGGATAATTGCTTCAGCCATTTTGCGGGTTTAGTTTCCGCAAAATTAATGCCATAGGTTCACATTCTATTAAAAGGCGATTCCTAGGCCAATTCCAAGTTTTAATGTAGACATTTTTTGTGTGGCCTCAACAATTCCTATCAATTCACTTTCGGATTTAAATTTTGGACTTAAGTATCTATAGTCCAATCCACCAATGAAGAAGGCGTTACTTCCTAGGTCTACGCGGAGGTTCATTCCTGTCTGAAAAACACCTGCACCACTCCAGTCTTCAGGCGCTAGAGTTGTGCCATTAGTAGCGATATTTGGCGAGTTTGCACTAGCGAATCCTCCCAAAACTCTAAAGTCGCCTTTTACTTTGTCGCTGATAAGGTAGGTAAACACAGGACCCGCTACAAGACCCAAAAATTGCCAGTGGTCCATGGATAGGTTAGGTAAACCCGTTTGATCTCTGAGCTTTCTGATTGCTACGTCATTTCGGTTATAAAATCCCTGTACTGCTATGCCAACATTTTTATCAAATTCATATTGATAGGCAAGATCAATGGCAAATCCAGCAACCGCAAAACCAGCATCCTCATTGGATAAATCTCGACTTGTGAAATTTCCTAAGGGGAAAGAGATACCTGGCTGAACGCTGAGGTATGATTTTTTTTCAACTGCTGTTTTAGTTTCCTGTCCGAACATTGACAGGCTTAATCCAACTAATGAGACGAACATGTAAATTTTTTTCATAGCGATTCAATTTCTAATGAACAGATTGTTTGTTGCACAAATAAAATGCAGTGGGGGCTTGTGTTGAAATGACGTTACTCAAAATTGAAGTGATACATGTCATTGAAAGTGAATACATATTTATTGCACTTTCAAGTTTAAATACAGCTAACACTATGCATATGGTACTTGATTTTGAAAAATACGCAACAAAGGGAAATGAGTTTATTCGATTGGTCTCTTTGGAATTGGAAGTCCCGAGAGATATGGCAGGGCGCATAACGCGATCCGTTTTGCATGCACTTCGAAATCGATTCAGTCATCAGGAATCATTTCATTTGATGGCTCAATTGCCTATGGCTATCAAAGCAATATATGTAGATGGGTGGCGTTTTTCTAAAGTTCAGACTCGCATACGTCATATTACTGATTTATTGGACGAAGTGCGTTTGGAAGATGGAAAGTTGTCTGGTTACGATTTTGGAAATAATTCAAATGCTTTACGTGCAGTGAAAGCCGTATTCACCTCTATCTCTTCCTTTGTCTCTGCAGGTCAAATGAGCGACTTGATGTTATCTCTTCCTTTACAAGTAAGAACATTTTTGGAGGATTCTACTTTACATCACGAGCAATCTGTCAAAAAATAATTGACATGCGAAATGTTCTTTTTTTATTCCTTCTATATGGAACAATTTCTGTTTGGGCGCAGATGAATACATTTCTCTCTGTTGATATTGAGAATGATTTTATTAATGTCCGGGGTAAAGGAACTGATCGGTATTATACGGGCGGGCACCGTTTGGTTTTTTGGAAAGAAAATTCAAAAAAAAAGTTCCGCTCTTTTGGAATGAGTATTACGCAGCAGACCTATACGCCAAGTGATCTTCAGGAAGTTAATCCTGCATTACTTGATTATCCGTATGCAGGGTTATTATTTTGTTCCTTGCATATGCTTGTTTTGGCCCCAGAAAAAGGAGTTCGTGTTTATAATAAAATTTCGATTGGTACAAGTGGGCCTCGTTCCGGTGTTGCAACTTGGCAGCGCACGATTCATAGAATGATTGGAGATGAAATACCCCAAGGTTGGTTTCTGCAAAACTCCTCAAGCGATTTTATTCAATTTGAAACTCAGCTTGTTTATCCATTAATAAGTATAAATAGATGGCAACTTGAATTGTTGCATAATTGGGAGGGGGGTAACTATTTTGATCGATTCCAAAGTGGGTTTCGTATTTACTACGGTGAATTGCCGCCAAGTGTCAGTTTGCTATCCCAAAAGTCTTCAAGTAGAGTTGGATTATTTAGGAATAAATCTACCTGCCTATCTCCTTCTTTTTTATTCGCAGTTCAGTACAGTCAGGTATTAAGAAATCGTCTTTTAGAAGAGTCATCTTTTAGGGAAACTTTTCCCAATGGGCTACCACTCAACAATCATTTTTTAAACCATTCATTATTGCAGTTGACCGGGGGGATTGGTTTTTCAGCTGGTAAAACTGCGTTTTATTTTATGCAGCAATGGATAAGCAGGGAAACCATTCAATTAGATCCACACAGTTTTGGGAGTCTGCATGTATCATTCCAGCTTTCTTCAACAAATTGATGGATGTTAGCACCGTACGGATTACAGTCATTGTACTGGGCTTTATTCAACTTTAGTTTACACCATCATGCATTTTGGGCTTTATCCCTTTTTAAATTTTCCAAAAAGAAAGATCCCTGAAGGGCCTGCTGAAGAACCTTTGCCTCCCATTGAACCTGAAATTGAACTCCCTTTTGATCCAGAGGACCCATTGTTGCCGCCGGAAGATCCTGATTTTATTCCAGATGAGTTGCCCGAGAATGAGCCACCACAAGAAATTCCACCTCCGGCAGAAGGGCCATAATTAAGCTAGTTATGATGTCCACACTATTCAATTTAATATATCCAAGTAAAACGTTGACTATACAGAGTAACGCCTTTGTGAATGGCGGTATTTTGCCTACTGCCTATCGTCGCGAGGGATTAAATGTAAATCCGCTTCTTCGAATTAATGCAATTCCCGCAGATAGCCGCTCACTTGCTGTTGTATTGAAAGACGCAGATGCCCCTGTTGCACCGCGTATTCATTGGATTTGCTGGGATCTTCCACCTGGTGAATGGATACATCCAAATGATACGAGGGGAACAAACGGATTAAATGATTTTCAAATTTCTACGTACACGGGCCCTTGTATTTGTAATCCGAGGCACAAATATTTTTTTCATGTATACGCACTAAACCAAAAATTGTATTTGCCACCTTCTACCCCTCATTTTAAGTTTTATAAATTAATGCAAGCTCATTTGTTAGCAGAAGGTTCGATATTATTTTTTTCTTACAGGGGTTAGTGGCCAACGGCTGTCAGTTGGCTCTTGTTTTTAACCATAGTTTTAGTCACTACCTGGAAGGTAGATTACGGTTTTTTGAATGACTTAATCAAAATAAACCGTATGCTAGTATGGAAAATTCGCTCAATCTGACCACCTAAATTCGGTGCAAACTGACCACTCTGATTCGGAGCAAATTGACCAGGGTTTTCGCTCCAAACTGACCACCCCATTTTATTGATTTTTAGTTGGGTTGTTTTACTGGCCATAAAGGCGGATAGTTGGGTATAAAACTCAGCTACCGATGGCTAATAAAACAATCGATATGTCTAAGATAAGACAGGTTCTCCGCTTTTTTACCCAAGGGAGAAGTAAGATATTTATCAGTACCCACTTGGGTACGTCACGCAACACGGTAAAGCGTTATATCCGCAAGTTTTTAGAGGAGCGCCTCACGTATCAAGAGGTTAGCGAGATGAGTGACGCTCAACTGGAGGTGATTTTTGGGTCTAGTCAGCCTCCTGATCTTGGCACACGCTATGATGAGCTGCATAAGCTTTTGCCTGAGTTTGAAAAACGCTTTAGGCAGCGCGGTGTTACGATTTTAATGCTCTTTAATCAGTATCGGCAACTTCATCCAGAGGGATACGGTCAGACGCAGTTCCATCGATACTTTACTTCTTACATAGGCAGGTCGAAGCCCGTGATGCATATGGAGCACAAGGCCGGCGACAAGATGTACATTGATTTTGCGGGAGAAAAGCTAAGTATTACTGATCAGCAGAGCGGGGAGGTGCAATCCTTGGAATTATTCGTTGCTATCTTGGGCTGTAGTCAGCTTACGTATCTAGAAGCGGTAGCCACGCAACGAAGACAGGATTTTATTGGCGCCTGCGAAAACGCCCTACAGTATTTTGGAGGTGTGCCGGCTGCCATCGTTCCTGATAACTTAAAGTCTGCAGTTATTAAAAGCAACAAGTATGAGCCTACTATCAATGAGACGTTTGCAGACTTTGCAGAGCATTACGGTACAGCGATTGTGCCAGCCAGAGCCTATCGTCCTAAGGATAAGTCGCTCGTGGAGGGGATGGTAAAGATTGTGTATCGCAAGATGTATGCGAAGCTCAGTGCTACCACCTACTTTACATTAGAGTCACTTAATGAAGCCATCAGAGGATACCTAGAGGAACTGAACAATGCGCCGTTTAAAGGGCGGGAGTATAGCAGACGGCAGCAGTTCGAAGAAATAGAAAAGGCAGCGCTGCTCCCGCTGCCGCTGTATCGCTATGAGTTCAAGCAACAGGTAGTTGTAACAGTAATGAAAAACGGACATGTATGTCTTGGGGCAGATAAGCATTACTACAGCGTTCCTTATCGCTTTATTGGCAAAAAGGTAAAGCTGCTGTTTACGCGTGACCGCGTGGATGTGTTTTACAAGTATGAGTGTATTGCTACTCATCCCCGAGAGTATAGAAAATACCATTACACCACCCATAGTGAACATCTGGCCACTGCGCATCGTTACCTCAGTGACTGGACGCCTGAGAAGTTTATAGAACAAGCTCGTCAGATAGATGAAGAAGTAGCTACTTATATACTACGGGTGATAGAAAACAAACCCCATCCCGAGCAGGCCTATAAGTCTTGTTCCGGAATCTTGAACCTGGCACGCAAGGTGGGCACTGGGCGGCTCTTGCGCGCTTGTCGTAGAGCCAGTAGCTACGGTGTTTACAACTATGCTATTATCCAACAGATTCTTGAAAAGCGACTTGATGAGTTAAGTGAGGAAGAAAAAGAGTTACAAAGCGAGATGCCCACTCATCACAATATCCGTGGTCGTGACTATTATCAATGATTTTTTAACCCTTAAACAGTACTTACATGAACCAAGACACCCTTGACAAGATGCGACACATGCGTCTTTTTGGAATGCACCGCGCGTTCCGCAGCAGTTTAGAATCTCCAACCCATGAGCAGCTCACCGCTGATGAGATGACCACCCTACTCATAGACAGCGAATGGGATGAAAGACACAACCGTTCTATTGAACGAAGTACAAAAAACGCTCGCTTCCGCTACAAATCCACCGTGGAGCAAATTGACTATGATCTCTCCCGCAACCTGGATAAAAACCAAATCCACCGTCTGGCTGAGTGCAGCTACATCCGCGAAAATCAAGCGATTCTTATTACCGGCCCCACGGGCACAGGAAAAAGCTTTTTAGCCTCTGCACTTGGGCATCAGGCCTGCCAACTAGGTTTTAAAGTATTGTATGCGAATACTACAAGGCTCTTTGCGCAGCTGAAGATGGCGAAGGCCGATGGATCTGGTATGCGTGAACTGGTTAAAATAGAAAAGCAAGACCTGTTGATCTTAGATGATTTTGGTATCCAACCTTTAGATGCGTCTAGTCGTACAGCGCTTATGGAGATTATTGAAGACCGTCACGGAAAAAGAGCCACTATTATAACCTCGCAACTGCCCATCAAAGAGTGGTATGAGGTAATCGGAGAAACTACTATCGCAGATGCTATACTGGATCGGGTAATAAATAATGCACAGCGTATAGAACTTAAAGGAGAATCTCTACGGCGTAAAACTGTTAAAAAAGAAACAGAAGAAAACTGATTAATTACTATATTTAAACAGCCAAACGACCCAAACTAAAACTTGAAAATGTGGTTAACAAACACTGGTCAGTTTGCACCGAAAATGGATGGTCAATATCACCGAATTTTCCAAATAAAAGTGCTGAATACATCTGAAAACTGGTATCGAATGAATATCGATAAGGGAAATCAATCAATTGGAGGCGCTGATATGAAGGTAATTGGGGATTTCGCCAATGGAACAGACCAGAATGTCTACAAGATTAAACAACTTAACACAGCTACACCTTTAAATGTTAAGGCCAACCAACAAGGGGAAATCTGGTTAGTAATTGGTACAG
>JBEDEC010000127.1:0-8763 GCA_041175905.1 Bacteroidota bacterium
AAGTATGAATTTAAAGCTACCAATTTTACTTCTTTTGTTGTTTAGTGCATTCTCAGGTTTTGCACAAAAGGCAATAAAAGGACAAGTGAAAGATGACAAAAGCCAAGAAGGACTTCCCGGAGTTTCTATTTTGGTGCGAGGAACAAATGTAGGTACTTCTACAGACTCAAATGGAAATTTTTCCATCTCTGTTCCCGAAAATGCAAAAGAACTTAACTTTAGTTCTGTAGGCTATACTCCGAAGGTTATTACCATTGGAAATCAGGCATTTATCAATGTAATCTTACAAGAAGATGCAGTTAATCTACAAGAAGTTGTAGTCAATGCGCTCGGATTTAAGACCAAGAGAGATCGGACGGGTTCTACTTCTTCAAGCGTTTCTGCAGATGCCATACGATCTAGTGGTGAGGCAAATATTTTGAATAGCTTGGCTGGTAAAGCCTCAGGTGTTAAAATTGCTCGTGCCAATGGTGACCCAGGTGCAGGTACAAATATTCAGATTCGTGGTGCTAATACGATTGGTGGTTCATCGCAGCCATTAGTGATTGTCGATGGTGTTCCATTGTCTAATGATAACTTATATGGTTCTGGAAGTTCGAGATCTGGTGGTGTATCCCAACAATCCCGTTTGAATGATTTGAATCCTGAGGATATTGAATCAACGCAGATTTTGAAGGGAGCCTCTGCAGCAGCTTTGTGGGGTTCAAGAGCAGCCAATGGTGTTTTGGTGATAACGACCAAGCAAGGAAAGTTAAATCAGAAAATGAAAGTAAGTTATTCAGCTACTTACTCGTTGGATGAAATAAATAGAAAACACCCGATGCAAACTACTTTTGGTCAGGGTACTGGAGGAAGATTTAATCCAACTGCCTCAAACTCATGGGGAGATAAAATTGCCTCAAGATCAGGTGGCCCCGACGTATTTAATACGGCTGGTGAATATTTTTTAGGCAATGATGGAAAAAAATATTACCCAATCACCACTAAAAATTCTCGAGACATTTTTACTGATTCAAACTTCGACCAAGTATTTCAAAAGGGCTCGTTCTTAGAGCATAATTTGAGTATTACGGGCGGAAGTGGAAAAACAACGAACTTTTTTAGTTTAGGATACCTCGGACAAGAGGGTATCATTAAGAATAGCGATTATGATCGATTTACGATGCGATTTAACAATCAGACGTTCTTTACCAATAATATGAATTTAACTACCAAAGCGAACTACATTCGCACAAGTAGTAATCGTGTTCAGCAAAACTCAAATACGGCAGGTCTCTATTTAGGACTACTTCGTCAGCCAGCTGATTTTGATCAAACAGCTTACATTGGTACACATTTTTCTAGCACGGGTGTACCTACAGAAGGTAGACAAAGAAGTTACAGACGTTATTTAGGAAATAATGTAAATCCATTTTTTAATAATGCATTGTGGACCATTAATGAGCAAGAAGCAACTTCAGTCGTTAATCGCTTTAATGCAAATACGAACTTAAATATCAATCCAATCAGTTGGCTTAATATCGACTTGCGCGGTGGTATCGATACCTATGTAGACAAACGTGTTTACTTTGCCCCAGTAGGTTCAGCAAGTTTTAACAATGGTCGCTTAGACAATGAAAACTTCATTAATTCGGAAATTAACGTAGATGCGATTGCACGTGCCGATTTCCCTGATTTAGTTCCGGATAAAATTGGATTTAACGCAACAGTAGGTTATAACATGAACGACCGTCAAAGAAATAGTATGTATGCCGCTTCGCGAAACTTTTTGGTGAATAGTCGAATCCAATCATTTACCAATAGCGTTGCCCCTTTTGAGGTTTCTAACAATACAAACCATGTTAGGTCAAATAGATTGTATTCCATTTTTGCGTTTGATTTCTATAAACAAGTATATCTAAATTTATCAGGTACTCAGGAAGCGGCATCCACTATAAAAGGGGCTTATTTTTACCCTTCCATGGATTTAGCTTGGCAGTTTTCACAATTGCCCAATATGACCAATAAAGTTCTTTCATTTGGTAAATTAAGAATGTCTTATGGACAAGTGGGGGTACAACCAACGGCCTACAGGTTTGGAACAACGTATGAGAATTTCTCTTATTCAACGTACGATGATGCATTGGATATTAATGAGTTTGGAGGGGGGTTCAGGCTAAATGATGACCAAGGAAATAATGTACTTAGACCTGAAATTAAAACAGAAATGGAGTTTGGTACAGATTTACGTTTCTTCAAAGACCGTTTAAGTGTTGGTTTAACGTACTATAAAAATGAAATTAAGGATATTCTTCTTGCTGTTAATTTATCTCCAAGCTCAGGATTTCTATCCAAGTATGCGAATGCTGGTAGAATGGAAAACCGAGGTCTAGAGATAGATTTGGGGTATAAGATTTTAGCGCAAACAAATTATGGTTTAGAGTTGTACGGAAACTGGAACAATAACAGAAACAAAGTATTAGACTTGGCCGGAGCAGAAAGAGTGGCCTTGACAGATCAATCTATCACTTCCAATGCGATCGTGGGTCAGCCATTAGGTATTTTATTCTCTAGTAAAGCACTTAGAAATGATGATGGAAGTTTAGCATTAGATGCAAATGGTTTCCCTAAACTCGCTCCCCAACAGGGAATTATTGGTGATCCCAATCCAGACTGGAGAGGAGGTCTGGGACTTAGAGGAAACTATAAAAAGTTGAATTTCAATGTATTGTTTGAGACATTCCAAGGTGGCGATTTTGCAGAAAGAACTCGATTTGTATTAAATGCTTTTGGAACGTATGTAGATACAGGTAATGAAGTTACCTTGACGAAGGATACCAAGAACTCTCAAGGGAAAGTTTTCCCAGCCGGAACTACGCTGAGAGGTAATCTATTTGATTATGGTGCAGGAGAAGTTTTATTAGATGAAAACTGGTATAATACACTTGGTGGTGGATTAGGTGGTTCGGCGATTAACGAATTCTCCATCACTGATGGTAGCTGGACGCGTCTTCGTGAGGTTTCTTTAGGATATAATTTGGGAGGTGCGAAGTTTAAAAAAGCGACCAAATTTGACTCGGTAGATTTATCAGTTTCGGGAAGAAATCTATTTATCTGGACGAAGGTAAAAGGAATTGACCCTGAGGTAAATCAATCCGGTGTTGATAACGGATTTGGTATTGAATACTTTACGAATCCAAGTACACGTTCGTGGGTATTTACTGCGAAGTTTAATTTTTAAAATTTTAATTTCAAACGATGAAAAATATAAAATATATAGCTCTAGCGCTAGTGTTAATATTTAGTGTAGGGTGCGAAAAAGTTGTTGAGGGAATCAACGATAATCCCAATGAAATCTCCTCAGATTCCTTCGAGGCAGGCGTTTTATTGTTGAAAGGAATTGAACTCGCCAATATTTCAGTTCAGGCAGGACACGGGACGCGTATTGGCGGGATGTGGAGTGGACAAACTAAAGGATTAATTCTACTCTACAAAAGTTTAGCTGAATATAATCTTTCTGCGGAGGAAACCAATGGAATTTGGCAGAATGCGTATCAGGGTGTTGTTAAGCAAGCCCAACTACTAAGACAGCAGACTGCAGGTAGCCCGAAAGCAAAACAGTATTCTGGGATTACAAAGGTTTTGGAAGCCAATACTTTAGGTACCATGGCAAGCTTGTTCGGAGATATTCCCTACACTGAAGTAGCGAATGATGCAATTGCTGATCCTAAATTTGATGGTCAAAAATTCGTTTTTGCTCAGTTGCAAATTTTGCTTGATGAGGCCATAACGGAGCTCGGTGCTGCACCTAATACTGCCGTTCCAGAGGATTTGATGTTGGCGGGAAATACGCAAAAATGGATTAAAGTTGCTCGTACATTAAAAGCTCGTTTGTACATGTATACGCGTGAATACGATAAAGCTTATCAACAAGCTTTATTAGGAGTTATGGTTCCAACGGACGCTTTAGTTTATACGCCACCTGCTTTGGGTGTAGGTAGCCAAAACCTAAACTACAAAATGATTAATGAGCGCGGGGGGTATTGGGGTTTTACCGGTTCATATCTTGATGTTATGTTAAAAACAAAACGCAATAACGCAAAAACTCAGGAAAATGCGCGTTTGTCTTATATTAGTTTCAACGGGTCATCTGCTACAAGCAATAAAGGTATCGCTGCTATCAACACACCTATGACCTTAGTTGGCTCTGAAGAAAATCTTTTGATCTTAGCTGAAACAGCCGTTAGAGCTGGTAAAACAGCAGAAGGTATTGTTCAGTTGAATAAACTGAGAGCTTATTTAGCTGGAGGTAAAGCGTTTGTTAAATTGAACGCAACGGATCCGTTAAAATACGATGCATATACTTTAGCTGACTTTGAAAATGGCGGGATGGAAAACCTGGATGGAATCGCTACGGATAGAGCTTTACTTCGTGAGATTATTGAGGAAAGATATGTTTCTGGTTTTACAGGTTTATTAGCTTTTGATGACCTAAGAAGATTAGGTTCGAAGGAAAAAGATATAGCTGTTTTACCTCCGTTTAATTCTGCAACCATTAATCAATATCCACAGCGATTTGTTGTGGCTCAGTCAGAATTAAGTGCAAATGAAAAAGCACCTAAAGATCCAGGAATTTTTAGCGTTACAGAAGTCAATAAATAGTCTACTATTTAATTTATTTTGATCAAAGCCCTTCAAGTACTTTAGCTTGGAGGGTTTTGTTTAACAGACCTTAAAACTATGAAATCACTCCTTCAAATACTTGCACTATGCCTCTTCATTCCCTTATTCGGAAATGCCCAGGATGAAAAGCCAGCCGCAATCGAAAGAGCATGCCCTAATGTCTTTACGTTTAAAAAGAACGATAAACCGTATTCTTTTCGTTATGCTAGTAATCATCCAATTGCTGAGCAAAATAAAAATATTAAGCAATTGGTTATTTATATACACGGCGCCAGAAGAAATGGTTTGGACTACTATGAATGGGGAGAAAAAGCGGTCAATGCAGCAAATAAAGGGAATGAAACCTTATTTATTTCACCCCAAT
This sequence comes from Bacteroidota bacterium, assembly GCA_041175905.1. GTDB lineage: Bacteria > Bacteroidota > Bacteroidia > Chitinophagales > Chitinophagaceae > JJ008. Next base: position 5,027 of record JBEDEC010000127.1, read on the forward strand.
TTAATTCGGAGAAAGATTTGGAGGACCACAAGCATGATGCATCGCATTTGTTTTGGGTAAAGAATAATTGGCGAATAGGAGATGAATCGGTATCAAGTGACAAACGTAAGATGGATGAGACATTCAGCAGTTTTAGTTTAGTAGATTCGTTGATTGCTCGAGCATGTAATAAAAATCTTTTTCCAAGTCTGAAAAAAATTACTATCATTGGTCACTCAGCAGGAGGGCAGTTTGTTTCCCGTTATGTAGGTATGACCCCATTGCCCACTATGTTGTCTGCCTATTCATTCAATTTCATCGTCATGAATCCATCTACCTACATGTATTTGGATGAGCGTAGACCTGTTCGAACAGATATGGGAGTAACTTTTGTTAAGCCAGATGTAATAGCATGTAGCAGTTTTAATGTTTACCCGCGTGGAATGGACAAGCTAAATCCCTATGCTTCAATCGTAGGTGTTGACAAGATTAAGCAACAATTTTTGAAGCGAGACATAACGTATATTCTCGGTGAAAAAGATGTCAATATGAATGACAGTAGTTTGGACAAGACGTGCGAAGGAAATATGCAAGGTCGTTTTCGTTTAGAGCGCGGTCAATTTTATTACGAATACATTCAACTTTATTCTCCCAAAAAGAAAATCCATCAAATCGCTGTGGTGCCCGATGTGGCCCATGATGGTGATAAAATGGTCAATTCCAAGGCGGCTCGTTGGTATTTGTTTGGCATATAGATAGGGTACTTCATCTAAACATTTACGTGCATGAATTATTTCCAAATCGAAAATGATGCCATTATCGCGGGTTTATTTTTAATCCTATTGACTGGGCTTTTTTATAGTACGGAATCCAATCATGCATTTTGGAAAAAATTATATGGCATCGTTCCGCCCTTATTGTTTTGTTATTTGATCCCAGGCTTTCTGAATAGCTACCATATTATCCAGGGTGAAAATTCTGGATTATATGGTTTCGCAACCAAATACTTGCTTCCAGCATCCCTGATTTTATTATTGTCAACTGCAAATTTGAGGGCTATTTTGGGGCTGGGAAATAAAGCCTTGATCATTTTTTTTACGGGCACTTTAGGAATCATTATTGGTGGCCCCATTGCTTTATATACCGTATCGTTATTTTCAGAGACTTTTCATTTGGCAGCCCAGGAGGGAGGCTATTGGAAGGGTTTGGTGACTATTACCGGTTCGTGGATTGGAGGTAGCAGTAGCCAACTAGCCTTAAAAGAGATTTATGGATGTTCTGAGGAACTATTTGTCATCATTTTAGTGATAGATGCCTTGGTGGCGAATGTATGGACAGCGCTCTTGTTTTATGGAGCTGGTGTTTCTGCAAAAATTGATGCGTGGCTGGGTGCGGATGCATCGTTAATCGAAGATGTCAAGAAGAGTATCTTGAAGTATAAAGAAACAAAAGATAGGCCTGCCGATTTAAAAGACTTGTCTTTCATTTTGGGCATTGGCTTTGGGGGTACGGCTATAGCGCATGCGGGAAGTGGTTTTATATCAAATTTATTCGCGCCTCACCAGGACTGGCTCATGGCACATGGTTTAGAACCTTTTGCTTCCCAATTCTTGTGGCTAATTCTGTTGGCGACAACGATAGGTATCATATTATCATTTACCTCTGTCAGAAAAATGGAAAAGGTAGGAAGTACTGATTTTGCTACGCTCTTTATTTATTTTCTTATCATGACGATTGGCATGCGATTAGATTTATTTAATATCGGTGCTAATGTAGGATTACTTGCGGTCGCTATCGTTTGGATGCTGATACATATCCTTTCCATGATTGTAGCTGCCAAAATCATCAAAGCCCCTTTCTTTTTTGTGGCAGTAGGTAGCCAGGCTAATATCGGTGGTGTAGCTACTGCGCCTGCAGTGGCTGCGGCTTTTCATCCTTCCTTGGCACCGGTGGGAGTTTTATTGGCCGTTTTAAGCCATGTTGTAGGAACTTACGCCGGCATTATTTCAGGTTGGCTGATGCGATTTGTCGGTTAACACGCATGCATTAATCTGCTTTCTGGGTTAAAAGCGCGATACACATTTTAATGCCTTCCTCGTAGTTTTTGATTTTGATGTTCTCGTTCGCTGCGTGGATGTTGTTGTACGGATTAGGTATCCTGAGTGAAACGGCGGGTACTTGAAGGGTTTCAATGAAGGAGGCCATGGGTTGAGATCCACCGGTGGCACGGACTTTTAAAAATTTACCCACTGCTCTTTCGGTTGCTTTGGATAACCAAATCCCGATTTTAGAATCCATGGGAGTTCGAAATGGTAATGATCCTTCTTTTTGCTGGAGGGTGGCCAAGGTTTTAAATTGGGCTCTTTGTTTATCTGTGGGTAGGCTATCGATTAACGTGACGCCGTGTTCTGTCAAATATTTTTTGATTAGGTTTATTTGCCGCGGTCCGGGTGTTTCGGGTACTAGCCGTAAATCTAATTCGGCAATAGCCATATTGGGAATAGTTGTGGTTACTTGTTTTCCAATGTTGGACGCGCGCAAACCCCGGATGTTTAAGCTGGGGTACTGCATGGCTTCTTGATAGGTTTCTCCCACTTTTTCTGCTTCAGCAATACCGATTTCGGCGTTTATTTCAGCTATGTTCTCGGGTATTTCTGCAAATGATTTTTTGTCGGCCTCGGTAATCGTAACTCCATCGTAAAATCCCGGAATAGTGACGCGGCCGTCATCGTCCTTCATGCCTGCGAGAAGTTTGGCTAATTTCAATGCCGGGTTGGGCGCATAGTTGCCATATTGCCCGCTGTGCAGATTTTCTTTGGCACCAAAAACGGTGAGGGTTAGTGTGGCGATTCCTCTAGCGCCAAACATAATAGTGGGTATATCAGAAATATGTCTTGTTCCATCCATGATCACCAAGCGATCAGCTGCTAATAGTGCACGATTTTTTTTTACTAAATCAGCGATGGTGGGAGAACTTAACTCCTCCTGAAAATCCATAATGACTTTTACGTTGTACTCAGGAAGTATATTTCTTTTTTTAAGGGCGTTTAAAGCAGAAATTAAACACATTGCGGGGCCTTTGGAATCGGAAGTAGATCGCGCAAATATTTTCCATTCAGGGTCAATGTTTTTTTCAATCTCCTGCCATGAAATTTCATTTCCGGCTTGATTTTTAATTACAGGGTCAAAAGGATCTTTTTGATTCCAGGCTGATTTGTCTACGGGTTGGCCGTCGATTTGGAGGTAAAACAAGACAGTAGTCTTTTGGGTATCGGTCATCAATTCAGCATATAAATGGGGTATTTTATCCGATACAATCTCTGTGGTCTTAAACCCTAACCCTTGAAATGTTTTTTCACACCATTTCAGGTTGGGTTCAATTTGCGTGGGATAATTCCCGTCATTGGGCATTTGGAGAAATTCTCTCAATGTTAAAAGTGAGCCTTTAATTTCGGATTTTTCTATTTCATTTATTTCGAGTGGGCTTAATTTTTGGCCAAAAATGGATAGTGAAGTAAAATATAGAAGTATAAAAAGAATTCTCATTGGTTTGACTTTTTTGAGGTAATATGGGAGAGTGAAAATAGACAGATTAACTCAATTTGTATATACAAAATTAGAATTTAAGGTAATCGATTTGAAAATGCGCTACCCTCTTCTTATCAACTAGCCGTAAAATAAAAAAACCACCTCGTTTGAGGTGGTTTTTGTGCTTTAAAGAGATAAACTCTTCAAGTATTAATAATTACATATAACTC